>DATJJR010000058.1:0-30476 GCA_035492055.1 Rhodocyclaceae bacterium | reverse complement strand
TCCTCGGCGCAGTCTGTCGATACCAATCGCGTACTGCGCAATACTTACGCGCTGCTCGGCCTGTCGATGATCCCGACGGCCATTGGCGCCTTCCTCGGTACCTTGTACGCAGTGCCTTTCATGGTCGCGAACCCGATCATGTCCTTGCTGCTGTTCCTGGGGGTGTCTTTCGGGCTGATGTTTGCCGTGCAGGCCAACCGCAACAGCGGCCTCGGCGTCGTGTTGTTGCTCGCCTTCACCTTTTTCATGGGCGTAATGCTCGGCCCACTGCTGTCCGTGGCTTTGCACTACCGTAATGGCGGTCAGTTAATCGCCCTTGCAGCCGGCGGCACTGGTGTGATCTTCTTCACTTTGGCCGGTATCGCTGCCACGACGAAGCGCGATTTCAGCAACATGGGCAAGTTCCTGATCGTCGGCTTGATCCTGTTACTTGTCGCCTCGATTGCCAATGCATTCATGCACATCCCGGCGCTTGCCTTGTCCATTTCCGGCATCGGCGTACTGCTGTTCTCGGGTTTCATCCTGTTCGACATCAACCGTATTGTGCATGGCGGCGAAACCAGCTATGTCAGCGCCACGTTGTCGGTTTACCTCGATATCTACAACCTCTTTACCAGCCTGCTGCAACTGCTGATGGCATTTGCCGGCGACCGCGACTGAGGGTAGTTCGCTCCATGAAAAACGGCAGCCTATAGGCTGCCGTTTTTGTTTGGGCATGTCTTGGACATCATGCCGCTTATAGTCGCTCGAATAACGCTATCGATTCAACGTGGGACGTCTGCGGGAACATATTGGCAATGCCCGCACCCTTGAGCCGATAGCCTTTTTCATGCACCAGAATCGCAGCATCGCGAGCCAATGTTGCCGGGCTGCATGACACGTAGACAATCCGCTCCGGCGCATCTTCGCCCAAGGCCCTGCAAAGCTCGGCGGCACCTTCACGCGGCGGATCGATCAACATGCGGTCGAAATGACCGAGCGCGGCAATACTTTCTTCCGTCGCTTCAAACAGGTTGGAAACGCCGAATTCGGTGTGCTCATCCAACCCGTTGAGCTTGGCGTTCTCCAGTGCACGATCCACGAGCGCCTTTGCCCCTTCAACACCGACGACCGTTGCGCCAGTTCTGGCAATCGGCAGCGTGAAATTTCCTAAACCGCAGAACATGTCGGCAACACGCTCGCCAGGCTGCGGATCGAGCAGCTTGAGTGCACGGCGCAGCAGCATGCGATTGATGCCATGGTTGACCTGCGTGAAATCGACCGGACGAAACTGCATCTTCACGCCGAACTCGGGCAGGCTGTAGAACAGCGGCTCGACATCCGTCGGATAAAACAAATGCACGGTATCGGGACCTTTGGGCTGCAGATAGATGGTCAGTTTGTGGCTGTCGGCGAATGTCCGCAGCAACGACTCGTCTTTCTCGGTCAGCGCCTCAAGATGACGAAACACGAGCGCCGTCTGCTCGTCACCGACAGCCACTTCGATCTGCGGCAAGCGATCCGGAATCGACATTGCTGTCACCAGTGCACGCAACGGCATGATCAGTGCCGACACATGCGGTGGCAACACTTCGCACTGCCCCATTTCGGCCACGTAGCTACTCTTCCGTTCATGGAAGCCGACCAGTACGCCGCCCTTCTTCTGTACCAGTCGAACCGAGAGGCGCGCACGATAACGGTAACCCCAGGCCGGGCCGGTAATGGGCGGGAAAATGACCTCGGGCCTCAGTTTGCCGATGTGCCAGAACGCATCTTCAAGCACGCGCTGCTTGATTGAAGCCTGCGCGTCGGAGTCAAGATGCTGCATCGAACAGCCGCCACACATGCCGAAATGCGGGCAGCGCGGCGTCACACGTTGGCTGGAAGCTTTAACAATCCGTGTGAGCTGGGCTTTTTCGTAACTGTCTTTCTTGCGATAGCTCGAATACTCAACTCGCTCGCCCGGCAATGCGCCCTCGACAAAGATCGCCTTGCCTTCGACATGAGCGACGCCGCGGCCTTCGTGGTCGAGCGATTCGATGAAAGCGACAGGGTTATAACGAACTTCTGACATGGGAAAACAGGCCGAAACAGCCCAAAATAGGTCAACTAAAGGGCCCGCATTATAATCTGCAGATGATTCCGACCCTACTCGGCGGCCTGTCCGCCCAAGAATTCCTGCGCGATTACTGGCAGAAAAAACCCCTGTTGGTGCGCGGTGCGGTGCCCGGCTTCGGCACACTGCTTGATCGCACTACGATGCTTGACCTTGCCTGTCGCGACGATGCTGAAGCGCGCCTCATCAGTAACGATGAGGGCAATTGGGATGTCCGCCGTGGCCCTTTCGCCGCCAAGGATTTTCGCCGCCGCAAGGATTTGTGGACAGTGCTGCTGCAAGGCGTGAATTTATTGCTCCCTGAAGGCAATGCCTTGCTGCGCGAGTTTAGCTTCATCCCGCATGCACGGCTCGACGATCTCATGGTCAGCTACGCTGTGGATGGCGCGGGTGTAGGGCCGCATTTCGACAGCTACGATGTGTTTCTCCTGCAAGGCACGGGCACACGTCGCTGGCGCATCAGCAAGCAGAAAGATCTGCGCCTGCGCGATGACGTACCGCTCAAGATCCTCAGCCATTTCAAGACAGAGGAAGAATGGCTGCTCGAGCCCGGCGACATGCTGTATCTGCCGCCGCAATACGCACATGACGGCATTGCCGTCGGCGACTGCATGACATGGTCCATCGGCTTTCGCGCACCGCCGGCACAGGAGCTGATGGAAGGGTTTCTCTCATACCTGCAGGAACGCACGATGCTGCCGGGGCGCTATGCCGATCCTGATTTGCCATTGCAAAAACATCCGGCCGAAATCGGCAAAGGCATGATTGCGCAAGTCGAATCAATGCTCACCGAAATCAAGTGGAATACCGCCATCGTGCGCGACTTTCTCGGTACGTACCTGACCGAGCCGAAGCCGCATGTGTATTTCGAGCCCCCGGAAAAACCACTGACTTTCAATCGGTTTGCTACGCAGGCGCGCCGACATGGCGTGCATCTCGATGCCAAGACCCAACTCCTGTTTTCCGGGAACGTGTTTTACATCAATGGGGAGGAATGCGTCGTTGAGCGAACGGATCAAACAATATTTCGTGCGCTTGCCGATAACCGTACCTTGGCAGTATGCGACAACCTGAGTGAAAGCGGCCTCGACCTACTCCACGCGTGGTATGAAGACGGCTTTCTGCGCGTCGGGAAAACCGCGTAAGGCAGTTGTAAAAGAGGGCTCGTACAATCCACATGCCCAATCCAACATTTGGTGACACATGTCACTTATTGGCAAGCATAAGGGCTGTGCTAGAATCTTTTGCTGACTAGCGTCCAAACTGGTCTCCCAAGCAATTGGGTCCATCTGCATCATCTTTTATCGATAAAGGGATATCACATGAACAAGTCGCTCCTCGTTGCTGCTCTGCTCGCTATCGCTGCCGTTGGCTGCGCCAAGAAGGAAGAAGCTCCTGCTGCTCCGGCCGCCGCTCCGGCTGCTGACGCTGCTCCGGCTGCTGCTCCGGCCGCTCCGGCTGCTGATGCTGCCAAGCCGGCTGATGCTCCGGCTGCCAGCCACTAAGCAGACTGCTGCAAAGCAAAAAAGCCAGCCTTCGGGCTGGCTTTTTTATTGCCGTTTTTCTGCCACCGCTTTGAGCGGCTGGCGCTTGCGATTTGGCGGAAACCAGAACCGTATGCGCGTCATCGCGCTGCTTAGCTAAAGCTAATGTAAAAGCTACAACACTCGCCAGTCAAAGCCCGTTTCCTGATCGGCAATACCAATCCATTCAGCATCACAAGCCATGACTTCGGCCAGCGCCTGGCGCGCCAATGTGGGTGTGTTGTTGTGCTCACTCAAATGCGCAGCCACCAGATGCCTTAGCCGGGAACGATCCAGCTGTGACAACAGTGCTGCCGCCGTCGCATTATCGAGGTGCCCGAAACGTCCGCCAATACGCTGCTTGAGCGAAGGCGGATAATCTCCGCCAGCCAGCATGTCGGCATCGTGGTTGCATTCCAGTACCAATGCATCGCAACCCGACAATTGCGCCACAACATGTGGCGTAGAAAAGCCAAGGTCGGTGAGTACGCCGAGTCGATGGTTGCCATCCGAAAAGACGCACTGCACGGGTTCGCGTGCATCGTGTGGTACGGGAAACGGCTGTATCTGCAGATCGCCAATGGCAAACGCCGCATGGCTGTCTATCAATTGCAGCCGGACATCCGTCTTGCCGAGCGCCACCTTGTTGCGTACGAACGCTGCATGCGTACCGTGCGTCATGCACAGGGTGGCGTCGAACTGCCTAGCACATGGAAAAGCGCCCCCGATGTGATCGCTATGCTCGTGGGTGACAATAATCGCGTCAAGGCTGTCCGGCAAAACACCGAGACGGGCACATCGCTGTTCCAGATTGCGCGGGCCAAAGCCGCAGTCGAGCAGGACACGCGTACTACCCGCCTCGATGAGCAGCGCATTTCCTTTGCTGCCACTACCCAGCGAGGCGAACCGAAACATGCTTGACGCAAAAACTTGGCGTAAGAAGCCTGCTTCAGCGCTTACTTCAATTGCTCATAGAGCAGATTCAGGATCTTGCGCGAAGTATCAACCGGCGCAGCACCGCCTTCACGGGTCAGCACCTGCACAGTACTGTTGTCGCCAATATCCTTGACGTAGATGCGGTACTGCACGTTCTTGTCGATATCCTTGTCGCTGCTCTTCCAGAAGGCCAGCTTGGACAGAATGCCGGTGTCGCCCTTCTTTACGTCCGCATCCGGATCGACATAGCGTACATAGTAAATACCTTGCGAGCGATCGCGATCTTCAACCGTGAAGTTCACGCGATCAAGTGCCAGGCCAATACGACGCCACGAACGATCGAACGGCTCATTCACTGTCAACACGCCAGTATTGCGATCGAAGCTGGCGCGTGTATCGGTCTGCGTAGCAGAGGCAGCAAGCTGTGCCTTCGCTTGTGCATCAGTGCTGCCTAGGCGCACCATCAAACGACGCAACATTTCGGCTTCCAGATCAGGGTCCGGCGGACGCGGTTCCCAGCGCGTATCGTCCTTGTTTTCGGTGATGAAAACTTCCTGCATGCCACGTTGGCTGAGGTAAATCTCAGTCGAACCGTCCGGCGTACGCTCCAGGCGCGTACGGTACTTGTCGCGCTCGGACGTGGAGTAGATCGAGTCGATCAACTTGCCCAGCGTGTTACGGATAAAGTCCTGCGGAATCTTGGCGCGATTCTCCGCCCACTGGGTTTCCATGACGCCAGTATTGGGGTCTTCAACATCCAGCGCCAGGCCATTTTCCTGCCAGAACTCCTTGACCTTGTCCCACAGCTTTTCAGGCGGGACGCCCGGCACCAGCAACCAGCGCTGGGTACCGTCGCGCTCGATACGCATATTGCCGACATCCGGCAATACGGAGGTATCACCCTTGGCAACATCGGCCTTCTTGTCGTTGGTGTACTGCGAATAAGTCGTTGGCTTATTGGCCGCACCCGGTACGTCAAAACGATTGTCGGCCGACGGCGTTACCAAATCGGGCGGAACCTCCAAGGTCGGAATCTTCTTGCCTTCCGATTTGTATTCAATCTTCTTCGATTCGGGCATGAGACTGCACCCGGCAAGAACGCCAACAGCAACCGAACACAGCAATGCGCACGCAAGGGAATGAGACAGTTTCATGTGAGTAAAAACCAGGATGTCAGACCAGAATTTTTCAAACCAATTTTTCAAACCTTCAAACCGGCTTCGCGCATGGCAATTCGCACGCGCTCGTGATACTCCGGAGACAAGGTTGTCAGCGGCAAACGGATACCGCCACCAATAATGCCGAGTTGTTGCACGGCCCACTTGGCGGGAATCGGATTCGCCTCAACAAAGAGATTGCGATGCAGGCCAAGCAGCGTCAAGTGACGCTCACGTGCCGTCACCAGATCGCCGGCCAATGCAGCAGCCACCATCTCGTGCATCAGCTTCGGTGCGACCGTTGCCGTCACCGAAATACAGCCGTGTGCGCCGAGCAGCACGAGCGCAACGCCTGTGGCATCGTCGCCGCTGTAGATGGCAAAGTCCTTGGGCGCGCGCTTGATCAGATCAGCACCACGGGTCAGATCGCCCGTCGCGTCCTTGAGGCCGACGATATTCGGAATCTGCGCCAGGCGCAACACCGTGTCGTTGGACATGTCGGCAACGGTACGGCCCGGCACGTTGTAAAGGATCAACGGCAAATCAACAGCCTCGGCAATTGCCTTGAAGTGTTGGTACAAGCCTTCCTGCGTCGGCTTGTTGTAATAAGGAACAACCGACAAATGCGCATCGACGCCGGCTTCCTTGGCGTATTGCGCGAGTTCGATGGCCTCTGGGGTCGAATTGGCACCCGTACCGGCAATCACCGGAATACGGCCGGCGATATGGTCAACGGTGGTCTTGATGAGCAGGCAGTGCTCGTCGAAATCAACTGTCGGCGACTCACCCGTGGTACCGACGACGACAATACCGTCAGTACCTTGCTCGACGTGCCAGTCGAGCATTTTCTTCAGCGCCGGAATATCCAGGCTGCCGTCATCAAGCATGGGAGTGGGAATAGCGGGAAGCGAACCGGTAATCATGATGTGCGTGATTCTGTCAAAAGAGAATTGCGTTGTGGCGGTATCGATGCAAGGGTTTGTAATCAGGTTTCGGTTAATTCAGGCCGGCGAGCACTTTAACGTGGGCTTCGGCGCTACGACCCAGAGCTCCCAGGCTATAACCGCCTTCGAGCATGGAAACGATGCGACCTTTGCACAGCTCGTCAGCAAGATCCTTGAGCAATTTCGTGACCCAAGCGTAGTCGGACTCTACAAAAGCCAAGCCGGCCATGTCGTCTTCAACGTGGGCGTCAAAGCCGGCGGAGATAAAGATCATTTCCGGCTTGAACTTGCGCAGGGCCGGCACCCATTCGTCCAGCGCAGCCTTCTTCAGCGCATCGCCGCGCGAACCGCGCGGCAGCGGCACATTGATCATGTTTTCAGCCGGATTTTGCGTACCCGAGCCTGGATAGAAAGGGTGCTGGAAGATGCTGCACATCAGGTACTCGGACCGGTCAGACAGCATTTCTTCAGTCCCGTTGCCATGATGCACGTCGAAATCGATGACGGCCACGCGCTCCAGCGCCCAGTGCTCGACGGCATAGGCAGCAGCAACGGCAATATTGTTGAAGAAGCAAAAGCCCATCGCGCGATCGCTCTCGGCGTGGTGACCACACGGACGCACGGAACAAAATACGTTTTTCGCCTTGCCTTCCATGACCAGATCGGTCGCATATACACCCGCGCCGGCAGCACGCAGAATCGCCGGTAGCGACGCCGGACTCATGGCCGTGTCGGGATCGAGATAGACAGTGCGGCCCTGATGTTGCGCTTCGTCAGATGCTTGGCGCACACGCTGGATGTATTCCTCGGGATGCACGCGCAGCAATTCGGTATCGCTTGCCAGCGGGGCTTCGTATTGATCGAGATGATCGAACAGACCGACCGTCACAAAGCGGTCATTGATCGCATCCATGCGCGCCGCACGCTCCGGATGATAAGTACCCGGATCGTGCTTCCAGAAATCTGGATGAGAGATGAAAGCGGTGGCGTTGCTCATATCGTGTGCTGCACTGCTCCAAGGCCTGCAACCGCCAAAAGGGAATGCAGGGATTTGTGGCAAAGTTGCCATTATCGCCGAAACCGCCGCATTTTCGCCGTCAGGCAGCAGTGTCTTTTTCCAGCGCTTGTTTTTGTTTTTGTCCTTGTTTTTCTGCTGCTTATTTCTGTCTACTTTCCTAATTTCACGCCCATTTCCGACCATGCAACGCCAGGACGCCCATACCGCCAGCCGCGCCATTCTCGACGCCGCCGGACAAATCATTCTCGGCAAGGAAACGCCGCTGAAGCTCGCGCTCGCCTGCTTGCTGGCGCGTGGTCACCTGCTTATCGAAGACATGCCCGGCGTCGGCAAGACCACGCTGGCACATACGCTGGCGCGATTGCTGGGGCTCGATTTCCAGCGCATCCAGTTCACCAGCGACATGCTGCCGGCCGACATCATCGGCGTCTCCGTCTTCGAACGCGGGCTCGACAATGCAAGCGGCGTAACCATGGGTGGTTTTCGCTTCCATCCCGGCCCGATCTTCGCGCAGCTGATTCTGGCCGATGAAGTCAATCGCGCCACGCCAAAAGCGCAGAGTGCGTTGCTGGAAGCCATGGAAGAACGCCAGGTCACCACGGAAGGCATTACGCGTCCACTGCCTGAGCCGTTTTTCGTCATCGCCACGCAAAATCCGACACATCAAATCGGTACGTTCCCACTCCCTGAATCACAACTCGACCGGTTTCTCATGCGCATCGAGCTCGGCTATCCGGGCCGTGATGCCGAACGTGCACTGCTCGCCGGCAGCGACCGGCGGCAAATGGTGGCGCAACTCTCGCCCTTGCTCGCTGCTGGCGAATTGCGCGCCTTGCAGGAGGCCGCAACCGCCGTGCATGCCTCGCCGGCCTTGATCGACTATGTGCAAACACTTGCAGACTACAGCCGCAATGGGCACTTCACTCACGGACTTTCACCACGTGCCGCACTCGGCCTCCTCGCCGCCGCACGTGCATGGGCACTGATCGAAGGCCGCACGCATGTCTTGCCTGAGGATGTCCAGGCCGTGCTGCCCGGCGTGGTTGCACACCGACTGCATGGCGCCGGCTTCACTGCCGGCACCATAGGCCGCCACATAATTGAGGCTGTGCCGCTGCCGTGAAGCTTTCGCTGCGGCAATGGCGTTCATGGGGTTTATGGTGGCTGCGGCAACGTACCGCAGACACGCCGCCGCTCATACTCACGCAACGCCGCATCTACGTATTGCCGACCAAGGCCGGCCTTGCCTATGCCGCAACGCTGATCGTGCTACTCGTCGCCAGCATCAACTACAACCTCAGCCTCGGCTACGCATTAACCTTTCTGCTGGCCGGACTTGGCATCGTGGCCATCGTGCATGCATTCCGGAACCTTTCCGGCCTGCGCCTCAGCCCGGCATCAGCGACGTCTGGCTTCGCCGGCAGGCACATCCAATTCAGCGTAACACTCGGCACAGAGCGTCCACGCCCCGCAGTGTATTTAGCCTTCGATGCAGGCGAAGGCACCCACGTCGATCTCGGCGACAACGCGACGGTCAATATCTCCATGCGTGCTGCACAGCGCGGTTGGCAAGCCATGCCACGCCTGACCATTGCAACAACATGGCCGCTCGGCCTTATCAGGGCATGGAGTTATGCGCGCTTCAATACGCATTGTCTTGTGTACCCCGCGCCGGCTGATATGCCATCACTATTACCGTTGGGTGAAGGCACCGGTCGTCGCATGCACAATGATCCGGAAGACTTTTTCGGCTTGCGTCCGCATCGCACCAGCGACTTGCTGCAGCACGTTGCCTGGAAAGCCTCGGCACGACTGGACGGCGGCCTGCTGTCGAAGCAATTCGCGGCCGAACATGGCGATGTGCTGTGGTTCGACATCGCCCGCGCCCAAGGCACAACGGTGGATGAAAAACTTGCCGTGTTGACGCGCTGGTCGCTCGATGCGCATGCGGCCGGACACAGCTTCGGCTTGCGTCTCGGCAGCACCGAAATCGCCCCCGCCAGCGACGCTGCGCATCTGCATGCCTGCCTGAAAGCCTTGGCCTTGCATGAATAAATCGGGCTCGGCACTGACGCTTACTCAGCATGGGTGGCTGTTCGCCGCGGCCATGACCGCATTGTTGCCTTTATTGCCCTGGTTGCCCGGTTGGCTGATCGCGGCCGCCCTCGCCGGCTTGGTATGGCACGCATGGCGGGTTCGACGTGGCGCACGTTTGCCTTCACGCTGGCTGCTGGCGATATTTGCCGTTGCCGCATGCGCCGGCGTTCACTGGCAATACCACCGCTTGTTTGGTCGTGATCCAGGCTTGGCATTACTGGCAATTTTTCTCTCGTTGAAGTTGCTCGAAATGCGCAGCCAGCGCGATGGCATGACCGTGGTCTTGTTGTCCTTTTTCCTGCTGCTGGCGGGCTTTTTTTTCGATCAGCGCATCCCTGCTGCATTCGCATCGCTCATCGCGCTCATCGTCACCATCGGTACGCTGATCGCATTGCAATCCGGCCCAATGCGACCGATACGAAAAATCTTGCGTACCAGTGCTTCGCTGCTTCTGCAGGCGCTGCCATTCATGCTTGTATTGTTCCTGCTTTTCCCACGCGTGCAGGGGCCGCTCTGGGGCATGCCGCAGGACGCCACGATCCAATCGACCGGACTCTCCGACACCATTACGCCAGGCTCGATCAGCCGTCTCGCGCAATCCGACGCCATCGCTTTCCGTGTGCAATTCAAGGGCGACATTCCGCCGCCGGAAGAACAGTATTGGCGAACACTGACGCTGAGCAATTACGACGGCGCGCGCTGGGCCTATCGACCATTGCCAGAGCGCACCGCATTACCCTATCCGACCGATGGCTTCGTCAATAACGTGGGCATCGATTACGCGGTCACGCTCGAAGCCAACAACCAGCGCTGGCTACCAACGCTCGACACGCCGATACAGATTCCGCCGGATGCAAAAGCCAACGCCGACGGCGTCATCCTCGCCAGCCAGCCCGTCCGCGCAAGACTGCGCTACGACATGCGCTCCCATCTGTCGCTGCAAACCGGTGCACAGGAAAGCCCGCAGCGGCTTGCCGCCGCATTGCGTCTGCCAGACAACGGTAACCCGCGTACGCGCGCACTGGCGGCTGAATGGAAGCAGCGCTACACAAATGATGCCGACATCCTGCAAGCGGCCGAAGCTTTCTTCCAGAAGCAGCAGTTGAGCTACACGCTGAACCCGCCACCGATGAACGAAAACGCGATCGACACGTTTCTCTTCGACGAAAAACGCGGCTTCTGCGAGCATTTTGCTTCGGCCTTCGCTTTCGCGCTACGCGCTGCGGGTGTTCCAGCACGACTCGTCGGTGGTTATCAAGGCGGGGAACTCAATCCCGTGGACGGCTATTTCACCGTCCATCAATACGATGCGCATGTCTGGGTTGAGGCGTGGCTCAACGGCCGCGGCTGGGTACGTACCGATCCGACCGCCGACAGCGTGCCGGGGCGTATCGCTGGAGGACTGGAGCGCGCCGTCGGCGACAGCGAAGCACCGCTGTTTGCGCGTCGCGACAACATCTGGCTGCGCGACTTGCGCTATCGCCTCGATGCAGCCACCAATCTGTGGAACCAGGCCGTATTGGGCTTCAACCCGCAACGCCAGCGCGACGTACTGGCCGGGCTCGGCATGCGTGATCCGGATTGGAACACCATGGTCATCTGGCTTGCCGCATTATGCGGCGTGATGATCGCCATCCTGCTGGCCTTCGTCATGCGCCCACGCCGGCAAATCGATGCGGCACAAAATCTGTGGCATCGCGCTCAACGCCGCCTGAAAAAACTCGGGGTCGATGCGCCCATCTGGATGGGACCTCAGGCCTATGCAGAACACGCCGCCGCACAATTACCGCAGCATGCCGCGGCAATTCACGCCATCGCCGATAACTACATCGCGTTACGCTATGCGAACAACAACACGCCGCAGCAAATCAGGATGCTGCGCGACCTGATCAGCCGCCTGCCATGACACGCTACACGACGACATACGCCAAATCCATTGCACTGTTTTCACTTGCCTTCTGCCTCTCGCAATCCGCTTTCAGCCTGGATGCACAAGGGCGCGCCTATAGCCAGCGCGATGACGTCCAGACCTTCATCGCTGACATTGCCAAGAAAGATGACTTCCCGCAAGCCTGGTTGACACTACTGTTCGATCAGGCCGAGTTCAAGCCGGCGGTCATCAAGGCGATTCTGCCGCCGGTAAATCCGGCCATCAAATCGTGGCAAACCTATCGCGGGCGTTTTGTCGAACCCAAGCGTATCGCCGCCGGACTGGCCTTCTGGAATCAGTACGCCGATGTTGTGAAGCGCGCCAGCGACCAGTACGGCGTGCCGGAGGAAATCATCGTCGCCATCATTGGTGTCGAAACCATTTATGGCCGCAACATGGGCAACTTCGAGACTTTTTCGGCCCTGACCACACTCGCTTTCGACTACCCGCCACGTGCTGATTTATTCCGCCAGCAACTCGAAGAGCTGCTGCTGCTCGCCCGCGACGAAGGCCGCAATCCGCGCGACTACACAGGCTCTTTCGCTGGTGCGCTCGGCCTGCCGCAATTCCTGCCTGGCAGTATTCGCAAATACGCGGTCGATTTCGACGGTAACGGTGATGTCGACGTCGCCACGCCCATCGATGCCATCGGTAGCGTCGCCAATTTTCTTGCGCAGCATGGCTGGGTCAAGGGCGGGCCGATCATTGCATCAGCACAGATCAGCGACGCCGATGCGGCGCCACTGATCGCACTCGGGCTCAAGCCGCAACTGATGCCGAAAAACATGACCGGTGTCATCAGCCCTAACGCCCCCCAGGAAGACGCTGCACTGATTGACCTCGTCACGCCGGGCCAGCCTACGGAATATCGCCTCGGCTATCAGAACTTCTATGTCATCAGTCGTTACAACCGTTCAAGCTTCTATGCAACGGCAGTATGCGATCTGGCGCGTGCCTTAAAGGAAAAACATGAAGTCAGATTGTAGGGACAGCGGAATAGCTCGCAGCCCGGTCACTCGGCCACAGTAGAGGTCATTGTTCGCTCGGGCGACATCGAACGCAAACGCTGTATCTGTCGATCATGAATACCGGACAGTAGAGACAGGGCAGCAATGGCACCAATGAGCGCCGAAAACATGTCGGACTGTGTATCCCACGGATCGCCCTGCGTACCGAGAAAATCGTCTGCGCCCTGCCCGAGTGAAACGGCAGCGCCCCATTCGATCAATTCATAGGTTGCGCTGATTGCCAACGCGATACATACAACGACAAATGCCAGCATCTTGCGACCGCGCACATAGCCGCCACGCATCAGGATTTCACGCGCCGCCAGCGCCGGGACGAACCCCTGGAAAAAATGCCCGATCTTGTCGTACGGATTCCGGTGCCAACCAAACGCATCCGCAATCTCAAAACCCAACGGCACGCGTGCATAAGTATAGACACCACCCACCATCAGCACGAGCGCATGCATGAAGATCAGGACATACAAAAGCGACGTCAGCGGAAAACGGCCATAGGTCGCCGCCATGATCGGAACAACGATAAGGATGGGGAAAATTTCCATCAGCCAGGTGGCGCGGTCATAAGGCTTGAGACCGGATACAACCAAACAGGCAATCAGCAATCCCAAAGCCAGGGAAAGACATTGTGTACGGGACATGCATTCACTCCGGCAATTCAAAATAACTTTGGAAATTTCATCACCGGAAAACCATCTTCAAAGCAATGCATCTTTGCCAACGCCGTCACGTGCCATCTGCCGGCGCAGGTGGGCGATGGCTTCCAGCTGAATTTGTCGTACACGCTCGCGCGTCAAGCCAAGCTCTTCGGCCAATGCTTCCAGTGTCACTACTTCGTGACCATTCAACCCGTAGCGACGCTCGACCACGCTGCGCTGGCGCTCGGTCAATTGATCAACCCACTGCGCAACGCGTGCTTCCATTTCGGCATGCTCAAGATGCAACTCGGGATCTTCGGCATCTTCATCGGCAATCGCATCGCCGACTGAGAGATCCGAATCAATATCCAGCGGCGTATCAAGCGAAGCAGCGCGCTCGTTCAGCGCAAGTATGTGGCGGACTTCCTCGACCGGCTTGTCCAGAATGCGCGCCACCTCTTCAATATGCGACCCCTGATGTGGCGGTTGCTCGCCGCTGGTCTCAAGGTGCCGCAAGGTCCTCAGCACATGGTTGAGTTCCTTGATGACATGCACCGGCAAACGAATGGTGCGCGACTGGTTCATGATGGCGCGCTCGATATTCTGGCGAATCCACCACGTTGCATAGGTCGAGAAGCGGAAACCGCGCTCCGGGTCGAATTTTTCCAGCGCATGAATCAGGCCGAGGTTGCCTTCCTCGATCAAGTCATCCAGTGGCAAGCCGCGATTGAGGTAGCGCTTGGCAATGCTGACAACGAGGCGCAGATTGCTTTCGATCATGCGCTGGCGCGCCGCAAATTCGCCAGCACGGTTGCGCCGTGCCAGTGCCAGCTCCTCATCAGCCTTGAGCAGTGAGTTTGCGCCGATCTCATTGAGATACAGCTGCGTGACGTCATTGAGGAACTCGGTTGCGGGATTGAACTCGGCTTCCACTTCAGCCTGAGGTTTTTCCAGCGCGTCCTCGTTGTCCTCGTCGGTGAAGATATCTTCGCTGCTCATGCTGCCCTCGCCTGAAAGCCGCCCAAGAAAACTGCCTTAGCGCGGCGGTAGGTATTTGAGCGGATCTACCGGTTTGCCCATGCGACGAATTTCAAAGTGCAGCATGGGACTGTCTGCATCGGTAGCGCCGACCTCAGCGATTTTCTGACCCTTGGTCACCGTTTGCTTTTCTTCAACCAACACTTTGCCATTGTGTGCGTAGACCGACAACCACGTCGGGCTATGCTTGATGACCACAAGGTTGCCATAACCGCGCACTGCATTGCTCACCAGTGTCACCGTGCCGCCCGCAGCAGCATAAACGGGTTGCCCCAGCTTCGCAGGAATGTCGATGCCCTTGCTGCCCGATTCGGAGAAAGGCGTGCCGACCTTGCCTGCAGTCGGCCATGCCCAATCGGCAATATCATCGCCTGCAGCAGCTGCAACAACTGCCGGTTTGTCTGCAGCGGGTGCTGACGCAGGCGCTGCAACCACTTGCGGTGATACTGCGGCTTGCGAGGCTTGCGGATTTTGTGCGCGTGCCCAGGCATCGTCCGAGTACGGTTGCTTCCCGCCAAGCGGGGATTGCTGGAATGTCGCCGATGCCGGCGCAGCAACAGGAGCGGCAACAACCGGTTGCACATCGTTATTGCTGATCGGCTTGACGACTTCTTCGCCCTGAGCGGCGGTCGCTTGTGCGGCTTGATCCGGCGGTGCCACACGCAGCGACTGGCCAACCTTGATGACATTCGGATTATCAAGGCTGTTCCACGCCGCGACATCGCGATAGCTCTGACCATTGTCGAGTGCGATGCTATAGAGCGTGTCGCCCTTCTTGACCGTGTAGTAACCCGGCTTGGCGATATCGACAACTGCGCCATCGCGCACGAAACCACGGTCGGACACAGGTGCCGGTGCTTGATTAGCACACGCCGACAGCAACAAGACAAGCAACGGAATGATGAATCGTTTCATACGGTTCCCGGCAACAAAGGCACGAAGCGCACGGCATCGTACCGGGTTTCGACAAAGCCTTGCGGACCACGTTCAATCAGGCTTAGCACCTGATCGGGACCATTCGTCGACAGCGGCAGAATCAAACGCCCACCCGGCGCCAGTTGTTCAAGCAAGGCTTGCGGCACGCGCGCGGCCGCAGCGGCGACGATGATCGTATCGAAAGGCGCCGCCTCCGGCAGACCAAGCATGCCGTCGGCATGCTTGAAACGTACATGGCCGAGCCGAATTTCGCGCAGGTTCTGGCGCGCCTTGGCGAGCAAGGGCGCAATACGCTCCACCGCATACACATCCTTGCTCAAGACACCCAGCACTGCTGCCTGATAGCCACAACCGGCACCAATTTCCAATGTCTTGCCCAGCTCGCGGGCACCGTTCGGGCTTTCCCGCAACAATTCGATCATGCGTGCAACGACAAACGGTTGCGAGATCGTCTGCTGGAAACCCAGAGGCAGCGCCGTATCTTCGTACGCACGATGCGCCAGCGCAGGCTCGACAAACGCATGGCGCGGCACCGTACCCATGGCGGCAAGCACCTTTTCGTCGCGGATGCCGCTCTCGCGCAAACGCTCAATCATGCGCACGCGCGTGCGCTGGGAAGTCATGCCAATGCCAGCCTGCGAATTCATGTTTAGAGCGGGTCACCCAACCAGTTGTCAATGGCGCGAATCTGCGCCGAGTGAGTCAAATCAATCTGCAACGGCGTGATCGACACGCAATCGTTCGCCACCGCATGGAAATCCGTGCCTTCGCCGCAATCCGCAGCCGGGCCGGCAGCACCAACCCAATACACTTGCTCGCCGCGTGGTGTGAGTTGCTTCACGACCGGTTCGGCCTTGTGACGACGGCCAAGACGCGTGACGACAGTGCCGCGAATCGCTTCGTAGGGAATATCCGGCACATTCACGTTGAGCAGCACCGGCTGCCCGAATGGACGCGCCACCGCACGTTCAACGAGTTCACGTGCAACGCGGCCGGCCGCTGCAAAATTTTCGCCACGATACGATGCCAATGACATGGCGATTGCCGGCACGCCGAGCAGATAACCTTCCGTGGCGGCAGCCACGGTACCCGAATACAGTGTGTCGTCGCCCATGTTCGAACCCAGATTGATGCCGGACACAACCACATCGGGCAGATGATCGAGCATGCCGGTTACCGCCAGATGAACACAATCGGTCGGCGTACCGTTCACAAAGTGAAAGCCATTGGCAGCAGTACGCAGGCGCAAGGGGCGATCAAGTGTCAGTGAATTACTGGCGCCGCTGCGATCGCGCTCCGGCGCAACCACGGTCACATCGCCAAGCGGTGCCAACGCGGCAGCAAGCGCAGCGAGGCCGGGCGCGAAATAGCCATCGTCGTTGCTCAGCAGGATTTTCAAGCGGCGCTCAGGGGACATTGCAGGGGCGATACGGGGAGAAGTTGTTTTCCGTTATTCTGGATCGTATTTTGCCACACCCCTCAGGCTAGCCCCTCTCTGGCCTTCTTCGCGAATGAGCCACAAAAACCGCCTTAATCCGACCGCCGCGCCATCCACGCTCATCTGCCCGTGCGGACAAGCTGCCTACAGCACTTGCTGCGGACGCTTCCACGCCGGAACCCCTGCGCCTACGGCCGAAGCTCTCATGCGTTCACGCTACAGCGCTTATGCAAACAATCTTTCCGATTACCTGCTGGCAACCTGGGCCGAAGAAACCCGTCCGGCATCGCTTGATTTGTGCACGCCACCACAACCAAAATGGATTGGACTCACAGTGCTGGCCCATGCCGAACAAGGCAACGAAGCCACGGTTGAATTCATTGCCCGCTACAAGGTCAATGGACGCGCCGAACGCATGCACGAGACAAGCCGCTTCGTGAAGCGCTTGCAGAATGACGCATGGCGTTGGTTTTATCTCGACGGGGAACAAACCGTCTAAAGCCATCGCTTCGACTGCGTTAGCTCATGCGCATGCCGGCAGCCGACGAGTGCGAACAGGAAGAAAATTGACGCAAATTCGATAGAAGTGAATTCAAAAATCTGAAATCATCGGATATATTCACCTCAGCCTCACACCTATCGTCTGTTCTCGCAGTCTCCTCACTCAGCAGGAAGCCCATCATGAACATCCGCGTGAAGCTCCGCATCGTGACCACATTTACCTTGATCGGACTGTCGTCCATCACCGCCGCGACGCTCTGGGGATTGCAAACGATCCAAGCCGCGCACGACACCGCCGAACGGCGCAGCTTGTCAGTTGAAGAATTGCTCGAAATCAAGGTCAGTGCGGTCTCAACCATCCTGCTCGATCCATCGCAACAGGACACAAAAGATATTTTCAATGCAGCCGGCAAAAGCATTACCGAACGTGGCCCGCGCATCCTCGGCACCATCAAGCGAGAAGCGCTCCGCAATGAACTGAAGGGAATTCTCGATCAGTGGGACAGCTACAACAATGCTTCGCTGCAACTGATCAAGCAAGCCGCGACCGACCCCAAAGGTGCGAACGAGGAGGTCCGTCCGCTCTACGAAAAAACATTCCAGCCCCTGTATGAACGTCTGGAGAAATTCATCACTCAGCGTCATGCAGACGCACAATTGGCAAGCAGCGAGGCCAGCACCGTATCGTCACGGGTATTCTGGCTCAACACCAGTCTCGTCATCACGATCGCCATCATCAATCTGCTCGTCGTGCTTTCTGTTTCCCGATCACTGCAGTCGAGCTTGAACGGCATTCTCGAACATCTCAAGCCACTCAGCCAAGGCGATCTGACACAACGTCTGCCCGACCGAGGGCGCGACGAACTGGATGCCATCGCGGCAAGCGTGAATAACTTCGTCGGGGAACTGCAGGCCATCGTGCAACGCACGCGCAATCGCTCGGCAAATCTCGCCGTCGCCGCAGTGCAACTCTCGTCTTCGGCAACAAATGTGCTGGAAAGTGCAAATCATCAAAGCGACGCCACCTCGTCAGCGGCCGCTTCAGTTGAAGAGTTTTCGGTCGGGATCGACCAGGTTGCAGACAATGCGGCACGCGCGGAACAACAAGCGAGCGAATCCGGTGAGCTCTCCCGCAAAGGAGGTTCAGATGTACAGAGTGCGATTGCCGAGGTGCAACGTATCGAAGATGCTGTCGGCGAGGCCAGCAGACAAATGGCGGTGCTCGGCCAGCAGGCCCAGGATATCGGCAACATCGTCAACGTCATCAAGGAAGTCGCCGACCAGACTAACCTGCTCGCCCTGAACGCTGCCATTGAGGCAGCACGGGCCGGTGAACAGGGGCGCGGCTTCGCTGTTGTCGCCGACGAAGTGCGCAAGCTCGCCGAGCGCACGGCCAGTTCGGCACAGGAAATCACCGACATGGTCAATACCGTTCAGCAAAGCACCGAAAACGCCTCAGCCGTGATGCTGCAAGGTAATGCGCTTGTGGCACAGAGCGTTCATCAAATCCAGAGTACGGGTGAGTCGATGCAGCGCATCAACGAAAGTTCGTCAGGTGTGGTGGGCTCGGTTGTGGAAATTTCAGCGGCGCTGCGTGAACAGCGTCTTGCAGGTGCAGAGATCGCCAGAAACATAGAGCGCATCGCACAAATGACAGAAGGCGGGCGCACCTCGGCTGCAGAAATTTCCGGTGCTACCCAGCAACTGGAGCGTCTTGCCCAGGAACTGCAGTCGGAAGTCGCGCACTTCAGGGCATGAATTTCGGCTCGGCGAGAAATCGGCGCATGCAGTAATAATCCAAGCGACTGTGCGCTGTCGCCACAATAAAAACGCGCCGACCCGAATACATACTGACGCAAGGAGACTGAAGATGCCCACTATCACTCGTTTCTTCGCCCTGTGTGTCTTGCTGCTGCCAAACGTGATGGTTAATGTCGCCCATGCCGACATGTTCGACATGCTAGGGACGCTGGATGTAAATCGCACACAGAATCATCCGACACAGACAATTGCCTACGGCAATGATCCGGCACAAAACTTCGATGCATACGTTATCGACAAAACACCGTTGCACGATGCGCCGGTGATCTTCATGGTCCATGGCGGCGGTTGGCGACGCGGCGACAAAGCATCCAGCGGCGTCGTTGATAACAAGCTCGCACGCTGGGGCGGCACGGGGTTTTTATTCATATCCACCAATTACCGAATGCTGCCGATGGCAGATCCGTACATGCAGGCCGAAGACGTTGCCCGTGCGCTCGCCGCGGCCCAGCGAAATGCGGCGCAATGGGGTGCAGATCCCAAGCGTTTCGTACTCATGGGCCATTCGGCTGGCGCACATCTGGTTGCCTTGCTCGCGGCCTCACCTGGGATGCTGGAAAAATATGGCGCTTTGCCGCCGCTCGCCGTTGTATCGCTCGACAGCGCCACGCTCGATGTCGTTCAGAGCATGTCATCACGGCACTTTCGCTTGTATGACGATGCCTTTGGCAGCGATCCGACCTTCTGGGCCAAAGTATCGCCGTGGCACGCGCTACAGGCGAAACCCGTGCCCTTTCTTGCCGTCTGCTCGACGCGACGCGCTGATTCCTGCCCACAGGCACAGCATTTCATCGACAAGATCACTTCCCTTGGCGGCGTAGGCCAAGTGCTGGGCGAAAACCTGAGTCATGGCGAAATCAACCAGACTCTGGGCGAAGCGGGTGCCTATACCGATGCGGTCGAAAGCTTTCTCAAACGCAGCGACCCAACACTGGCAGAGCGACTACAAGCGCGCCGGCCTTAACGGCGCTTCCTGCATCAATGCCACTTGCTCGCGTAATTCGAGAATGCGTTCCTGCCAATAACGGGCCGTCCCAAACCATGGAAACGCCACCGGAAATGCCGGATCATCCCAGCGCCGCGCCAGCCATGCTGAGTAATGCAGGAGGCGCAAAGTACGCAACGCTTCGATCAAATGCAGTTCACGGTCATCGAACTCGCGGAATTGCTCATAACCCTCAAGCACATGCGCAAGCTGTACCGAGGCCGATTCGTTATCCCCCGCCAGGAGCATCCACAAATCCTGGATCGCCGGCCCCATACGGCTATCGTCAAAATCAACAAAATACGGACCGGGCTTGTCGCCGCGATCCAGCCAGAGCACATTGCCCATATGACAATCGCCGTGAAGGCGCAGCGTTTCAACATGCCCTGCACGTTCGTAGCAATGCCCAACCAGATCAAGCGCCTGATCGGCGACGCTACTCCATGCGGCCATCAATTCAAGCGGGATAGCATCATGCGCCAGCAGCCAATCACGCGATTCGACGCCAAAGCTCTGTCTATCGATAGCCGGCCGTTCGAGAAACGGCGTCAATGCGCCCACCGCATGAATCCGCCCGAGAAAGCGCCCCATCCAGCGCAACGTGTCGGCATCGTCGAGTTCAGGCGCACGTCCCGATTGCCGCGGAAACAAGGCGAAGCGAACGTCACCGAAATGATGCAGCGTTGCGCCATTCACAGACAGCGGCGGCACCACCGGAATTTCGTACTCGACCAGCGTCTGGGTAAACGTGTGCTCTTCCAGAATCTGCGCATCGCTCCAACGCGCCGGGCGATAAAACTTGGCAATCAACGGCGTCGCTCTTTCACCGTGTTCGTCCTCGATGCCCACCTGATAGACGCGATTCTCGAAACTGTTAAGTGCAAGCAAACGGCCGTCCGGTCGCAAGCCGACCGACTCAAGTGCGTCGAGGAGATGATCCGGGGTCAGCGATGCAAACGAAAAAGCATCGGGTCCCGGCAAGTTGCCGTTGTCATTCATGGCCCGGACTGTAGTGCCAAACCAGCAGCGAGACAAGCTGCGCGCAAAAGAAGCCATGCGAAGGTTTGCCGCGATTGCGGTGATGGTGCATCATGCCCATTCCTCGGATACGCACGCGCACCATGACCATCAACGTCTTGTTGATCGGAGAGTCACCTGCCAATCGCGACACCCTTGCGCGCCTGTTGGCAACAGCATCCGACATGCGTGTACAAAACGCCAGCGTGAATCCGCTCGCGACACCAGAGAAGCTGCGCGTCGACTGGCCCGATGTCATTCTGATCGACCTTGATCAGGCGCGCATGGATATCATCGGCCATATCAAATCCATCATGCGCACACGCCCGACGCCGATTGTCGTCTGCGCCTCGCCCGGCCGCAGCACGACACTCAGCATTCCGCTGGAAGCGATGTCCGCCGGTGCCGTCGCCATGGTGACAAAGCCGTCGGGCTATCTGCAGACGGTACAGAACGACTTCGGCAAGCGTGTCATTCATGAAATTCACGTTGCCATGCAGTCACGCGTCGGCTCGCGCTTTCAGAGCGAACGCACACAAAGCCTCGCGGCCACCACGTCGAAAAACATTGCGGAGCGTGCCAGCGGGCCGGTGATCAATGCCGACATCATGCTGCCGCCCCCCAACCGTGCGGCAGCAGCGGCACTCTTGAAAACAGCGCAGATCGTCGCCATCGGTACTTCCGCAGGCGGCACGCAGGCGCTGGAAAAATTGCTGTCGCGTCTACCGGTCAATTGCCCGCCCATTGCCATCGTCCAGCATATGCCTGAATCGCTTACGGCAACTTTTGCCCGCCGACTTGACGGTCTGTCGCGCATCGATGTACGCGAAGCGCACGATGGCGATGCAATGAAGCCCGGGCTCGCGCTGATTGCTCCCGGTGGCAAGCACATGATGATTCGCCGCAATGGCACGAGTTACCACGTGGAAGTACGCCCCGGCCCGATCGTCAATCGCCACAGGCCTTCGGTCGATGTCCTGTTTCGTTCTGCCGCCACTGCAGCTGGCATCAATGTCGTCGGCTTCATCCTGACAGGCATGGGCGACGACGGCGCGCGAGGCCTGAAGGAAATGCGTGATTGCGGGGCGCATACCGTTGCACAGGACGAAGCCAGCTGTACGGTTTTCGGCATGCCCAAGGAAGCCATTCGCTACGGTGCCGCCGTGGAAGTGCTATCGCTTGATCAGATCACACAGAAAATCTCGGCGATGGCGCAGGCGGACAAGACGCATCCCTGACCTAGGTCCACGCAAGCTCGCGCATCAAGCGCAAATCGCTTCCAGCGTACGGCGCGTGTATTGCTCGACGTAATCCACCAGCACTTCTGCAGCCTGACGTGCGGCGGCTTCGTCGCTTGCAGCAATGGCTTCAGCCATGTCCGCATGCAATTTGCTGACATGGCACAAATCGCCGAAGCGACTGAAGTACATGAACCAGAAACGCCTCGTCTGCGCCTGGATCGGCGACATTGCGAACAGTGCGTACTTATTGTGCGCAGCAGCCACGACCAGATCGTTGAACGCATGATCGGCAGGGATGAAAATCTCCACATCACCCGTTTCGCAGGCCTTGCGGAAACGCTCGGCCAGCGCCGCAAACTCTTCCCGCTCCTGCAGTGTGGCCAAACGTGCGGCACGACCGGCCAGCATTTTTTCGAGCTCACGGCGCACCTCGATCAGATGCAACTGCTCGGTAATGTCGATTTCCGAGATGATCACGCCTGATCGCGGCACGATCCGCACGGTGCCTTCCGCTGCGAGGCGCTGCAAGGCTTCTCGAATCGGCGTACGACCGAAGCCGGTCATCTCACTGAGCATTTTTTCCGACACGCGCGCACCCGGTGCCAGCGTCGCCTTGACGATCATTTCTTCCAGCTTCAGATAGGCCTGTACAGCCTGGCTCAAGGTTGCATCCAGCATATTCCTTCGTTTCGCCTGCGTCGTAATTGAGGCGCTCATTCTAAGTCAGGCACGCCTGCTTGCCGCGCATCCTCGCGCATGCCCATCCTTGATGCAGCCTCCTTTGACATGCACCGTAGCGGAGCACACGCAAACAGACCAATAAAATTGTTTTTCGTTTAACAACAATAAGTTAAACTTAAACATACTACTGGTATGTCAGTTGCTATGTACTCAATGCCGTCCCAATCCCTTTCCAAGGAGCATCGCCATGAGTCAAGCAGTTCCCTCCAATTTGAGCGTTGCTGCCCAGCCCAACCGCTGGTTCCAGCTCGCGCTCGGCCTCATCTGCATGATGGCCATCTCCAGTCCGCAATATGTATGGACGCTCTTTACCAAGCCGCTCGGCGCGCAACTCGGTGCGACGTTGCCGCAACTGCAAGTCACGTTCTCCATCCTGATCGTGTTGCAGACATTCTTTTCGCCGCTGCAAGGCTGGCTGATCGACAAATTCGGCCCCAAGCTCCTGCTTGCGACGGGCGCCATTCTGGTTGGTCTGTCATGGGTACTGGCCTCAAATGTCACCACGTTGACCGGCCTGTATCTCACGTATGGGCTGTTCGGCGGTCTTGGCACCGGCATTATCTACGTCGGTATCGTCGGCCTCATGGTTGCGTGGTTTCCTGACAAGCGCGGCATGGCCGCCGGCATTGCCGCCGCTGGCTACGGTATGGGTGCAGTACTGACGACTTTTCCGATCACGACGAGCCTCAGCGTCAATGGTCATCAGGCCACACTACTGCATTTCGGCCTCATCTTCGGCGTTGTTGCCTTCCTTGCTGCACTCGGCATCAAGCGCCCGCCGCACGGCTGGATGTCTGAGCACACCGGCAGAGGTACCTTCGGCAATGAAGGCATGCATCCGTCGCAAATGTTGAAGACGCCTGTGTTCTGGCTGATGTTCCTGATGATGGCCATGATGTCGACTTCCGGTCTCATGGTCATCTCGCAAATGGCTTCGTTCGCCAAGGATTTTGGCATCACCGAAGCCACTGTCTTCGGTCTGGCCGCACTGCCACTTGCACTGACCGTCGATCGATTCACCAATGGTTTGACGCGACCGGTCTTCGGCTGGATCTCCGATCGTCTTGGTCGTGAAAAAACCATGTTCTTCGCCTTCGGCCTTGAAGGCATCGCCATGACACTGTGGTTGCTGACACGCGACAATACGCTGTTGTTCGTACTGCTGTCCGGTCTGGTTTTCTTCGGCTGGGGTGAAATCTTTTCGCTGTTCCCCTCAACACTGACCGACACCTTCGGTACCAAGCATGCCACGACCAACTACGGTTTTCTTTACATTGCGCAAGGCGTGGGTTCGATCTTCGGCGGCCCGCTAGCAGCGTATCTGCACGAAATCACACATAGCTGGTTCACCGTTTTCGGTGTCGTCATATCGCTCGACATCGCAACCGCGCTGCTCGCGATCGCCGTCCTGAAACCCATGCGTGCGAAATTTCTCAATCGGTAAGAGGCAATGATTCAGACTCAACGCTCCACCCGTGGCATGGCCGTCGCACCGCACGCCTTGGCGTCGCAAAGCGCACTGGCCGTGCTGCGTGACGGCGGCAACGCCATCGAGGCGATGGTCGCCGCAGCGGCGACCATCTCCGTCGTATATCCGCACATGAACGGCATCGGCGGCGATGCCTTCTGGTTGATCGTGCCGCCCGGCAACGTTGAGCCGATCGCCATTGATGCCGCCGGTCCGGCGGCATCACGCGCTACGCAGGCGTTTTACACGGAACAGGGATTCTCCGAAATCCCGATGCGCGGACCGCTGTCGATGAACACCATCGCCGGCGCAATCGGCAGCTGGGATGTCGCGCTGAAAGTATCGCAACAACGCGGCGGAGCAATGCCGCTCAAACGCCTATTGGTCGATGCCATCAACTACGCCGCCGACGGCATGCCCATCACCGCCAGTCAGGCAGCAGCGACGCAAGCGAAGTTCGGAGAGTTGGCGCACTTGCCCGGCTTTGCCGAACGTTTTCTCGCCGAAGGCAAAGTACCGACCACCGGCATGCGCTTCCGTCAACCGCGCCTGGCCGAGTTCATGACGCATCTTGCCGAGGAAGGACTGGACAGCTTTTATCGAGGCGCCATCGCCGAAATGTTGGCGCAAGATCTCGCGGCGGTCGGCTCCCCCATCAGCCTTGCCGATCTCAACAATTTCTCGGCGCGCGCTTGCACACCGCTACAGCTCGATCTCGGCGTTGGTCGCGTGTTCAACATGGTGCCGCCGACACAAGGCACGGTCTCACTCGCCATCCTCGGCTTGCTGGAACGGACCGGTATCCGCGACGTTGCACCGGACAGCGCTGATTACGTTCACCTCTGTGTCGAGGCAACGAAGCAAGCCTTCCTTGAGCTGCGCGACCGCTACCTCACCGACCCGATGTACATGAATGTCGATGCGCAATCGCTACTTGCATCGAGTCAGTTGGATGCGCTTGCCGCCAACATTGATCCCAACCGTGCACTGCCGTGGGGCGGTGATTCAAAAACCGGTGACACGATCTGGATGGGCGTGATCGACAGTGATGGCCTTGCCGTATCGTTTATCCAGAGTGTGTACCACGAGTTTGGCAGCGGCATTGTGCTGCCGCAAAGCGGCATCAACTGGCAGAACCGCGGGGCTTCGTTCAGCCTTGATCCGAAGCACCTCCTCGCCCTGCAGCCCGGCAAGAAGCCTTTTCACACCCTCAATCCGGCCGCCGCGCGATTGGCAGACGGGCGGACCATGGTGTATGGCACGATGGGGGGCGATGGACAACCGCAGACGCAAGCGGCGGTATTTTCTCGCGCCATCTGGTTTGGTCAGCCATTGCAACAGGCCGTGTCGTCACCACGTTGGCTGCTTGGCCGCACATGGGGGCAACCCAGTGTTTCGCTCAAGCTTGAATCCCGGTTTTCACCGGCGCTTGTCGCTGATCTGCGCAAGCGCGGTCACGACGTCGAACTACTCGATGACTGGGACGAAACCGTCGGCCATGCCGGTGCCATTGTTCGCTCGCCCGACGGCATACTCGAAGGTGCAGCCGACCCGCGCTCGGACGGTGGTGTAGCCGCCTGGTAAGCGCACAGTAAACGCAGGGGAAACCTACTCGCTTTCCTGCTCCAGTGTGAACCCTGCGCCCTCGCCTTGTGCGAGGGTTTCGGTCAGGAAGGGCATCACTTCCTGCAGGATTTCGAACAACTTCCATGGCGGATTGAGCACGACGAGACCGCTGCCGTACATGCCGATACGGCCGCTCTCGTCCGCCACACGGTCACGCACGCGCAACTCGACATGCAGCCAGCCCTTGGCACCGTTTGCGTTCTTCAAACGCTTCAGCTTTTCCGGCAAGTCTCGCGTTTCGCTGCGCGCAAGGCAGGGATACCAGAGCGCGTACACGCCGGTCGAAAAACGCTCAAGCGCGTCGCGCAACGTTTGATAGACCACCAAGTAGTCGCGCTTGTCTTCATAGGATGGGTCGATCAATACGAGGCCGCGGCGCGGTGGCGGCGGCAGCAAAGACTTGAGGCCAGCCAATCCGTCTTCCTGTTGGATCAACACCTGTTTGCCTGCGCCAGAAAAATTCTGATCGAGCAAACGTGCATCGGTCGTATGCAACTCGAACAGACGAAGCTTGTCCTGCTCACGTAAATGCCGATAAGCCAGCCATGGAGAACCTGGATAGCGCGTGAGCTTGCCATCGGGGTTCACTTCCTGCACGGCGGCCAGATAATCGGCCACAACAGGCGGCAGGTCGGTACGACCCCAAAACTTGGCAATGCCTTCGCGATACTCAGCCAATTGCTTGGCATGACCTTCGTCGAGTGCATACAAACCGGCGCCGGCATGCGTATCGATTGCCCAGAAGGGTTTGTCCTTGCCCTGCAGTTGCTTGATGAGCTGCAGCAAGACGATGTGCTTGAGGACATCGGCATGGTTGCCGGCATGAAAGGCGTGGCGATAGCTGAACATGGCTGGATACGAACGGGCGGAAAGTCCCGCATTATCGCAAGGAAAGGCAACAGGCCACGCTCGCGACGCGCTTCTTTGCGGGGCGATTCCTTGCTGTGCAATTTCGGCCGCATGCACTCGTCATCCACAAATGCGTGCAAGGGCTCCGTACGCTAATGCTGCTATGATCGGCGCACAAGCCCAATATGCATCAAGAATCATATGCTTAGTGCGAAGCCGCCGGGAGAGTTCATGATCGCGGCCCCCGCCGAAAAACCGGGGGGCTCGCGCTTGTTGCGGCGGCTGGGCGAATCCCTACTCTTTGTTCTCCTGTATTGCGTTTCGGCCAGACTGCTGGTCGCAACACAATTGGGCGGAGCCGCACCCAACCTGTTCTGGCTGCCGGCCGGCATTGCATTGACGGGCGTATTACTGCGCGGCAAGGAAATCGTGCCGGCAATCGTGATCGCCACGCTGTACGTACAATACCGCCTCCTGAGTTCCGGATCGCATCCGGCGCTGCCCATGATCATGGCGATCATGCTCAGTACATCGGGCTCGGTACTGCAACCATGGTTCACGGCCAGATTGCTGAAATTCACGCTACGCAGCATGCAGATCCTGCATGTCTCCGACGCAATGAAGTTCATCCTGTGCACAGCCATTGGCGCAAGCATTTCCTCCGTCACCGGCATCCTCGCGTTGTTGAGTCAGAATCGCATCGCCGATGACGCGATCAGTCTCAATCTGCTGACCTGGTGGGTTGGCGATCTGAGCGGCATGCTGGTCGTTGCACCGGCTGTACTCACAGTGCGCTACTGGCAGCATGGCAAACGTGAATGGGGCTTGCTGTCGTTGCCCATCATCGGCCTCGGCTTCAGCTTCACCCTCATCACGGCCTTCATCGTCCAGCATCTCGACCACGATGCACGCATCAAAGACTTCATGTCGAGCGGTGCCGTCATGGGCCAGGCGCTGCAACGTTCGCTGGCGCTGAGCGAACGCGACCTCATCGCGGCCGGCACTTTTTTCTACAACTACGCCCCTGATCAAGACGAGTTTCACAACTTCTCGGCAAGCCTGTTCGAACAAAATCGCCTGATTCACTCATTGAGTTGGGCGCCACTGGTACCCGGCAATCAGCGGCACGCCTTCGAAGAGAAATACGGCTTTGGCCTCAAGGATCGATTGCCTGATGGCAGCATGAAGCCGGCAGCAAAGGCCGATCGATATCTGCCGGTACTGATGTCCGAACCGCTGGCAACGGCAGCCAGCATCTACGGTTTCAATATCCTGACCTCCCCATCCAGTGGCAGCGCCGTCATGGAAGCGCTTGCCACAGGCAAGGTGCACGCAACAAGACTCGTCAATACCGTTCGCACCGGTCACGCGGTCATTCTCTACCGCCCGGTGTATCAGGACGAATACCACCGCAACCACAGCGAACCTGACAATGCGCACTTGCGTGGCTTTCTCGCCATGGCGGTCGAAATCACGGGCATCGCCGAAGAAGCGCTGGGACCCTTTGAAGCCCGGCAGGCGGAAGTGTGGCTCATCGATGTGACCGACGCGGGTTCGCCACAACTCCTCTATCACCGCATTGACGGCACGGAAGTCACTCAGACCTACTCGGACAGTATCGATCCCGCCACACTCCGCCATGGCATTTACCAGGAAAGCCAACACAAGTTCGCTGGTCGCGACTGGGTCCTCATCTCGAAGCCGCACAGGCTGGATGGCGCACTCGTCGCCAGCAGCCAGTTTCTCGGCATTCTTGCATCAGGCTTCAGCCTGACCCTGATCCTCGCGCTCTACATGGTCGGCCGCCAGCGCAGCGAGAGCGTCATGCAGGAACGTGACGAACGCCTGATGAGCCAGAATGCCGTCCTCACACATCTGGCGCACGTCGGCCTGTCACCGGCCTCTGATCACGATACGCAGCTTCGCGAATTGCTCGCCACGTCGGCCGTCACACTGCGCCTCGAATATGTCGGGTTATGGCGTGTCAATCGCGAGCAAGGCACACTGTGTTGCGTCGTGATGTTCCAGCAAAGCACTGGCGATTTCATCGATGTCCCGCCGATCGACCTTGCCGACATACCAAACTATCTGGCATCACTCGAACAAGGACGCTCGCTCGTCGTTTCCGATGTGAGAACCGAAACACGTACGCTTGAATTGTTCGAGAAGCACTTTCTCAAGCACGGCATCACCGCATTCATGGATATTCCGCTGCGCATCGACAACTGCATTGATGGGGTGCTCACTCACGCGCATGTGGGCTCCACGCGCATCTGGGAACAGGATGAACAGAACTTCGCCTCTTCCATCGGCGACCTCGCCGTGCTGGCCATCGAAAGCAAGCTGCGCCACAAGGTGGAACAGGCACTGAAAGTTTCGTACGAAACACTCGAAACGCGTGTCAAGGAACGCACTGAAGAATTGCGCCATGCCAATGAACGCCTGCTTGAACTCGATCGGATGAAATCGATGTTCATCGCATCAATGTCGCATCAATTGCGCACGCCTTTGAATTCGATTCTCGGCTTCACCGGCCTCACGCTGCAAGGGGCCTCCGGTCCACTCAACGCCACGCAAGCCGACCACCTCGAGCGCGTGCTGGCAGCTGCAAAACACCTGCTGGCCATGATTACCGACGTCATCGACATTTCCAGAATCGAAGCCGGCCATGTTGATGTGCATATCCAGAAATTCCCGCTCGATCTGCTCGTCAACGAAGCCATTGCATCACTGCAACCGCAACGTGAGGCAAAGCATCTGGGCATTGAAATCGACTCCACCGGAACAATCCTTGCACATACCGACCGCAAGCGGCTGTTCCAATGCCTGCTCAATCTCCTCAGCAATGCCATCAAATATTCAGAGCACGGCACGATCAAGGTGCGCTTGCGCGAGGATGGAGAGCGGATTGCCATCGATGTCGAAGACAGCGGCATCGGCATTCCGCCCGAAGCCATGGGCAAACTGTTCCAGCCGTTCGAACGAATCGAAAGTCATCTGCGCATTCAGATGCCCGGCACAGGTCTCGGCCTTTATTTGACAAAGAAGCTGATGACAGAACTGCTGTACGGCGATGTCACTGTTACCAGTACGACAGGCGTCGGCAGTTGCTTTACGCTGTGGTTGCCGGTCCAGTTTCCACGGCCACTATCGATTCCGGTGCTCAAAGCGACCGGGCAAAACACATCCGACGATAAACCCAGCGACAGGCCCGACAGCGAACCCGATGGCCAGGAAACCCGCTGACACACTCGCTCACACCTGACGCTGACCTGATTGCAGCCAGGCCGACGTAAAATGTCAGGCTCCACGCCCATTTCATTCACGCGGTCTTGCTTTCCCTCATCCATTACCTGACGGCACCGGAACGCCAGGCCGCCAGCACACGCAAAACCTTTCGCATCGCGCTCGTTGTCTCGCTGATGCTGCATGCGCTCGTGCTCTTCTGGCCGGGG
>DATJJR010000057.1:0-11790 GCA_035492055.1 Rhodocyclaceae bacterium | reverse complement strand
TTTGCCAAACATGGCATTGCCAATGACCAATTGTTGCTTGAGGGCCCGTCGTCGCGTGTGGACTATTTCAACGCCTACAACCGAATCGACATCGCGCTCGATCCCTTCCCGTATCCGGGCGGTACCACAAGCGTCGAAGCGCTATGGATGGGCGTACCGGTACTGACGCTGCGCGGCAACCGCATGCTTTCGCACGCCGGCGAAAACATCATGACCAATCTCGGTCTGCCGGAGTGGATTGCTGCAACCGAAACCGACTATGCCGACAAGGCCGAAGGCTTTGTCGCCGATCTTGCAACCTTGACCACACTGCGAAAAGGATTGCGCCAACGTGCGCTAGCCTCACCCATGTTCGACGCGCCGCGCTTTGCACGCAATTTCGAGGACGCCATGTGGGGCATGTGGGCACGTGCGGAAATGAGGATGGCATCATGAAAGGCATCATCATCTATGGCAACGGCGCAATGGCACGCGTGCTGCATTCATATGCACGACACACGATGAACATCGTCGCCTTCACGGTCGACGATCATTGCATCACTGCGAGTGAAACATCCTTCTGTGGCCTGCCGTTACTGCCGTTCAGCCGCGTGTACAAAACCTTCTTGCCGAGCATGTACTCAGTCATCGTCGCCGTCGGTTATCGCGAAATGAATGCCCTGCGAAAACGAAAAAGCGAAGAGGTCCGCAGCATGGGCTATGCCCTCGACAGTTATGTCCATGCAAGCGTGATGCGTCATGATGACACGCACATTGGTGCGAACTGCGTCATTCTCGATCACGTTTCCATTCATCCCGGCAGCCGCATTGGCGATGGCGTATTCATCTCCAGCAACGTCAATCTTGGCCATGACTGCATGGTCGACGATTACAACTGGATCAATGCCGGTGTCGCGGTTGCAGGTAACAGCCGCATCGGCCAGTCCTGCTTCCTCGGCATCAACGCGTCGATCGGCGACAACATTGTCATTGGACAACGCAACTTCATCGCTGCCAATACCTTCGTTGGTGTGAGTACTGGCGACGACCAGGTATATCTCTCCGAATCCGGCCAACGCCTCAAGATGCGCAGCACGGACTTCTTGTCCATGAGCGAAGGATCGGCTCAATGAATATTGCCGGCACGACGACGCTGGCCGGCACCATATTCGCCCATGCGTCCCGGCAACCGGCAAAGGAGGCACTCTGGTGCGATGGCGTCACGCTAAGCTATGCCGAGCTTGCCGCACGTGCCGCTTATCTTTCGCGATCACTCTTCGATCTCGGCGTAAAACAGGGTGCACATATCGGCGTCGCTCTGCCCAATAGTGTCGAGTTTGCGTTGCTGCTGGTCGCCGCGGCCGACCTCGGTGCGGTATTGGTCCCAGTCAGTCCGGCATTGCCCGCAACCGCCATGCAGCGCGCCTTTACGGCAACCGACGTCACGCACGTAGTCGCACCGATACAGATATTGCGACAGCTGCGCGAAGAATGCCCTGCTTTCATGCAAGGATTACCTGGTGTCTGCATTGCTGCAGACAATGCAGGAGGCGATCCTTCTCTCGTGACATTGTCGGACGGACAGGCAGCGCCCCTCCATCTGGGGTGTGCCGAAGACGCCTACATCCTCACAATGACTTCCGGTTCCACCGGTGATCCCAAACCGATTGTCTTCGAACAGCGTACCAAGCTTGTGCGAGCTCAAACGACCATCGATCTCTACAGCCTCAATGAAAGCGAGCGCATCCTTGCTGCAACGCCGATGTATCACTCGCTGGCACAACGCCTCACATTGATGCCGCTGCTCCTTGGCGGAACGGCCGTCATCCTGCCTCGCTTTTCCGTACCGCTGTGGCTGGAGACAATCGCGACGCAAGCGGTAACCTTCACCATCGCCGTGTCCTCGCAATTGGCGCAAATCGCCCGCGATGAATCGGCTGCACTGAGCAAGTCATCGCTTCGCTGCATCGTTTCCTCCTCCGCGTTGCTCGAAACACCACTTAAACAGAGACTGGCTGAGCTTTTACGCTGCGAGTTCCATGAGTGCTACGGCACGTCGGAAACAGCAACGGCAACCGATCTGGCCGTGAATCCATGCGACATGTCGCTCGCATCGGTCGGACGTGCCCTTCCCGGCGTCGACCTGCGTATCGTCGACGGCAACGGTAACGATGTGCCGATCGGCGGAGAAGGTGAGATCGTTTGCCGTACACCACTGCTGTTTGCCGGCTACTACAAGCGCCCCGAGCTCACGCGCCAAGCCATGCTCGGAGATTACTTTCGCACCGGTGATGCAGGTCGGCTCGACGGTAACGGTTATCTGTTCTTCCGTGGACGTCTGAAGGAAATCATCATTACCGGCGGCATCAACGTCTATCCGAAGGACATTGAAGAGGCTGTCGAGACATTGCCTTGGATTGCCGAATGTGCCGCCTTTGCGCTGCCTGACGAGGGGCTTGGCGAAATCGTCGCTCTGGCCGTCGTCGCCCGACCAGGGATGCCGGCCGATGTACGTGGATTAAAAATGCGGTGTGTCGAATGCCTAGCCGACTATCAAATCCCGCGCAAAATTTTCGTTCTTGACGACCTGCCACGCAATGCCATGGGCAAAATACTCAGGCGTGAACTCCCAAGCAAAGCCGCTGCAGTTTCCGGAGCAGGTCATGCATAAAAATATCAACGACAGTCTTCCACGTCCGCTCTCGATCGGTTTCATTGGTGGCGCACAGAACTCGGCCGTCGGCTACGCCCACTTTGTCGCTTGTCGCATGGACAACCGTTGGCAACTCGACGCAGGTTGCTTCAGCACGCATCCGGAACAGAATCACGAGAGCGCGACACGCTATGGCGTGGCCCCCGAACGCAACTACGGCGATTGGCACGAAATGCTGCAGCAGGAACGCAGTCGCCTTGATGCAATACTCGTTGTCACACCTACGCCCGCACATCGCGAGATGGTGGGTGCCTGTCTCGAGGCCGGGATACCGGTCATCTGCGAAAAAGCCCTTGCACGAAATCCGGCGGAAAGCGGAGAGTTGCTGCAATTGCGGCAAAAGCATCAGGGCTTTCTCGGCGTGACGTTCAACTACTCCGGTTATCCGATGATGCGCGAGCTGCGCGAAAAAATCGCGCGTGGCGATCTTGGCGACATCTTGCATTTCCAGGTCGAAATGCCGCAGGAAGGCTTCGTCCGCACCAGCATCGACGGCAAGCGACCGACACCGCAGGATTGGCGCCTGCACGATGGAACAGTACCGACGCTGGGACTTGATCTCATGGTTCATCTGCACCATGCCATTCGCTATCTGCTGCAAGCACGGCCGATCAGCGTGGTTGCCGATCATGCCAGCGAGGGCTGGTTCCGCGACATCATCGACGACTATGCCTGTCTCGCGCATTACGAACACAACATCCGTGGCCAATTCTGGTTCAGCAAATCCTCGCTTGGCCACCGTAATGGCCTGCGCCTGCGCATCTACGGCACAAAAGCCTCGGCCGAATGGTTCCAAGCCAATCCTGAAGAGTTGCTGATCTCGCATATCGACGGCCGTCGAGAAATTCTCGATCGCGCGGGAAATGTCGTTCTCGCCGCGCTGCCGCGCTACAACCGTTTCAAGTCCGGCCACCCAGCCGGCTTTATTGAAGCCTTCGCCAATCTGTATGTCGACTTCGCCGATGCGCTGACCGAATTCCGCGCTACGGGACAATGGAGCGAAGAGCAAAAGTACGGCGCCCATGTCGCACACGAAGGTTTATTGTTGTTGGATGCGATGGAACGCTCCTGTCACAGCAAACGCTGGGAAGACATTTCTTTAACGAACTAACGCGGCACTTACGATCATGCAAATTTCGGTATTGGTCTTTCCGGCAAACATGCCCAAGGCGATTGATTTCGCCCGCATGGTGCGTGGCATGGGATTCAAGGTGGTATGCGCTTCGTCAGAACCCGAGAGTGTCAGTGATGAAATTTCCGGCTTGGCCTATTTGCCCTACGTCACGGCACCGACCTTCCGGGAACAACTGACCCGCCTGATGGACGAGGAAAATATCTCCATCGTCTATGCACCGCATGCCGCTGTCTGGCAATACATGCAGGAACTCAAATCGGATACAGGCTTCACGCGGGATTTCCGTTTGTGCAATGCCTTCGTCGGCGATGAAAATTGGCGGCCTTATGAAAAAGCCTATGCCTGGGCCGAATCCTGTCGGACGCCGCTCCATATTCATGGAAAACAGCCACCAAGCGCGGCACTGCAGGCGCATCAGTACGCCGGGCTCTATCACGCCTACAATGCCATTCCCGGCGAAAGCGATGCGGCCAAGATTTGGCTGCTGGCGCAGATTGCACGCGTGGCACCCAAGGGCAACATCGTCGAAATCGGCAGCGCATACGGCCGCTCCGCATTCAGTTTTGCCTGGCTCGCACGCAGTCATCGCATCGGTACTCTCGTTTGTGTCGATCCGTGGAGCTACGCTGCCAGCGAGAACCAGGGTGCTGACGCACAGTTGATCAATACCGCCGTGAAATCGGTGGCATGGGAGCAGGTGTTCGGTGCCTTTCTGACATCGCTGTCGGGCTTTGACGATGTCGCCTATATCCGGAAACCTTCAGTGGAAGCACTGCCCGATTATGTGCAAGCCAAACAGGCAGGCTTTATCAGCACCCCTGAGTTCGGTCGCGTTGCATTGAGTGATGGCATTTCCATCCTCCACATCGACGGCAACCATTCCTACGAAGATGCTGTCCTCGATATTCAGTACTGGACGCCACACGTGCAGCCAGGCGGCTGGATTCTGATCGACGATTATGTCTGGGCATTCGGCGACGGGCCGCAGAGAGCCGCCGATGAACTACTGCAGCGACAGTCCTTCGAAATCGCTTTTGCCGTAGGCGACACTCTGTGCATCCAGGTGTAGGCCTTCAAACACAACGCAAAATCAGGAACAGTCACGCATGACGCCCAAGGAATTCATTCTTGCCGAGTTGACGCGCAAGGGCCGCATCTCGGGTGATACCGATACAGATACACTCGACTATCGCAAAGCCGGCTACGTCGATTCGATCGGCCTGGTCAAGTTCATCCTGACACTGGAGCGCGAGTTCAATATCGAGTTCAGTGAAGATGAGGTCGGCAGCGAAGCGTTTCGCACAGTCGGCTCGCTGGCACACATGATCGAGGCAAAGATGAAGGGGTCGTCATGATCGACGCTGCACGCATCATTCAATCCTTCACCTCCGATATTCCACTGGCGATACGGGCGCTGGTCGCACAATTTTCTAGCGGCACGGTCCCACGATTCCTGCTCGGGCGTAACGCCGAATCCGAGGTTTTGAGCCGTTTGATCGACGTAGATGGGTTCATCGACGACTTCTGCCAGCCTGGAACGACATGGCAAGGCAAACCGGTGATGCGTGGCAGCGATGTACCGCGCGATGCCATCGTCGTCAATTGCGTTTCCAATTCGAAGCCGCGCACGGCACACATGCGAATAGCAACCCACGGTATCGAAAAGATCATCAGCTATGCCGATCTGTGCCGAAGCGAACCGGGACGCTATCCGTTGCTGCCATTTGTCGAGCAGACACGCAACGACCTGGCAAGTAATGCGGCTCACTGGCAAGCCTTGTACGACGATCTTTCCGACGACACTTCACGTCAGGTCTGCAACGACATCCTGCGTTATCGCCTGACGGGTGATTACAACGTGCTGGCCGGCTACGAATATCGTCCTTGGGATCAATACTTCGAAGACTTCATCGGGAGAAAACTTGATGTTTTCGTGGATGCAGGTGGATATGACGGCGATACGGCTGAACAATTCTGCAAGCGATATCCCGACTATCGACGCGTCTACCTGTTCGAGCCATCTGCGGCCAACATGATCAAAGCGCGGCAACGCCTCTCCGGCGTACGCGATATCGAATATGTTGAACAAGGCGTTTCGGATGCTTGTGGCACGCTCTCGTTCTCATCGGAGCTTGGTTCGGCCAGCATCGTGTCGACGCATGGCTCGGTCAGCATCCCCGTCACGACCATCGATACCTACATCAAGGAACCGGTTTCGCTGATCAAGATGGATCTGGAGGGCTGGGAGCTGAACTCCCTCCGAGGCGCAGAAAATCACATCAGAACCGATAGCCCGGTACTCGCTATCAGCGCCTATCATCATCCGTCGGACTTCTGGCGCATCCGCGAATACATTCGCGGTTTCGGACTATCCTACGACCTCTTGATGCGCCACTACAGCGAGAGCTGGACAGAGACCGTACTTTACTTCGTGCCGAGGTAAATTCAGGGGCCAGACTTTTCGCGCTCCGCCCGCTCCTTCTCGTAGCGAATGTTTCGCAGGGAGCGCGAATTGGTGAAGTAGCGAATGCAGTTTTCCGGGGAATAGAAGACATCGGTCTGCCATTCACCGGCAATCAACGCCTTGCCGGTCGGATCATCGGCAGGCTGGAAAGTCGTTGCGGCCAGGATACGGTTGATACCTGACATATTCTCGACGGAGTCGTGCCACAAGGAACTGTGCATAACGACAAAGTCTCCCGGTTGCAGATCCGGGCAAATGACCGGCCATTGCACATCGAAAGCGTCCGGATTGATTTCGCCTGCATCGCCCAGAAAGCCCAGTTTGTGGGAGCCGACATAGAAGCGCATCGCCCCATTGTCGTGATTGGCAATACTAAGTGGTGTAAAGAAGGTGCACTTGTTCAGGGTGCCTAATTGATAGCACGAGTCCTGATGCAGGAAAACCTTGCCTCGGCTGAACTGGTCCTTGATGACGAAGCGATGATCAAACAGAGCAATGTGTTCGCCGTGGATCTGCTGCATGACACGAACCATTGTCGGCTCCATGTACATCTGTGCCAGAAGATCAGGCAGTTCCTCCGTCATGGCCACCGGATTTGCCTGATTCACCGGTCTGCCGTCGCGCAGTTTCGCATCGTAGAAGTGCTGCCAAGTTTTCTGCCATTCCAGAACCACTTGCGGTGGCAAAGCACCGCGCAGGACAAATACACCCGCAGTGCGAAAAACCTCCAGATCAAACACGGTCGAGTCGATACGTCCCAGAACTTTCTCGACCGAAGCAGGAATTTTCTTTTCCGTCATCAGTTCGCTCCGCTGTTGTCGCGAATCAGTGCGGCAACGCGCTCGACATCCGTATTTGAAAGTGCCGGATAAATCGGCAGACAAAGAATCTGGGCTGAGGCGTCACGGGCAACCTGCAGATTATCCGGTTGCGCCGAAACCAATCCGCGATACATGGGGTAATCCGAAATCAAGGGATGGAAATAGCGCCGTACAAAAATATCCTGGTCGCGAAAACGCTGAAATAGGTCATCACGCTTGAGCGAATAGTCCTTTCCCACCAGTATGGGGAAATAGGTATGGTTGGCCTCCGCACTGCTGCACACTGGCAGGCAGCGAATTCCCGGTATGTCGTCCAGTAGCTGGCAATACGAGGCGGCGATTTCACGCCGGCGCGCCAACGCTGCATCCACATGCTTCAGTTGCAGCAAACCGAAAGCCGCATTGAGCTCGCTCATCTTGCCGTTGATGCCGGCCGCCACCACGGTTGCCTCGTCAACAAAACCGAAATTCTTCAGATGATCGATATGCTGCTTGGTCTTGGCATCCGGGCAAATGATGGCGCCACCTTCGAACGTATTGAAGGCCTTGGTGGCATGGAAGCTGAGAATGGACAAATCGCCGTGGCGCAGCAGGCTCTGGCCTTGGGTACGAACCCCGAACGCGTGTGCGGCATCGTAAATGACCTTGAGGTTGTAATTGTCGGCGACCCGCCGTATTGCATCGACATCGCACGGATGCCCATAGCAATGCACAGGCAGAATGGCCGAAGTTTGTGGTGTGATAGCCGCCTCGACCCTGGCTGGATCAAGGTTGAGGGTTTCAGGATCGACGTCGACAAAGACCGGCTTGAGGCCATTCCATAAAAGAGAATGCGCGGTGGCCACAAAAGAGTATGGCGTCGTGATTACCTCGCCGGTAATGCGCAAGGCCTGTAACGCCGTGACGAGCGCCAGCGTGCCGTTGGTGAAAAGGGACAAGTGCTCGACGCCAAGATACTCGCACAATGCTTGTTCGAATTGCTGATGGAACGGACCACCGTTCGTCAGAATGCGCTTGTCCCAGATATCTTCAAGATAGGGAATGAATTCCTCAAGCGGCGGCATGTAGGGCTGGGTGACGTAGATGCGCTCTTCGTCACCACGCAATGTGTCTGAAGGTCGTTGAACGCTCACGATTTCACCTCGGCTAGAAATGCCGAAGAGGCCGAAGTGCCAGCCTCCATGATCACGGTCCAGTCAAAATCATTCAATGCGCACAGTTGCTCCACTGCGGCAGGATATTCATCCACGGTCGTCTGCACGTAGCGCAAACTGTCCGTCCACGCAGGGACATCACCCGACAAGGTGGTCAAAACAATCACCGGTAAATGTCCAAGCGCACTGTGCGCAAGACTGTAAAGGCTGCTTTCGATTGCCGAAGAGTCAGCTACACCATCGAGTACCAGCACGCCAGCCACACGTTCGCTGCCGGTTTCGATCAAAATGGACTCGGCCTGCTCGCTTTCGCCGATGGCCTGCAGATAGGTTCGATGGTAGCGAATCGCGTTGTCCCTCAACGAAAAATGCTTGCGCACTTCCGCCTGTGCCGTGCGTGCCAACTGCCGGCGCCACGACGGATTGGCAACGAGGCTATCAATTGCCGCAAGCCACTCATCGGGTGAATCACCGGCCAGCAAGCCATTCCGCCCGTTCTCCACGACAGATCGATAAACCGGGCTGTCGCTGAAGACAGTTGCCACGCCGGCGGCAGCATATTCCAGCCACTTGATCGGCGTCTTGCTATGGTTGAACGCATCGTCAACCAATGGCACAAGTGCAATATCGAGCTGCTTTTCCAACAGCCATTCGGCATAGTCGTGATAGCCGTGCAGAACGGAATGAAACTCGACGGCAGGATGCTTTTCCCAACCGGTCGGCGGTTTGTGTCCGATAAAGCAGAAGCGGATGCGGCCAGCATGGCGCTTGCACAAGGACTGCAATGCCTCATCAACCAACGCGAAGTTGTAGTCCATCAGCGAGGTTCCGACCATGCCGACGGTGAGTTTCTTGCCAGGTGCTAGAGGAACTGGTCGATAGAAGCGATCAAAATCGAGATAGTTATCCAACACATAGATGTTGGGATTCATGGACCGATACCAATCGGCCAAGAACGGAGTTGACACAACCAGAGCGCTGGCATGTCGAATCGCCAGTTCAATGCCTTCCTTTGCGTCACGCATGAACTCGGCATTAGGAATGCCTTCGGAGACATGGGTCAGCAAATCATCCGTTTCGTAAATGACGGGTTTGCCGGTGCTCATGATGGCCTTGAGTGTGTCGATCTCGCAGATACCTGGCATGAAGCGATGCAGCAAAATCACATCGGCTGCGAGCAGGTCTTTTCCACTGATCCGCCCATCAACAACCCCCCACACAAGCTCCCAGTCGTCAGGAAAAAATGAAAATGGATTCAACAGGCGAATTTGCGGGCAAGCGTTTCTCTGTTGCTCGATCGAACAGACAAGCAGACGACGCTTTTTGCGGGGCGCCTCCGCAGCAACAGTTCCCGCAGAGACCGCGGGGGCCATGGGTGGCTCAGGCTGTGCGGCCGGAATACTGGCAACGTTGTTGCCTGCGGCAACGAGACGCGCCCGATCCTGGGTCTTTTCAATGAAAATCGACAGCTGTTGCCAGAATGTCTGCTCCAGCCTGTCTACGACACCAAGCGCATCCTCGACGGTGGCCGTTGCACGGGCCAGGCCGTTTTCCTCGTAAGAAAATGCCGTACCGCTGGTGCCCCACATGAATTTTCCGGGAATTTCCGTCAGGCCGCCTTCCGGCCGATAGATCACCGGACAGCCGCACGCCAACGCCATGGCACAAGTATTCGATATTTCGTAGGAGTACAGCACTCTGGCCGACTTCAGCTTGTCTGCCAGTTCCTGGAGGGAAATGGGTGTCTCGTTCGACAGCAACTCTACATCCGCTGGAAACAGCGAAAAATCGATGTCATCGCGCGGAAAACGATTCTGGTAGAGATAAGCCTTGTCTCTCTTGCGACCCGGCTCGGGCTTGAATAGCTCGGTGTCAAATGTCGGCATCAACAGAAAATCGACATCCTCTTTTTTCTTGTCACCAAGAAACTGTTCCGAATAATAGAAGATCAGATCATCAATGCCTTCACCCATCGACTTACCGGTCAACACGCCAATCAGATTGAGCACGTAGCGTACACATACACGTGCATTCATCGGGTTACCCGTTACGGTCTCGGGGTAAATGACAATGGGTACCAAACCCAGACTGTCATGGCGCTCCTTGTCCCGCACCATCAACAAAGGTGCCCTCAAGGCCGGATTCACGACATTGGAGCCTGTAATGAACGCCTCATAGCCAAGCAGGTTTAACGCATGGCAGAGATGATGCAGAACGAAAACCCCCGCGGACGTTTCCCGATAGTCTGGCGCGTAAATGTAGTACGGCTGTCTGGGTTTGGCGAACAACAGGCTGGTTGACATGACGTTAATGGAATTTCGTGTTCAAACACCGCTGATGGTAAGGCCTACAGCACAGGATTCTGGAAAAGCCTGCCAGCCATCTTCATGAAGTCACGCCGATATCCTTCGTTTTCCGGATTGACCACCAGCGCCTGCTGCAGAAACTCCGCGCCCTCGGCGCGATTTCCCAACGACTCGGTCAGCAATGCGAGCGCATGCAGATTCGATGCATTGCGGAAATCAAAGGACAGCGCCACCTTGAGCATCGTCACTGCCGCCGAGTTGTCCTTGCGGGTGATCAATTGCTGAACGAGCCCATAAAAAGCCTGGGGCGGTTGTGCCATCAACTGGCGAATAGCAGGCACTTTTCGCAAAACAATCGTATGACCATTGCCAACTTTGGAATCGGTTTCCTCGACGTACTCTATCAACCAATTGCCCAAGCCTTTCTGGTTGATGTGGTTGATGAAGCCGATCATGCTTTGCAAGGAAAACACGCTGTAGTGTGTACGCCATGGCCCTGAAGCCGTTCGTACCGTAATGCCGTTTTCGTAATCAGCAATGACTTTTTGCAGCGTGGTCAGGGCACGCACACCATCCTCAGGCGTCGAGTTCCGTTTCGGAAAGATGCAGAAGAACACACCTTCGTTTTTCAACGTGCGATCGGCCTCGATCATTGCCGCAATGAAATTCGGCTCGTGTTCGATGACATGTGAACTGATGATGTAATCGAGCGCACCATCATCAGCCGGCAGATTCCGGAAATCACCAACAAAGTCGACAGCGGCGACTTCAGGCGACATTCGCAATTGCTCTTCCTCGTATGTCCTGTAATCCTCGAGATCCTCGAGGTGCAAATAATTGGTGCCATCACTCGGCGCAACGGATTTGCAATCGGGCAGATCAAACGAATTATGTGCAGCAGCGCCCAACTCAACGCCGCTGCCGATGCAATACTTGAACGCCAGATCCATCGGCTTGAATTTCATACCCTCGCCCTTTTCTCGCTGTCTTGTTGTATTACGGCTTGTTTATTCGACAATCGTTACCCGGTATCGCAGGCTCGCCTCGCCTCACCCTTGCCAGGCTGATTCGAATCTCGGATCATCCCCGTGATATTTCTCGCAAAACTCGGCAACCGCTTTTTTATGCAAGGGCATCAAGTCCTTCTGTCCGGTCGCTCTGGCGGCTTGCTTCAGGCGATCCATTGCCGCCAGTTCAACCTTCACACAGGCAAAATTC
>DATJJR010000056.1:0-9921 GCA_035492055.1 Rhodocyclaceae bacterium | reverse complement strand
CTGCTATCAATCACAGCGTTGTTGATCATTTCGGCACTGGGTATGTCGATAGTGCTGTTCCAGTTGTTGACCGGTGTTCCGCCACTATCGTCCAACATGCACGAAGCGATGGATGTTGTTTCCTTGCTGAAAAAGGCAGATTTGGCAGACGGCTCAGTTATCTATGAACTCGGTTCCGGATGGGGCTCACTTGCGCTAACTTTGGCACGCGCTTTCCCCGCGGCCCAAGTTCGAGGGATCGAAATTTCACCGCTACCTTATTGGGTTTCGCGATTTCGCACTCGAAGAATGCCCAATGTGAAACTGTATCGTGGCGATTTTTTTGACCGAGACCTTGGCGATGCAAATGCGGTGACATGCTTTCTGATGGGCAAATCGATGCCCAAACTAGCTGCGTTACTCGATCGATCCCTTGGCCCTGATACGCCGGTGGTGTCACTTTGTTTCTGGTTTCGTGACAGAAAGGTCGCAGCATCGTTGACGGGGGCGGGCCCATTGGGCGCAGCAGCCCTTTATTATTGGCCAGCCCATCGACAGATAGATTGAACGCCATGAGGATCGGCACCAACATTGGTTTCTAGGCACTTAAGCGTTTAGAAGCCCAAAACCACCGAAAAGTAACGAGGAACATCGGATGGACAAAGAACGCATGTCACAAGAAGCTCCTGTGCTCTATCGGGTTGGTACCCTACTCGGCCGCCACGTCGCACCGCCAAAATTTCTTTTGTTCGGAGCAGCCTTTGTGATTGTTTCGCTCATTGCGGAGGCTTGGCTGGGAGATATGCGTTTTTCCATGTTGCTGGGCTTTGATGTGGCTTCACTCGTTTTTCTGGCGACCGTATTCCCGCTGCTGGATCACGATACGCGCACCATGCGCGAGGCCACGAAAACAAACGACGCCAATCGCTCGGCGTTACTCGCCATGACGACACTCATTTCGACTGTCATTCTGTTTGCCATCGGCACGCTGATTACCCGCAAAGAGACATTGCAATGGCAAGGCGTGTCACTCGTTGTCTCGACGCTTGTGCTGACGTGGCTATTTGCCAATACGGTCTTTGCACTCCACTACGCGCATCTGTTTTATCTCCAGGATGATGAAGGAGACCAGCGAGGATTGGAGATTCCGCACACCGAGGCGCCCAATTATTGGGACTTCCTGTATTTCAGTTTCACGCTGGGGATGACCTTTCAAACTTCGGACGTTGCCATCACTGGGCGACACATGCGGAAAGTCGCACTCGGCCAGTCTGTAATGGCCTTCATTTTCAACATGGGTGTTCTGGCTTTCACCGTCAATGCACTTGGTGGGCTCTAACCTATCGCTGTTTTTTTGCGATTGATCTGCCTTCGTGCGTAAACACAATCCACGCGCAGCGATACAGTTTTCGACATAGGCCGATGGCGTGGCGAATTTTGTTTCGCGCCCTGACATGGTCTGGTTGTTCCCTCCCCCTCGCCATTGATCCGAGCTGGTTATTTTCAACAAGCGGTTTCCGGGAACGCCATTTGCAAAGAGGAGAGCCGAGGCTTTCAAGCAGCCTTGGCCTTTTCAATCCTCTTTGGAGAAACCATGAACTATCGATCATTCCGTCCCTTGGCATTACTGGCCGTGGCTGCCCTGCCGCTCGCTGCTTCGGCCCAGGATTCCTCATACGACAACACACGTCCTCGTGATAATAGTTACAACGCCAGTGCAGATAATTCACAGTCGTGGCTGCCCTATACCCGCAGCGGTTATTGGGGCATTAATCTTGGCCAGCCGAACTACGAAAAGCACTGTGTGGCCGGCTTTAGTTGTGATGACTCCAACATTGCCGGCAAGGTTTATACCGGGGGCCAATTCAACAAATGGCTGGGCGCAGAAATCGGCTACGTCAATTTTGGCCGGCTCGACCGCAACGGCGGCGACACGAAAGCCCAAGGCGTCAACCTGAGCCTGGTCGGAACCGTACCGCTGGGTGACCTATTTAGTGTTTTTGGCAAGGTTGGTACAACCTACAGCTGGACCAAGACAGACGGCGTCGTCGGGCCGACTGGCAGTGAAAACGGATTCGGGCTGAGCTATGGCGCCGGCGTGGGTTTCAATCTATCGCCTCGCAGCCAGTTAGTGGCCGAATGGGATAAGCACCATATGCAGTTTGCCGATCAGAAATCGGATGTGGATCTGTACACGGTTGGTCTCAAGTTCCGTTTCTGACAAGTGAAATTGACGAACAGGCAGCGCAAGCTGCCTGTTCGAAAACAACCCGCTAAATCAAATCACCAAATCAGCAGTTAAGTTATTGAGGCGGATTGCTTGGCACGCTGCGCGCTGGCGCGGGCTGGGTGCCCTGACCAGTACTACCCTTGACGATCAGCTTGTTGCGTACGCTTTTAACGTCCGGCACACCTTCGGCCAGCGTCGTGGCCTGCGCCTTTTCGGTATTGCTGGCGACGGTGCCCGATAACTCGACCACTCCCTTGTTGGTTTCAACCTTGATGCGCGAACCATTCACGGTTGCATCCTTGGCGAAGCGCGTCTTGACGCGCGTGGTAATGGTGGCGTCATCCACATATTGACCTACTGAACCGGAGCTGTTGTCACGGGTATCGCTGGTGGCAGGCCCAGAGTCACTACGAGGCGTTGAATTATCCGCCGCATATGCATTGATGCTCGCGCCAAGAACCAGGGTCGAACCCAAAGCAAGCGCCAATGCAGTCATCTTTCGATATGTCATTTGGTTTTCCTTTCCTTAGTTTTACGAACGAGCAGCAAAGGCTGCTTATTCGATAGAGCGCAAGTCGCATGCCCGCTCGTTGAGTGCAGCGCAAAAATATGTTTCTGCTGTGATGTGTAGGAAGGATGTAGGACAGGTTGCTTAACGATCCGCGCGGCTGCAGGCGCACTCCGTTTTCACGGTTTTATATGCGTGCATAGGACAACCCTTACATTCGAATCGGACAAGAGGGCGTTGTTCTTGCCAATGCGCTTATTAAGATGAAGCCAAGGCACGATAGAAAGTTTTCAAAACATTGAAATATCTACCCATGTCGAACCTTGACTTCACAAGGATGGCTCCATGTTTGAATCGAATACATTGAATGCAGCACATGACGTTGATAGTTTGTCCGCTGCCCAGAAATCACAGCAACTGACTTTGCTGCAGAACGAGGCGACCCACGCCATTACGCATGAAAAGTTCGGGCGCCTGTATGGTGCTTCGCCACTCATGCACGAGGTCTACGCGCAAATTGCCAAGGTGGCACCCACGGATGCATCTGTCCTCATCGTTGGCGAGAACGGTTGCGGCAAGGAGCTTGTAGCGCAGACCATTCATGAAATGAGTGCCAGAGCAGATCAGCCTTTTCTGGCTGTAAATTGCGGCGCATTGCCTCCGACGTTGATTGAGGCCGAATTGTTCGGCTACGAAAAAGGCGCCTTTACCGGGGCTCAGAAATCCCATAGCGGTTATTTCGAGCGTGCTCATGGCGGTACATTGTTCCTCGATGAAATCAGCGAGATGCCATTGGAACTGCAAGTGCGTCTTCTGCGCGTACTGGAAACGCGATGCGTGCAGCGTATTGGCAGCGACAACATGGTCAAGTGCGACATCCGCATTCTTGCCGCCACCAATCGAGATCCACTGCAGGCCATCCGGGATACACGCTTGCGCGAAGATTTGTATTACCGCCTGGCTGAATTCCCTATTCTTCTACCGCCACTACGGGAACGTGGCGATGACGTAATCCTGTTGTCCAACCATTTTCTCGAACAGGCCAACAAACGTTATGGCAACAACAAGCACTTCGGCCCTGATACTGACCATAAATTGCGCAGTCATTCATGGCCGGGCAACGTGCGTGAACTCAAAAACTGCATCCAGCGTGCGTACGTGATGGCCGAGCTTGAGGTCGATATCGATGCGGCCGGCCCTTTCAAATCCACGGAGTACACAAGCGAGGACACATTGGTGTTTTCGCCGGGTTTGCCTCTGGCTGAGGTTGAGCGGCGCTTCATCTTTGCGACACTCAAGCATTTTCGCGGCGACAAGCGCAAGGCCGCGCACGCCTTGGGCATTAGCCTGAAAACTGTTTATAACCGCTTGAACCATTACCTGGTAACAAGTAATAACGCTGAGAGTGAGCAAGATGCTAGCGGGCTCAAGTATCAATAGAAACAGACAATCAAAAGACAAACGGCCCTTTACGGACCGTTTGCCTGGATTTGTTGCTGCAAGGATTTTCGATCAGAAAACCTTGGTCAGCAACCAGTACAAACTGCCGGACAGCAGCATTGCCGCAGGCAGCGTCAGTACCCACGCCATGGCGAGGTTGCGAATCGTCGACAGTTGCAGGCCCGAACGATTGGCTGCCATTGTTCCGGCCACACCTGATGCCAGCACGTGCGTAGTCGATACCGGCAGGCCGAATCCGTCTGCGGCAGCAATGGTTGCCATGGCGACCAATTCGGCCGATGCACCCTGTGCATACGTGAGGTGTGTTTTGCCGATCTTTTCGCCGACGGTGACAACGATGCGCTTCCAGCCAATCATCGTGCCCAGGCCCAAGGCGATAGCCACGGCAATCTTGACCCACAGCGGAATGAATTTCGTTGCTTCATCTAGTTGATGTTTGAAAGCGATCAAGGTTTTGTGATTTTCCGGGCTCAAGCCTGACTTGGTGTCTTTATCGAGCAAACGCACGGCTTCAGATGCCAGATACATATCGTTTCGCACGTTGGATACGGCGCCCGTGGGCACGGTGCCGAGCGGGTTGTACTCGCGAACTTGCTTGCCGATATTGCCGGCCATTTCTGCGAGCGCAGGAATCACCTCGGGCTTGAGTTCCTTGGTACGAATGTAATCCGACAGCGTTTGATGAACATCGGCCGGGGCTGCTGTCGGCGCAAGCTGTTTCAGCTCAGACTGCGCCACTTGGGCAACGGCGGCAAAACGCACGGTGTCGTTCACCGGCATGGCACGATTCAGCGCATACGAAATCGGCATCGTCCCCACCAGAATCAACATGATGAGGCCCATGCCTTTTTGTCCGTCGTTCGAGCCGTGTGCAAACGAAACACCGGAGCACGTCAGAATCAGGATGCCGCGAATCCACCAGGGCGGCGGATTCGCAGCGTTGGGCTCCTGATAGAGCTCGGCGTTCTTGATGACGGCGCGCATGATGACCAGCAGTAACGCGGCAAAAGCAAAACCAACCAGCGGCGACAGCAGCAAGGAATAACCGACCTTGGCGGCCTGCCCCCAATCAACGCCCGAGGTACCGTCGCGGCCATGCATCAGCGCATTTGCGACGCCAACACCGATGATGGAGCCGATCATGGTGTGCGAAGACGATGCTGGCAAACCCAGCCACCAGGTACCGAGATTCCAGATGATGGCCGCGACCAGCAAGGCGAACACCATGGCAAACCCGGCGCTTGAGCCGACTTGCAAAATCAGCTCGACCGGCAGCAGCGAAATAATGCCGAAGGCCACTGCGCCACTTGAAACGAGCACGCCGCAGAAATTGCAAAGTCCCGACCACACGACAGCCGCATGCGGCGGCAAGGAATGGGTGTAGATCACCGTGGCAACGGCGTTTGCGGTGTCATGAAAGCCGTTGACGAATTCGAATCCCAACGCGATGAGAAGTGCAACGCCAAGCAAGGCATATGGCAGGAAGGTTGCCTCGAATGCGCCTGAATTCTGGATATCGCCATACACGCTGTAGGCGGTATATCCAAGGCCGCAGATCAGAATCAGAAAGAACAGGGAAAAGCCGGCACGCCCGGAAGATTGATTGAAATTCGGGCGGCCAATGGCACCGCTTCCATCCCCGGACATTGATATGTTGTTTGAAGTCGGTCCCGCCATCGTGATCTCCATGCGTAGGTAAGGAAATCATCGTAGTGCGGCTGAATGACACCTCAATGACTGACATTTACCTGTCACTCAGCGCTTGGCGACCGGATGCTCACGTCATGAGATTCGCGTTTTCTTTTGGTGGATGCCGAAACTGACGTATCGATGGCCCAGCATGCAGTCACATGCCGAGTCACTGAAATATGGATTCAATATTTCTGTCATAGAGTGACGGACATAAACAGTGTCAAACAATGCCGATATCCATCAGTCCTTTCTCCATCCGCAGCATCCGATCTCGCAGCACATGGCGTTGGCTGAGAGTTGCCCTGCTTGGTACGTCTTTTATCGTGCTCGTATTGATCTGGGGGTTCACGCTGCATGGCGTGCAGCGCCAGAAACAATTGAGCCTGCTGAATGCGCGTGCAGCGCAAAACAATCTAAGCACCGTGGTTGCAGAGAATTTGCGCCAGCTTTTGCAGGACGGCCAAGCTTATGCATCGAATGCTGCCGATTGGCAGACGCGTGGCATTGCTCAAACCGGCCTGAATCTTGGTGCGCAACGCCGTGGCGACGTGGTCTACAACCGCCTGGCGCTGTTTGATCTACAGGGCAATATGCTCTACGCAACTTCGCCGTCGAATGACAAGCAAAGCATCACGCGCTTCATCCGCCAGCAATCGCTTGATGAAAAGGCGACGAAACCTGCACTGCTGATTGCACCGCAATCGCCGCTCTACAGCCAGTCATGGCAAGTGCCGCTGCTTTTCCCTGTCCTGACGCCACAGGGCAGACTTTCCGCATTGCTTGAGGCCGACTTTGACCTTGGCTATCTGCGACATCTCTATCAGAGCCTGGATATTGGCGAGTCCGGTGACATTCGAATCGTGACGGATGCTGGGCTTGAACTCGCCCGTGCCAGTTATAGCGGCCTCCAGATTGCGTATTCCGGTCCGGAATCGTCGATACCGATGATATCGATCTCACATCCCGTTCCCGATTACCCATTGTCGATTTCGGTGAATCAAGGGATGGACGATGTACTGACCGGTTTCAATGTCGGCAAGCATGAGCAGATATCAAGCATGCTGTTGCTGAGCGCGATGATCATCGGCATTACATTGTGGGCCAGTCACCTGCTCTATCAGTTGCGTGCCTACTTTGATGATTTGCTTGACTCGGAAACCGAGAAGCAGCGCTTGATCGAACAGCTCGAAGGAGAGAAAAAGCGGGCCTACGAACTGGCTGCTCACGATCATCTCACCGGCCTGCTCAACCGACGGATGTTTACGGAAATGGCTGCCAGCCATATGGCGGGTGCGCGACGCAACCGTCACAGCAACGCAATTCTGTTCATCGACCTCGATCGTTTCAAGTCGGTCAACGACACGCTCGGCCACAATGTCGGCGATCGACTGCTGCAAGGTGTTGCCCACCGATTACGCGATACCTTGCGCGAATCGGATGTCATTGCTCGCTTTGGCGGGGACGAATTCGTCTTGATGCTGACGACGATCGAGAATGAGGCAGACATTGAGGTCATTGCCGGCAAGCTTGTCCAGGTACTGAGTCAACCGTATACAAATCTTGATGGGCATACGGTGCAAACCAGTCCAAGCATCGGTATCGCGATTTATCCGCGCGACGGTTCAAGTATCGAAACCCTGCTCCTCAATGCCGACGCAGCCATGTATCGTGCCAAGAACAACGGGCCTGGCAACTACGCATTCTTCGATGCGTCCATCAAGAACAACAGTCCGCTCGAATTCGAACTGGAGCAACGCCTTCCATCGGCCATCAGCGATCACGAGCTGATACTTCATTATCAGCCCAAGGTGGAGCTGCAATCGTTCCGCATTACCGGGTTTGAAGCGCTCATACGTTGGCAGCATCCGCAGCACGGAATGATTTTCCCGAACACCTTCATCCCGATTGCCGAGGCCAGCGGGCATATCGTCAACATCTGCAATTGGGTAATTGAGGCTGCATGCCGTCAGCTCAATCAATGGCAGGCCGCAGGGCTGACGTTGCTGCCGGTGGCGATCAATTTATCCGGCAAGCAACTACACGACCGAAAACTGGCCGACAACATCGTCAATACACTGGCTCGCTACAACGTGCCGGCCGAACTGCTGGAGATCGAGGTAACCGAAAGCAGCCTGGTTGAGAACATCGAGATTGCCGGGGCCATTCTGGACGAACTCGTAAACGCAGGAATCAAGATTTCTCTGGATGATTTCGGCACAGGTTTTTCCAGCCTGGGATATATCCGTACCCTCCCCATCAATACGATCAAGATCGATCGGGCCTTCATTCGTGACATCACAAACAGTCATGACGATGCGGTCATCGCCACGTCGACCATTACGCTTGCACACAACCTCGGCATGAATGTCGTTGCCGAAGGCATTGAAACGCGCGATCAACTCATTCACCTCAAAACCGCCGGCTGCGACGAAGGCCAGGGCTATCTTTTCAGTCGCCCCGTCAGCGCCGATGCGGCGTGCTTGCTCCTGCAAGACCTCACCAGAGCCATGGCATGAATCCTATTTTTTTACGCTTCTTTGCCGCATTTGTTTTTCTGCCCACCCTGTTTTCGGCAGCAGTAGCGGCGCCACCTTGTGATGACCCGAATCCATTGCGATTTTCAATGGCACCGTCGGTAAAAATGAACCAGCTGTTGGCGGAATATCAACCATTGATCGATCAACTGGAACAGAGTCTCGGACGCAAAGTCGTGGTTGTTCAGCCGGCCTCGTACAACACAGTGATCGCGGAAATGCTTTCCGGCAATGTTGATCTCGCCTCCATGGGGCCCGCCTCGTATTCAATCGCAAAAAGTCGCGACCCTTCGATTACCGCATTTGCCACATGGACCTTGAAAGGCGGCACTTTCATCAAGGCGGGCAGCAATACATACAACTCTCTGCTAGTGACCTTGAAAGTCAGGGGCATCCATACCATCGCCGACCTGAAAGGCAAAAGCGTGGTGTTGAGTGACCCGGCGAGTACCTCAGGTGCTGTAATTCCGCGCGCGGAATTCGGCGAGAGCATCGGCCAACCCCTCGAAACCTATTTCGCCAAGGTTGGTTACTCAGGGTCGCATGACCGATCGTTGGAAATGCTCAAAAAAGGGTATGTAGACGCCGCTTTCGTTGCCAGCCAGCGCGTCGATGATGCACTGAACAAGGGATTGCTGTCGGCGAATGAAATCACGATCCTTTGGAGGTCGCGGCCGATTCTCCACGATCCGTTCGTGTATCGCGGAAACCTATGCCCTGCCCTGCAAGAGAAGATTCGCCAAACGTTCCTGAATGGCGGCGGAGACATTCAAAAGCTGCTGACAGCCTTTCATGCCGAACGGTTTGTCGAGGTTAACGACGACGACTACAAATACATCAGGCAAGTACTTTCTCAACAACGATAGCGGGAGCCCTCGTTGCACAATTCCGGCGGTGATCTGATTGGCTGTTTCACCGTGTTGCGAATATTTTGCTGTTTGGCCTTATTGGCTACTCGAAGGAGCTCGACGCACCTGCATACCATTTCGATTTTGCAGCATCGTCCGTGAGTGCAAGCAATACGGCAGCAGCAAGTTCGCGACTGGCTGATGGCAAACCCGCTTCACGATATGCGCCGGAGATGCCCGCAATCAATGCTTCAGATTCGGCGATGACCTGTAGATTCTGCGGCAGTTGACTGGCTGCCTCACGGCATTGCTGAACAGATAGTGAATGTCCCTTGCGGCATGTTGCAGGCCGCACGCTGTAGATCGAACATAAACCATCCGCCAGAAAGGCACAGCCGGATATCGAACGAGTCATTGGCGGCGAGGCATTGCGCATGACTGCCTGATCCTGCAATCGCTCAAGCAGGATGGCGAGTTCACCAGGAGGTCGGTGCCGTATTTCCTCAGCGATCTGCAACGCTTCGGCGTCGAGAACTTCTACATGCAGATGGCAGCAATGACTGCAACCGGCTTTACAGTCCGGCTTGTATTCACCCAATGCGCCTTGCTGATAGACGGTGTCAATCGCCCGGTGAAGATTGCCCACCAGCTTGAGCGCATCTTCGGCAT
>DATJJR010000055.1:0-7143 GCA_035492055.1 Rhodocyclaceae bacterium | reverse complement strand
CCGACCTGGAAGTTCGAGGTCGTGAACGAGCCATCCAGCAGGTTCATGCCGTTGTATTGCGTCGTGGTGGCGACGCGTTGCAGTTCCTGCGTCAGCTGCTGAACTTCAGAGTTCAGCGAGGCGCGGTCGGTGCTGGAGTTGGTACCGTTGGCGGACTGGACGGCCAGGGTACGGATACGTTGCAGAATGTCGCTGGCGGTGGACAGTGCGCCGTCGGCGGTCTGTGCGAGCGAGATTGCATCGTTGGCGTTGCTGGCAGCCTGCGTGAGGCCGTTGATCTGACCGGTCATGCGTTGCGAGATGGCGAGGCCGGCGGCGTCGTCCTTGGCGCTGTTGATGCGCAAGCCGGTGGACAGGCGCTCAATGGAGGTCGTCAGTTGGGATTGCGAGCTGTTGAGGTTCTGTTGTGCCAACAACGAGGCAATGTTGGTGTTGATTACCTGTGCCATGGCGGACTCCTGTCAAAATGGCGTTGGAAATGCGATACATCGTCTCAGTAGCAGCTAGCGTGCCAGCTTGCATTTCGGTCATGAATAGGGGGTGATTCCCCTTCATCGCAAGTACTTTGTCAGTTGTATGGACTTCTGGCGGGCGGGTCTTGCCGGTAGGCAGGCAAGTATTGCCGGTGTGCTTTCCGATAGCCTTATCGAAGGCGGGTGGAATCACGGGCAAGGTGCGGTTATATTGTCGGCATGAACTCTCCCGCCGCTTCCCAACTACCCGCAGCGCGTAAATTGACGTTGGTCGAGCTCATCGACGGTTTGCTGGCCGATGAGCTTGTCGATGCCGAAGCTGCGGAACAGTTCAAACACGAACGCCGCCATTACAAAGGGGCTGCGCATCCGCTGGTATTGATTGCCGAGCAGCGCTGGAAATCAAAGCGTGCGCCGCATCGTGTACTTGATCTTGATGCGTTGACACAGTGGATGGCCGGTTGGTGTGGGCTTGAGTATCGGCACATCGATCCGCTCAAGGTGAATTTCTCTGCAGTGACGGAGGTGATGAGCAGTGCGTATGCCACGCGCTTCGGCATCCTGCCGGTGGAAGCGAAGCCGCATGAAGTGGTGATCGCAACGTCCGAACCGTTCATGCGCGATTGGGAAAAGGAATTGCAGCCGGTCATCCGCAAGGACATCCGGCTGGTGGTTGCCAATCCGAACGACATCACGCGTTTCCAGGTTGAGTTCTACAACCTCGCGCGTTCGGTCAAGGGCGCGATGAAGTCGGGTGATGGCAATAGCGGCGCGACGGGTTTTGAACAACTGGTCGAGTTGGGCAACAGCAATCGTCAGTTCGACGCCAACGACCAGCACATCGTGCGCATCGTCGATTGGCTGTGGCAGTATGCTTTCGATCAGCGCGCCAGCGACATTCACGTCGAGCCGCGCCGCGAACTAGGTATTGTGCGGTTCCGCATTGATGGTGTGTTGCATCAGGTGTATCAAATTCCCAAGGCTGTGCTCAATGCGATGACGAGCCGCATCAAGATTCTTGGCCGCATGGATGTGGTCGAGAAGCGCCGTCCGCAAGATGGCCGCATCAAGACCTTGACGCCGACGGGGCAGGAAGTCGAGCTGCGCCTGTCGACCATTCCGACTGCGTATGGCGAAAAGCTCGTGATGCGGATTTTCGATCCGGAAGTGCTGGTACGCGATTTCACCGACCTCGGTTTTTCGCCCGAGGATCAAGGTCGCTGGGACGGCATGACGGCCAAGCCCAACGGCATCATTCTCGTCACCGGGCCAACCGGTTCGGGCAAGACAACAACGCTCTACACGACACTGAAGCAGCTCGCGACTGACGAGGTGAATGTCTGCACGCTCGAAGATCCGATCGAAATGGTCGAGTCGTCGTTCAATCAAGTGCAGGTGCAGGCCGATCTTGGCGTCACCTTCGCGGCCGGTGTGCGTGCCTTGATGCGGCAGGATCCGGACATCATCATGGTCGGCGAAATCCGTGATCTCGAAACGGCCGAGATGGCGATTCAGGCGGCATTGACCGGCCACCTTGTGTTGTCCACGCTGCACACCAATGACGCGGCGTCGGCCGTGACGCGCTTGCTCGATCTTGGTGTACCGGCTTATCTGCTGAGCGCCACCGTGCTGGGTGTTATGGCGCAACGCCTGGTCCGCACTTTGTGTCCCGTCTGCAAGCAAGCGCACCCGATCCGGCCTGAGGAAGAGGAGGCTTGGAATTCCCTCGTCGCGCCCTGGAAGGCCAGGCCGCCGGCGCAGCTCTATTACCCCGTCGGTTGTCTTGATTGCCGTATGACCGGCTATCAAGGGCGTGTTGGTCTGTACGAAATTCTGTTGATGTCGCCCGAAATGAAGCGCTTGCTCGCCGCGCACGGTGATTTGGCAGAGTTGCGTGAGTTGTCGGCGCGCGAAGGAACGAAGCCTTTGCGTATTTCGGGCGCAATGAAAATTGCCGCCGGGCAGACGACGATGGAAGAAGTGCTCAAGGTCGCACCGCCCGGCGATTGATTGTCGGCAGGTTTACCTGCCGATGCGTCCTGTATTCGCGTCCGGATCAACGAGGCTCCATTCCAGGATGCCGATGAAGCCGTCACGTGCGCTGATCAGCATGTGCTGATCGGAAAGCAGGATTAACTTGCCCGGTGCGTAATCGTGACTTTGTTGCCAGCCAATGGCGCGGCGCACGAAGAAATTCACATCATTGACAGTAGCGATGGTTTCCAGAAGGCCGAAGGCCCGCACTCGACAGAGAATGTCTGCAATGTCCTGCGTAAAGTCGAGTTTTCTTTCGGTTGATGTTCCGTCTGGCGAATATGTGCCTGCAGCTTGCGGTGTGGCTGTTTGCCACAAAAGCGGCAGGTCGGCGGCGATGCGTTTGGTGAGTGACTTGCCCGCCATCTGGAGTTTCAGATCAAGGCTTTCCCGACATTCGTTGTCAGTGAGTGGAAATGGCTCATGATCAAGAATGTCGCCGGCATCCCAGTGCTGCGTGAGTTTGTGGCAGGTGATGGCCCAGTGCGACCAACGATTCAGGATTGCCCGCAATGCCGGGTTGGGGCCGCGTTCAAACGGCAGGGGTGACGGATGAAAGTTGACGGCATAGCGCAAATATTTTTCCCATGCCGGAATTCGATGCGCATAGCTGCCGACAATCAATGTTTCGCAGCCTGCGGCCCCCAGCATTTGAAGATCGGCTGTTGTCATTGGCGAGAGTTGCACGTCGATACCGTGCTTCGCGGCACGCTCCAGAACTGCCTTGTTCGTATGCGCACGACCGTCAACAACATCGGTGAACAGTTTGACGGGCGTCCAGCCGGATTCGACCAGCGTATCGAAGATGCTGATAAAACGGTCGCTTGCGGTCATCGCAAAACGCATGGATTGTCCCTGGCTGGTAAGCGTGGTGTGCTTGGTAGCTGGCAGCTTAGAGAATCAGTCTGAGCGGGAGCTTGCTAAAAAATATTTGCACACAAAAGAAGCAATGTGCAGGCGTTGAGGCACGGCGGCGTCAGAGTTTCTTTCTGACGCATTCGACATAAACGTCGCTGTCGGGTGGTAAACCCTCGCGTTGTGCTTTCCACATGACTTCGCCAAGGCAATCGAGCACGTCATGAAACGCGTCGTGTTGATTGCCATGCTTGTCGCACAGTTTTGTAAACGCGTCACGCAGGCCAGGTGGCTGGTCGATCTGCAACTGCTCGTAAACGGCAAGGTGCATTGATAGGTGCAGGAAGGGATTCGTCTCGCCCTGTTCCGGCGTCCATTCACGCGTCAATGCATCCGGCGCTTCAAGTAATGCGTGATATTCCGGGTGCCATTTGACAAAAGTGGCTGCCTGCATTTCGAGCGGTGTTTGCGGCAAGCCGTCGCGTTCCTTTCTCCATACATCGATGAAAAAGGCGCGTACTTGATCGCGGGTCGGGTTGAACAGGCTCATGGCGTCAGGTTCTTGTCCTTGAATTCGCACAGGTCGTTGATGACGCAGCGATAACATTCCGGCGTGCGTGCCTTGCAGACGTAGCGGCCGTGAAGAATCATCAGATGGTGGGCATCGATGATGAAGTCCTTCGGCACGACCTTAATTAATTTGTCCTCCACGGCGCGCACGTCCTTGCCCGGTGCAATCTTGGTGCGATTGCCGAAGCGGAAGATGTGCGTGTCGACGGCGATGGTCGGTTCGCCGAAGATGGTGTTGAGGATCACATTGGCTGTTTTTCGGCCGACGCCGGGCAAAGCCTCCAGGGCGTCGCGATCATTCGGCACTTCGCCACCATGGCGTTCGATCAGCAGTTGTGACAGCGCCAGCACGTTCTTGGCCTTGGTACGAAACAGGCCGATGGTCTTGACTGCGTCGGTGATTTTTTCCAGCCCCAGCGCCACCATTTTTTGCGGCGTTGGCGCTTTCTTGAACAGCGGCCGCGTGGCGATATTCACGCCCTTGTCGGTCGCTTGTGCCGACAGTACGACGGCGACGAGAAGCTGATACGGCGTTTCGTATTCAAGTTCGGTTTCCGGCTTGGGAATCGATTTTGCGAGGCGCTTGAAAATTTCGTAGCGGATTTCGGCATTCATGGCAGCGAGATTCTTCGAGGTTATTTTTGTGTTCTGCGTTTCTCGATTTCGTCGATGGCCGCTTTGGTGTCGTCGCTGAGATTGTCGGTGTTCTGTGGTTTGACTGCGCTTTGTTGCTGACGCGCACGCGCCATTGCGGCGGCGATCAATGCCTTTTTGTCCTCGGTGGACATGAGTGCAGCAGGCTTTGCCGTTTCTTCAACGGCAGGTGTTGCCATGGCACGTGCTGTTTTTTCCTGTTTTTTTCGCTCGAGGCGGAACAGATGGAACTCATGCTGGGAACGCCACTGCGCCGTACGATCTTTAGCAAGCTCTTCTGCGGATACGGGAATCATGTCGATACAATCAACCGGACACGGTGCAACGCAAAGGTCGCAGCCGGTGCAAAGCGTAGGCATGACGGTATGCATCAGCTTGGCGGCGCCGACAATGGCGTCGACCGGACAGGCCTGGATGCACAGCGTGCAGCCGATGCACAATGCTTCGTCGATGAAGGCAACAGTACGCGGCGCTTCAACGCCGTGTACCGGATTCAACGGAATGTAGTTGCGCTTGAGCAGCGCCGAGAGTTTGTGAATCCCGGCGTCACCGCCAGGCGGACACTGATTGATTTCGGCTACGTTATTCGCCAGCGCTTCCGCATACGGACGACAGCCGTTGAAACCACACTTGGTGCACTGAGTTTGCGGCAGGAGGGCGTCGATCGCGTCGACCAGTTTGGCTTCCATGCTGCCATTGTAAGGCAGTCACTACTTTAGGTTAGCTGCGCAGGCGCTTGATCAGGGCTACAACCGAGACAAGAAAGAGCACTGTGAAAGCAATGGCCGACCAGTCGGCGATGGACAGGCTGAGAAATTTCCAGCCGGGTTCGGAACAAAGACCGCTTGCGCCAAACAAGGCCGGAATCTTTTCACCCGCCCAATCTACCAATTGTTCCCACCAGGGCGTATCGGCAGTGCAACTGACATCTTGTGCAAAGCGTTGCAGCCAAACTTGATACCCGGCCGTCGCGGTGCCCGCACCGGTTGCAGCGATACATCCGAGCGCTGCCAGCGATTGCGACAACTTGCAGCGCGGCAATATCAAGGCAAATAGGGCAGCCAACGCCAGCGCAAGGTATTCCATGCGCTGCAAAATGCACAGCGGACAGGCCGCGAGGCGATACATTTTCGCCAGCACCAGCGCCGCCACGACCATGCCAACGCCGACGATGGCCAGCAGGGCGAAAAGACGATTGGGGCCGAGGCTGTTTGAACGTCTCATGATCGTGTCCGGTGCTCTTGTTTCAACGTGGCTTCAATGTAACTTCAATGTACTTTCAGTGGGCTTGCAGAATCATGCCGGCACCGACCGTGTTGTTGGTCGATTCGTCGATGACGATGAACGCGCCCGTTGCACGATTCTCGGTATAAGGATCGACGGCCAACGGCTGCGCCAGCTTGATCGATACCTTGGCGATATCGTTGACGGCCAACTTGTCGGCGGATTGCTTTTCCAGCGAATTGATGTCGAGACGGTATTCGATGCCTGACAAAATTGCCTTCGATTCGCGCGAGGTGTGACGGACGACATACTTGCGCGCCTTGTCCAGCGGCGTTTCGGACAGCCAGCACAGCATGGCATCGATTTGCTTGGTGGTGGCGGGCTGGGCAGCGCTTTTCACGATCATGTCGCCGCGTGAAATATCAACTTCATCTTCAAGCAGGATCGTGATCGATTGATCGGCGTGGGCTTCGGCGAGCGACTTGCCGTAGAGCTGGATGTCCTTGACCTTGCTGGTTGCACCGGACGGCAACACCGTGATGGCATCGCCCTTGGCGATCACACCCGACGATACGCGGCCCATGAAGCCGCGATAGTCGTGCAGTTCAGGGTTGGCGGAATCCTGCGGGCGGCAGACGAATTGCACCGGGAATCGGAAGCGTTCGTCGCGATCGCCACGGCCTTCGCCGTGTGCGCACGGGGCGGCTTCGAGAATGTCGAGCAACGTCGGACCGTCGTACCAGTCGAGGCGTTCGCCACGATCCACCACCATGTCGCCGTTGAGCGCCGACAAGGGAATGAAGCGGATGTCCTTGATGCCGAGTTGCGCAGCGAAGGCAAGATATTCAGCCTTGATTTTTTCGTACACGGCCTGGTCGTAATCAACCAAGTCCATCTTGTTGATGGCGACCACCAGATGCGGAATGCCGACCAGGTTGGCCAGGTACGAATGGCGGCGTGTTTGCGTGAGGATGCCCTTGCGCGCATCGACGAGGATGATGGCAAGGTTGGCCGTCGACGCGGCGGTGACCATGTTGCGCGTGTACTGCTCGTGGCCCGGCGCGTCGGCAATGATGTACTTGCGCGTGCCGGTGCTGTAGTAGCGATACGCCACGTCGATGGTGATGCCTTGCTCGCGCTCGGCTTGCAGGCCGTCGGTGAGCAGGGACAGATCGACGGCCTCCATGCCGCGCTTTTTCGACGTGCGCTCGATGGCATTGAGCGTGTCGACGAGAATCGTCTTGGTGTCGAACAATAGGCGGCCGATCAGCGTGCTCTTGCCGTCGTCGACGCTGCCGCAGGTGAGGAAGCGCAGAACGCCGCTGTCTTCAAA
>DATJJR010000054.1:0-17759 GCA_035492055.1 Rhodocyclaceae bacterium | reverse complement strand
GAGAAGGAAGGCCAGGATCGCATCGCCAACCTCGACGAACTTATCAACGCCGCCGCGAGCTTCATCGCCGAAGGCCGTGTCAACGAGGATGGTGAACCGGAAACGCATGAGAATGTGCTGGCGGCGTTTCTCGCGCATGCGTCGCTCGAAGCCGGTGAACACCAGGCCGGCGAAGGCGATGACGCATTGCAGCTGATGACCGTGCATTCGGCCAAGGGCCTTGAGTTCAACGTGGTGTTCATGAGCGGCCTCGAAGAAGGACTGTTCCCGCATGAGAACTCGGCGATGGAAATCGATGGTCTCGAAGAGGAACGCCGCCTCATGTACGTCGCCATCACGCGCGCGCGTGAACGGCTTTATCTCTCATTCGCGCAGACGCGCATGCTGCATGGACAGACGCGCTACAACGCGGCGTCACGTTTCCTTGATGAGATTCCAGCCGGTCTGCTGAAATGGCTCAAGCCGAAGCAAAACCGTGGCTATTCGAGCGGCAGCAATTACTTGGCCCCGGCATATCAAAGCGCTGCACCGGCGCGTCGTGAACAATCTTCCGGTTCGTCCGGTTTGCGCATCGGTGCGAATGTATTGCATGCAAAGTTCGGCCAAGGTGTTGTGATTGGTGCCGAAGGTGGTGGCAACGACGCGCGCGTGCAGGTGAATTTCGGTGCGGCCGGGGTCAAGTGGCTGGCCTTGTCGGTCGCGAAGTTGGAGATTGTCTAGTCCGCTTTGTCGCGGCTATGCCGCAACAAAGCGTATTTCCCTATCCTTTCAAGGATTTGTCCACATTCTCTTGGCATACAATCGGGGCAATCAAAACCGAGGAGCGGTGGCATGAAATCTTTTCTGATTGCGAATCCGAAGGGCGGTGTGGGGAAAAGCACCGTTGCGACCAATCTGGCCGGCTGCTTTGCCAAGCAAGGCCACAAGGTCATGCTTGGCGACATTGATCGCCAGCAATCTTCGCGGCAATGGTTGAAATTGCGCTCACCGGCCTTGCCGCCGATTGCCAGCTGGGAAGTCGACCCCGATCGGCCGGCACGCCCGCCGGAAGGTACCAGCCACGTTGTGCTCGATACGCCGGCCGGTTTGCACGGGAAACAACTGAGTCATGCACTCAAACTTGTGGATCGTGTCATCGTGCCTTTGCAGCCGTCGATCTTCGACATCCTGGCTACGCGTGCATTTCTCGATGAATTGCTTGAGGAAAAGGCGATTCGCAAACACCAAACCTTCATCGGCATCGTCGGCATGCGTGTGGATGCGCGCACACGTTCAGCTGCACAACTCGAACGCTTTCTCGCCGATAACGATTTGCCCGTGTTGACGTATCTGCGTGACGCACAGATTTATGTGCAAGCAGCGGCGCACGGTATGACGATTTTCGATCTTTCGGAGAGTCGTGCGTCCCAGGACTGGGCTCAGTGGCTGCCGATCATTGACTGGACAAACCAGTAGCCGATCCACGCGCGTTGCGCGCGGCGATGCCGTGCGTCAAAACAGCTCGAAGCTGTTTGTCTCCACGACTTTCTTTTGCAAGGAACCTGCGGCGATCAATTCTTCGTAATTGAAGACTTGGTTGCGGCCATGGTGCTTGGCCCAGTAAAGGGCCTCATCGGCGTGATCGATGATGGCCGACGGTAAATCGTGAATGCCGATGCGGGCGAAACCGGTGCTGATGGTGATGTGGCCAATCTGCGGGAAGACGTGATTCTCGACGAGGCGACGGAAGCGGTCGAAGATACTCATCGCGTTACGTGCGTCGGTCGGCTTCAACACCACGATGAATTCCTCGCCGCCGAAGCGGAACAGCTTGTCGTGTGCACGAAAAGCCGTCTTCATCATGTTGGCGATCATCAGTAGCACTTCATCGCCGATCAAGTGACCGTACGTGTCGTTGATGTATTTGAAGTGATCGATGTCGATGACGGCAAGCCAGTGCTCCGTCTTTTCGTCTTCGCTGTTGCGGCGGCGCGGCAAATGCAGCACGTTGTCGCCGAAATTCGTGTCGTCGGTCTGCAGGCTGGACAGGATGCGCAGCAGTGATTCATCGAAGGTTTTGCGATTGAGCAGGCCCGTGAGCGTGTCGATTTCACTGTAATCGAGCAAACGCAGCTGGTTACAGAAAAGCTTGATGATGCCTTGCGCAAGGTTTTGCTGGTGTGCGTCGAGCGGGATATTGCTTTGTGTCACGGCAAACCCGAAGAACACATTGCCTTCGCGCACGATCGGGAAGATTTGTTCATGCAGGCCGTTTTCATCGGCCGCGACCACGACGCTGTCGCCGCTGATCAGGCTGCGATGCAACGCCGGAAAGTGCTCGATCGACGCTGTGTTGGGCGGCCACGACAAACCGTCATCCAAACCGTAACGCCCGCCGTGATCAGCCTTGGCAACAAGTCCGGCCAGGCAGTCGCCCTTGGGGGTGAAAACGCGATAAAGCTGTGTGCTGACAATATCCAACACTTCGTGCATGGCATGCGCGAAGGCTATCTCGAGGTCGCCGCGATCACGTTGTGAACCAATGATGCCGGCGTGGCGAAGCACCAGTGCTTCGGGCAGGCCGAATGTTTCCTGGGTTGCGTCGATAGAGGGATGGTGTGCTTCAGACATGCGATCCGCAATGGAGATGTCATGTGTTCGTAGCTTACCGGTAAATGCTAAAGGTGACATGACCAACCTTCAAATTCGAGTGTGTCGGACCCTTGTACCAATTGCACTTTTGATTGGTTTTTACATGGGGCTACGTGCCATGACGATAGCCCAAGATACTAGGGTATTAACAATATATATGTCAAATGTTGGTTCATTAATTTATGGAACCGGTATCTTTTTTGCCTGATTCTGTGGCCTCGATGCGGATTTAAGCGGGCCTAAAAACTGGCGGATAAGTATAAATTTTCAGATTTCTGACAGTTTGCTGTCATTGCAGATTGAGCTAAGTGCCAAGTGCCCCGTTTTGTCCAGTCACAGGGCGACTGATTCGAAGTTCGGCGGTTAGAATCGGCACATGAGTTCAGCACGCTTCATCCATCTCCGTCTCCATAGCGAATTTTCGATTACCGACGGCATTGTTCGCCTCGATGCGGCTATTGCGCGCGCCAAGGCAGACGGCATGCCGGCCATGGCCTTGACCGATCTCGGCAACCTTTTCGGTATGGTCAAGTTCTATTCGGGCATGCGCGGCAAAGGGCTAAAGCCCGTCGTCGGCTGCGATGTGCGCGTGAGCGACCCGGACGGGCAAGAGCGGTCGACCCGCTTGCTGCTGCTGGCGAAAAACCGTGAAGGCTATTTGCGACTGTGCGACTTGCTCTCTACCGCTTATGTGGGCAGCGGCGATAGCAGTCATGCCGAAATTCCATATGCCCAGCTCGCCAAGGGCGACAACAGCCAGTTGATCGCCCTGTCTGGCGGGCAGTTTGGCGACATTGGTCAGATGATTCTTGCCGGCAAGGGCGCCGATGCAGTTATCCGTGCGCGGCACTGGGCGGCCGTGTTCCCGCAGAGTTTCTATATTGAAGTGCATCGTCCACAGGGCAAGAATGGATCGGCGCAACAGGAAATGCTCGTACAGGCAAGTGCGCAGCTTGCTGGTGAATTATTCCTGCCGCTCGTAGCGACACATCCGGTCCAGTTCATGGATCGCGAAGACTTCAAGGCACACGAAGCACGCACCTGTATTGCGGAAGGTTACGTATTGGCCGACACGCGGCGGCCGAAGAATTTTCACGAAGAACAGTATTTCAAGACGCAAGCTGAGATGGCCGAGCTGTTCGCGGACTATCCGGAAGCGTTGGAGAACTCGGTCGAAATTGCTCGCCGCTGCAATGTCAGCATCGAACTGGGCAAACCCAAACTCCCGCTGTTTCCAACGCCAGATGGGATGTCGCTCGATGATTTCATGTCACAGCAGTCGAGCGAACGGCTGGAAATTCGTCTGGAGCAGCTGTATCCAGACGTGGCTGAGCGCGATGCGCAACGACCCCGCTACCTTGAGCGCCTTGCATTCGAGATTGGCACTATCCAGCAGATGGGGTTTCCGGGCTACTTCCTCATCGTGGCCGACTTCATCAATTGGGCGAAGGCCAACGGCGTGCCGGTCGGTCCGGGCCGCGGTTCCGGTGCCGGTTCGCTGGTGGCGTACGCACTTGGCATTACTGATCTTGACCCACTGGCTTACGATCTGCTCTTCGAGCGGTTTTTGAATCCGGAGCGGGTGTCCATGCCCGACTTCGACATCGACTTCTGTCAGGACGGCCGCGACCGCGTCATCAGCTACGTCAAGGATAAATACGGTCATCACGCTGTGTCGCAGATCGCTACTTTCGGCACGATGGCGGCCAAGGCCGTGATTCGCGATTGCGGCCGCGTGCTCGATCTCGGCTTCAACTTCACCGACCAGTTCGCCAAGCTGATTCCTAACGAACTTGGCATTACGCTCGCCGATGCGTTGCAAAAGGAGCCGCAGATTGCGGCGCGCATCGAGCAGGAAGAGGAAATCGCCGAACTTTGGGAATTGGCGACCAAGCTCGAAGGCATGACGCGCAACATCGGCATGCACGCTGGCGGTGTGCTCATCGCGCCAGGCAAGCTCACCGACTTTTGCCCGCTCTACGCGGCGCAGGGCACCGATTCCGTCGTGTCGCAATTCGACAAGGACGACGTGGAAAAAGTCGGCCTTGTGAAGTTCGACTTCCTTGGTCTGCGCACGCTGACGATTCTCGACGAGGCGGTCGAATTCGTTAAGAAGCTCAATCCGGAAATGGCGGATTTTCGCCTTGAAGACATTCCGCTCAACGACAAGGCGACGTACGACTTGTTCGCCGCCGGCAACACGACGGCGGTGTTCCAATCTGAATCGCGCTCGGCAAAGGACCTGGAAAAGCGCCTCAAGGGTGACACCTTCGAAGACATCATCGCCCTGATGGCACTGAATCGTCCTGGACCGCTCGGTTCGGGCATGGTGGACGACTTCATTGCCCGGAAGAAGCAGCAGGTCGTCAGCGGCAAGGGCAATCCGGAGTGGTATTTCCATCCCGATCTTGAACCGATTCTGAAATCGACGTACGGCGTGATCGTCTATCAAGAACAGGTGATGCTGGTCGCGCAGATTCTCGCCGGCTATACACTCGGCGGCGCCGACATGCTGCGCCGCGCGATGGGTAAGAAGAAGCCCGAGGAAATGGCGCAGCATCGCCAGTTGTTCACGGACGGCGCGGAGAAGCGCGGCGTCGATCCGCAACTGGCGACTCATCTCTTCGACCTGATGGAGAAATTCGCCGAGTACGGCTTCAACAAGTCGCACTCGGCCGCGTATGCACTGGTCGCTTTCCAGACCGGCTGGCTCAAGCGCTATCATGCGGCGGCGTTCATGGCGGCGACGATGTCGTCTGAAATGGCTGACACCGACAAGGTGCAGATCTTCTATCAGGATTGTCTTGCCAACGGCATCAAGTTCCTGCCGCCGGATGTGAATGCCGGCACTATCCGTTTTGAGCCGACCGACCCATCGACGATTCGCTACGGCCTTGGCGCCATCAAGGGTACGGGCGAAGCGGCGTTGGCAGCCATGATCAAGGCACGCGAAAGCGGCGGCCCTTTCAAGAACCTGTTCGATTTCTGCCGCCGCGTGGACAAGCGCGTCGCCAATCGGCGTGTGGTGGAAGCGCTGATTCGTGCCGGCGCTTTCGATGCCATTGATCCTGATCGGGCGAAATTGTTTGCCTCCGTCGGTATCGCTATCGAAGCCGCCGACCAGGCTGAACGCAATGCGCTGCAAAACAGCCTGTTCGGTGGCAGCGACGATGCCGACGCGCACGCGCCACAATATTTGACGACATATCCGCGCTGGGATGAGCGCAAGCAATTGCTGGAAGAAAAGCAGGCGCTGGGCTTTTTCTATTCCGGCCATCCGTACAACGCGTATCGCAAGGATTTGTCGGCCTTCGTGCGCAAGTCGCTGGGGCAATTGTCACCGAGCAAGGAGCCGGTGTTGATGGCTGGCGTGGTGTTGACGACGCGCACCCAAATGACGCGCCGCGGCAAGATGGCCATCATCACGCTTGACGATGCCACCGCGCAGGTTGAGGTGACAGTGTTCAACGAATTGTGGGACGCCGAACGCGCCAAGATCAAGGAAGACGAAATCCTGCTGATTGAGGGCAAGGTCAGTCACGACGACTTCTCGGGTGGTTTGCGCGTGTCTGCCGAAAAGATCATGACGCTGGGTGAGGCACGTGGCCGTTTTGCGCGTGCACTGCAATTATCGATGAACGGAAATTCCATCGAAGGACGTTACGCGCAGAAACTGCAAGCCATGCTGGCGCCCTATCGCAGCAACGGCGGCAGCGGCGCATGTCTTGTTCGCATCAGTTATCACAATGGCGAGGCTGAGGCCGAATTGGGTTTATCCGATGCATGGCGCATTCGCCTTGATGACGAATTGCTTGCTGGCTTGCGTGACTGGTTGAGTCCCGACAACGTGAAAATCATCTATCCGGGAATCTAGGCATGAAGCTTATCGATATCAATCTGCTGGATGACGTGTCGGCGGAGGCTGTTGCCAGTCCTCGCCAGCGCAAGAACCACAACCTGCATCCTCACAACGAATTTCCCGCACATCGTTTGTTGAATGCCGTCGAGCCCGGCTCTTACATCGTGCCGCATCGCCATCTTGATGCGTTGAAAGACGAAACCATGGTCGTGCTGCGCGGCAGTTTCGGCCTTGTGATTTTCGACGACGTGGGTACTGTCGTTCGGACTGAGCGCATTGCAGCCGATGGCGAGGTGCTTGGCGTTGATATTCCTCACGGTACCTGGCATTCCCTGGTCTCGCTCGCACCGGGGTCGGTGTTCCTTGAAGCCAAGGCCGGACCGTACGCACTGCTCACGGAAGCCGAGCGTGCGCGCTGGGCGCCCGCGGAAGGCGATGCCGAAGCACCGGCGTATTACGCCCGGCTCGCGGCACTCTTTGCCTGAAACCTTTCGCTACGCTTAACGACGATCGCGCAAGGCCTGCCGCTGCCGGCTGGGCCGATGCGCTTCGCCACGATGCAACGTGAGGCAGGCTTCGATGAAGCGCACTACCTCGTTGGTCACCACCTCACGCTCGTTGTCGACTGTGATGATGTGATAACAATCGCCAAGCCAGAAAGCCTTGCGGGTTTCCGAGCGGATACCGGCGAGAATTTCTTCCGCGTTGCGTGGGGCCGCCGTTTCGTCGTCGACCGCATGCATGACCAGTGTGTCGGCGGTGACATTGGACAAATTGGCGTGCACATCATGCATCAGTTGCATAGCCTGATACAGATGGCGAGCAGACAGCGTTGCTGCACCGACTTCGGATACCTCGCCTTTGGCCACGGCCTTGGCAACACGTCGCTGCAGTTCTGGATTGCGGATGCCGTAGGGCTCGGTTTCGCGCCACACCCAATTGCGGACGCCCAGAAAGTACGCGAACCGAAGGAGTGCCAGTAGTGGTCGGGAAATCGACCAGCCGTCGTAGCGCAGAATCGGCGACAAAAGCACCAGACTCTGGATGTTTTCATGGCGTTCGGCGAGAGCAAGTGCGAGTGTTGCACCCATGCTGAGGCCGCAGACCGAAACGCTGGCGTGGGTTTCCTGGAGCTCGGCAAGTGCCAGTTCAGCATTTGCCACCCATTCCTGCCAAGGTGTACATTTTGCCGGATCGGGGTTGTCGTAACCCGGTAAATCGGGCCACGCAACCGTGCAGCCCATGCGTTGCAACATACGGGGAATGCTGCCCAGTTCTAGGGGTGAGCCGCACAGCCCGTGTAGCATGAGCACTGCATGGTCATTGTCGCCGAGTTGCAGATTCATCATTCGCTTCCAAGTAGCGTAATCTGTCGTCCATGAAACTCAAAAATGCTTCGCGCTGGGTACGCAATCCGCTGCGTGGTTACCAGATCGCCATCATCGCCTACCTGCTTGCCTGGGGTTTGCGCATGTTGTTGCATCCGTTTCTGCAGGCCAAGTATCCAACCTTCATTTTCTTTCTTGCTGCAGTTGCCATTGCTTATCGGTACGGGTTTGCGGCAGCAATGTTATGCGCGTTACTCTCGATACCGACCGCATTCTATTTCTTTGTGCAGCCTTTCGGGCAGTGGAACTCGCCCGAGATCGGTGACGTGTACACGCTGATTGTCTATTCGATGTCGATCATACTGTGCGTTGCTTTCCTGGAGCTGCTCAACCGGGAACGCTACAACAGTGAACTGCTCGCGCGTGTCGCGGATTCGCGCTATCGCATGATGATGCATCTGGACGAGGATCGTCGTTTCCATCAGGATGAGTTGCGGCGCGCTGCCACCGTGCAGCGTGTAACACAAAGCGAGTAATCGCAAATGATTTGAACCGTTCTTGGGGAGGAGCGTTGTATGAGTGTTGCCGGTTTTGTCGGTCTCGGGGTGGTTGCCGTCGTGGTGATCTATGCCATCACCATCTACAACAGTCTGGTGCAAAACAAGCATGCCGTCGCCAAGGCCTGGGCCAACATCGATGTGCTGCTGAAGCAGCGTCACGATGAATTACCCAAGCTGATCGAGGTCTGCAAGCAGTACAAGCAGTTCGAAGCGACCACGCTGGAGCGTGTAGTTGCCGCGCGTGCGCAAGTGCACGAGGCGCGCACGAAGCAGGATGTCGAAGCGCTGGGCGAGGCCGAAAATGCCTTGCGCCGAGGTGTGGGGCGCTTGTTCGCGGTGGCTGAGGCCTATCCCGAATTGCATGCCAACGAAAACTTCATGCAACTGCAGACACGTATCTCACAACTGGAAAACGGAATCGCCGATCGGCGCGAGTTCTACAACGAGAGCGTGAATATCAACAATGTCTGTATTGAGCAATTTCCGGATGTCGTCGTCGCCAGGCTTTTCGGCTTCGCGGCCAAACCGATGCTCGATTTTTCTTCTGTAGAAAAGGCGGATGTCGATATCAAATCCTTGTTCGCCTGATCCATGCAGTTCGCTTATAGCGGCGACAGCCCGCTACGGCTGACCGACCGCTTCAATCGCTTTGCTGTCTACGGCGGGCAATTGACGCTGCTGATGGTCGGTTTCCACATACGCGATCCACGAGGCTGGTTTGGTATCGCGCTTGGCATTACCGCACTCAGCGTGTTCGGTTGGACAGGCGCTTTGCGACGGTGGCGCAGCATCAAGGACACCCCGACTTCGCAAGTGGCGTCCGCCGCGCAAGGCTATGTCGAGGTGGCCGGCTGGGGCAAGCCGCTTGAAGGGCTGCCTTTGCTTTCCCCGCTCACTGGCGCACCCTGCCTCTGGTACCGCTATACCGTTGAGGAAAAGTCCGGGACCAAGTGGGAACACCGGCGTGGCGAGACGTCCGATGCTTCCTTCATCATTCGCGATGCCAGCGGTGAATGTCTTGTCGATCCGGAAGGCGCCGAAGTGCTGACTACCTCCAAGAATTCCTGGGAAGACGGCGGTGAACGCTATACGCAATGGTTATTGCGAGCGGAGGAGCGAATCCATGTGCTCGGAAACTTTACGACCCGCAGCAGCTTGACACTGCAATTGGATCGGAACGCCGACATCAGCGATTTGCTGGCGGAGTGGAAGCGAGATCATCCGCAACTGCTCAAGCGCTTCGATCTCGATGGCGATGGGCAGATCAGTCTCAAGGAATGGGAGTTGGCGCGCAGTGCGGCACGCCGGGAGATCGAGGCCAAGCATAGAGAAGTGCGTAGCGCACCAGACCTGCACGTGATTCACTATCCCGATGGCGGGCAGCCCTACATCATTTCGAGCATACGCCTGGACAAACTGGCGGGCCGTTATATGTGGTGGGCTTGGGGCCACCTTGCCGTTTTCTTTGGCGGCATTGCCGGCGCTGTCTACGCATTCCGGCTGGCGTTCTAGGCTGTTAAATTGTTTCGCGCGCTTCGAACATGCCAAACGCTGATTCGTCGCCCAGTTCAATTTGTACGTGATCGACACGCGCGGCCGCCGGCCCTTTGCGCGCCCATGCAATCAGCAATGCAACCGCCTCGCCGTTTCCCGCAAGTTCTGCTTCCACGGTGCCGTCACGTCGATTCCTTACCCAGCCTTTGATTCCGAGCCGTTGCGCTTCCTCGACCATCGAGGCGCGGTAATGTACTCCCTGCACCTTGCCTGAAATGATCAGGTGGCGATAAGCGACGTCGGCGGCAGTGGGCAGATTGTTGGGCATGTGTGATCGATACTGCGGACATCGAAGAAATGTGCTTTAGCGCAGGACCACTCTGAGCCAGGGCATCACACATCATGGAGCAATGAAGCAAAGCTTCATTGCGAACAGCAGTTACACCCGCGCTTGTGACCGCAGGAAATCCCTGTGCGACGAGGGGCAGGGAGAGTGCTCTTACTTGACCTTCATGCCCGGCGTTGCACCCGAATCCGGCGAAAGGATGTAAAGACCACTGGCGTTGCCTTCCGTATCGGATGCGGCAAGCACCATGCCTTCGCTCAGGCCGAACTTCATCTTGCGCGGGGCGAGGTTGGCAACCATCACGGTGAGGCGACCGACGAGCAAAGCCGGGTCGTAAGCCGCCTTGATGCCGGCGAAAACCTGGCGCGTACCTAGCGTACCGACATCGAGCGTCAATTTGATCAGCTTGTCTGCACCTTCGACATGTTCGGCATTGGCGATCTTGGCGATGCGCAGATCGATCTTCATGAAATCGTCGATCGAAATTGTTGCGCTATCCGGTTGCGCGGCATCTCCCTTTTCCCCTTGAGGGAGAAGGGCCGGGGATGAGGGGTTGCTATTTGCCACTTTCTTTTCCTTCTTCGGTTCAATCACAGGCGTGGGTGCCAGCGAATCGCGATTGGCGGCAACGAGCGCTTCGACCTGCTTGGCATCGACGCGCTGCATCAAGTGTGCATAGTTGTTGATCAGGTGACCGTCGGTCAGCGGTACGCCAACTTCAGCCCAGCCTTGCGACGAAATACCGAGGAAACGTTCGACCTCTTCGGCAAGTTTCGGTAGCACGGGCTTGAGATACAGCGTGAGCAAACGGAACACTTCCATTGCTTCGGAACAGATGGCCTGCAATTGCACGCTGGCCGGATCCGTCTTGGCGATCGTCCACGGTGCTGCGGCGGCGATGACGCCGTTGGCGCGGTCAGCAATTGCCATGATTTCGCGCAGGGCGCGGCCATAGTCGCGCTGCTCATACGATTCGGCAATGCCCTCGGCGGCTGCGCGCGCGGCCACGAGTAATTCGCTGTCTGCATCGAACTTGATGCGGCCGCCGAAGCCCTTGTTCAGGAAACCGGCGCAGCGGCTGGCGATGTTGATGTACTTGCCGATCAAATCGCTGTTCACGCGCGCGACAAAGTCATCGAGGTTGAGGTCGAGATCTTCCATGCTGCCGTTGAGCTTAGCGGCGTAGTAATAGCGCAGCCATTCCGGATTGAGGCCGGTGGCGAGATAGCTTTCGGCAGTGATGAAGGTGCCGCGCGACTTTGACATCTTGGCGCCGTCTACGGTCAGATAACCGTGCACGAACACGCCGTTCGGCGTGCGATGGCCACTGAATTTCAGCATGGCCGGCCAGAACAGGGCGTGGAAATAGAGAATGTCCTTGCCGATGAAGTGGTACAGCTCAGCTTCGGAACCATCCTGCCAGTAGTCGTCGAAATTCAGGCCGACGCGGTTGGCGAGATTCTGGAACGAACCCATGTAGCCGACCGGCGCATCGAGCCAGACGTAGAAGAACTTGTTGTCGGTGCCGGGAATCCTGAAGCCGAAATACGGTGCATCGCGCGAGATGTCCCAGTCGCTGAGCTTGTTTTCGCCGACGTCGCCAAGCCATTCCTGCATCTTGTTGGCGGCTTCGTTTTGCAGATGGCCGCCGCGCGTCCATTCACGCAAAAATTGCTGGCAGCGCGGATCGGAAAGTTTGAAGAAGTAGTGTTCGGAATCCTTCAGCACCGGCTTGGCGCCAGAAACGGCCGAATACGGATTCTTCAGATCGGTTGGCGCGTAGGCGGCACCGCAAACTTCGCAGTTGTCGCCGTACTGGTCGGGCGCGTCGCACTTCGGGCAGTTGCCCTTGATGAAACGGTCTGGCAGGAACATGGCCTTGACCGGATCGTAGAACTGCTCGATGGCGCGCGTTTCAATCAGGCCGGCGTTTTGCAGCTTGGCGTAGATGTCTTCAGCGTGAACGCGGGTTTCGTCCGAGTGCGTCGAATAGTAATTGTCGAAATTGACATGGAAGCCGGCAAAGTCGCGTGAATGCTCGCCATGTACGCGCGCGATCAACTGCTCGGGCGTAACGCCTTCTTTCTCGGCACGCAGCATGATCGGCGTGCCGTGCGTATCGTCGGCGCAGACGTAGTGGCAGTTGTGGCCACGCATCTTCTGAAATCGAACCCAGATGTCGGTCTGCACGTATTCGACCAGATGGCCGAGGTGGATGGCGCCGTTGGCGTAGGGCAATGCGCTGGTGACGAGGATTTTGCGGGACATGGGCGTATGGGCGGGTGGTGCTGCGCGAAACCGCGCATTTTAGCAAAGCGCTTGGGCGAGGCCGGGTCGGCAGGTATACTGGAGGAAATTACTCAAGTATTCACACCAAGAACAACACTATCCCGGAGTTCAGTCATATGAGCATCACGCAGGAATCCGTTCAGGACGTACTCAAGCAGATTACCGATCCCAACACTGGCAAGGATTTCTTCTCCAGCCGCAGCGCGAAGAACATCAAGGTCGATGGCGCCAACGTGACACTGGATGTCGAGCTGGGTTATCCGGCACAGAGCCAGCTCGGCCTGGTACGCGATCTCGTCGAAGGCCAGCTCAAGAAACTTGCCGGCATCGGCAACATCACCGTCAACGTGTACGCCAAGATCGTGGCGCATACGGCACAGCGCGGCGTGAAACTGATTCCGGGTGTGCGCAACATCATCGCCGTGGCGTCCGGCAAGGGTGGCGTTGGCAAGTCCACTACGGCAGCAAACCTTGCCCTGGCGCTGGCGGCTGAAGGTGCGCGCGTCGGCCTGCTCGACGCCGATATCTACGGCCCGTCGCAACCGCAAATGATGGGCTTGTCGGGGCGTCCCGAAGCCGTGAACGAAAAGACCATCAAGCCGATGGAAGCGTACGGTGTGCAGACCATGTCGATCGGCTTCCTGATCGATCAGGAAACGCCGATGGTGTGGCGCGGCCCGATGGTGACGTCCGCCATGCAGCAGTTGCTTGGCCAGACGGCCTGGGACGATCTCGATTACCTCGTCATCGATCTGCCACCGGGTACCGGCGACATTCAGCTCACGCTGGCGCAGCAAGTGCCGGTGACGGGTGCGGTCATCGTGACGACGCCGCAGGACATTGCCCTGCTTGACGCGCGCAAGGGCCTCAAGATGTTCGAGAAGGTTGGCATCCCGATCCTCGGCATCGTCGAGAACATGAGTATCCACATCTGCTCCAACTGCGGCCATCAGGAGCCGATTTTCGGCACCGGCGGCGGCGAGCGCATGGCACTGGATTACAAGGTCGAACTGCTCGGCCAGTTGCCGCTGGATCTTTCCATCCGCCTGCAGGCGGATCAAGGCAAGCCGACCGTGGTGGCTGATCCGGAAGGCCCCATTGCCGGTATCTACAAGCAGGTTGCGCGGCGCGTGGCGGTGAAGATTGCTGAACAAGCCAAGGAAATGAGTGGAAAGTTCCCCAACATCGTGGTGCAAAACACCTGATAAGGTCTTCAGGCAAAACGATATTGCGTCACCCTGAAAAGAGCGGATAATCCGCTCTTTTCGTTTTCAGCCCCTCCCTTCGGAACGCGCGCATGAGCATCAAATCGGACAAATGGATACGCCGCATGGCGGAGCAGCACGGCATGATCGAGCCGTTCGAGCCCGATCTGGTGCGCGAAGTCGACGGCAAGAAGATCGTGTCCTACGGCGCTTCAAGCTATGGCTACGATATCCGTTGCGCGCGCGAATTCCGCGTGTTCACCAATATCAACTCGACCATCGTCGATCCGAAGAATTTCGATCCGAACTCCTTCGTCGAGATGGAGGGTGACTACTGCATCATTCCGCCGAACTCCTTTGCACTCGCCCGCACTGTCGAATACTTCCGTATTCCGCGCAGCGTGCTGACCGTGTGCCTGGGCAAGAGCACCTACGCGCGTTGCGGCATCATCGTCAACGTCACGCCGTTCGAGCCTGAATGGGAAGGCTACGTCACGCTGGAGTTTTCCAACACGACGCCGTTGCCAGCCAAGATATACGCCGGCGAAGGGTGCGCGCAGGTGTTGTTTTTCGAGTCGGATGAAGTCTGCGAAACCTCGTACAAGGATCGCGGCGGCAAGTATCAGGGGCAGGTTGGCGTAACCTTGCCGAAGATCTGATGCGGCAACATAAATACGCACACAAGAAATAAGTACGTAACACCGACACTTTAATTTTGACGTTTCGACTTTGAGACCCGATTGCTGCAATCGGGTCTCTGCCTTTCAGGAGCAGCCATGCGCTTCCACTTCCCCATCATCATCATTGACGAAGACTTCCGCTCCGAGAATGCCTCGGGTCTTGGCATTCGTGCGCTGGCCGAAGCCATCGAGAAGGAAGGCCTGGAAGTGCTGGGTGTCACGAGTTATGGCGACCTGACCTCGTTTGCGCAGCAGCAAAGCCGTGCTTCGGCGTTCATTCTCTCGATCGATGACGAGGAGATGGCACTGGAGGCAGAAGAAACCATCGCCGAACTCCGTGCCTTCGTCGAAGAAATTCGTTACAAGAACGCCGAGATTCCGATTTTTCTGCACGGAGAAACACGCACTTCGCGCCATATTCCGAATGACATCCTGCGCGAGCTACATGGTTTCATCCACATGTACGAGGACACGCCGGAGTTCATCGCACGTCACGTCGTGCGCGAAGCCAAGGCGTATGTCGACTCGCTGCCGCCGCCGTTCTTCCGCGCGCTGACGCATTACGCTGCAGACGGTTCGTATTCATGGCACTGTCCGGGCCATTCCGGCGGTGTGGCCTTTCTCAAGTCGCCGGTCGGTCAGATGTTCCACCAGTTCTTCGGCGAGAACATGCTGCGCGCCGACGTGTGTAACGCGGTGGAAGAACTCGGCCAATTGCTCGACCACACCGGCCCGGTCGCCGCGTCGGAACGCAACGCCGCGCGCATCTTCAACGCCGACCATTTGTTCTTCGTCACCAACGGCACGTCGACCTCGAACAAGATCGTGTGGCACTCGACGGTTGCACCGGGCGACATCGTTGTCGTCGACCGCAACTGTCACAAGTCCATCCTGCACGCGATCATGATGACCGGCGCGATCCCGGTATTCCTGATGCCGACGCGTAACAACTTCGGCATCATCGGCCCGATTCCGCGCGAAGAATTCAGCTGGGAAAACATCCAGAAGAAGATCGCCAATCATCCGTTCGCCAGTCAGAGCAAAGGTAAGCCACGCGTGCTCACGATCACGCAGAGCACTTACGACGGCATTCTCTACAACGTCGAGGACATCAAGAATGAACTCGATGGCAAGATCGACACGCTGCATTTCGACGAAGCGTGGCTGCCGCATGCAGCCTTCCACGACTTCTATGGCGACTACCACGCCATCGGCGCGGATCGTCCGCGCTGCAAGGAGTCGATGGTGTTCTCGACGCAATCAACGCATAAGCTGCTCGCCGGCTTGAGCCAGGCCTCGCAAATCCTGGTGCAAGACGCGCAGAACAACAAGCTGGACCGCGATGTGTTCAACGAGGCCTATCTGATGCATACCTCGACCTCGCCTCAATACGCGATCATCGCTTCGTGCGACGTTGCTGCGGCCATGATGGAAGAGCCGGGCGGCCCGGCACTGGTCGAAGAGTCGCTGACCGAAGCCCTGGACTTCCGCCGTGCCATGCGCAAGGTGGACGAAGAGTGGGGCGTGGACTGGTGGTTCAAGGTGTGGGGTCCGGACGACCTTTCGGAAGAGGGGCTTGAAGAACGCGACAGCTGGATGCTGAAGCCGGGCGCGCGCTGGCACGGCTTCGGTAATCTGGCGGAAGGTTTCAACCTGCTCGATCCGATCAAAGCCACCATCATCACGCCGGGCCTGGACGTTGACGGCGACTTCTCCGATGAGCACGGCATCCCGGCCGCCATTGTCACCAAATACCTGGCCGAGCACGGCGTCATCGTCGAGAAGTGCGGCCTGTATTCCTTCTTCATCATGTTCACCATCGGCATCACCAAGGGCCGCTGGAACACGCTGGTGACCGCACTGCAGCAGTTCAAGGACGACTACGACAAGAACCAGCCGCTGTGGAAGGTGCTGCCCGAGTTCGTTGCCAAACATCCGCGCTACGAGCGCATGGGTTTGCGTGACCTGTGCCAGAAGATCCACGATGTTTACAAGACGAACGATGTGGCACGTTTGACGACGGAGATGTATCTGTCGAACATGGAGCCGGCCATGAAGCCGTCGGACGCCTTCGCCAAGATGGCACACCGTGAAATCGAGCGTGTATCCATTGACGACCTCGAAGGCCGCATCACCGCCATGCTGGTGACGCCTTATCCACCGGGTATTCCCTTGTTGATTCCGGGTGAACGTTTCAACAAGACCATCGTGAACTATCTCAAGTTCGCTCGTCACTTCAACGAGTTCTTCCCCGGCTTCGAGACTGATGTGCACGGTCTGGTCAAGGATGACGGTTCGGGCAACCTGGGTTACTACGTGGATTGCGTCAAAAACTGAACTGTCAGCTCGTCGTCTATTCCGGCGGCGAGCTGATAACGCCATACAAGTGTCAGTCTGGTTGTGTCGGTAAAAGTGGTGCCACAGATATTTGATTTGAATGGGAAATCATCGGTCTTGGCAAACGATATTTGTTGATTTTGAACCCCCGTCTGCACTAGAATTCGCCCTAATCAGAAGCTGTGAGGGGAAACGGGATGGGGTTGCGCAAAAATCGATTTGCGTTGGTATTTACTTGCGCATTAACCGCATTTCAGGCCCAGGCTGCGGATGATCTGGTACGCCAAGGCGCCGATCTCATCAAGGCGGGCAAGGGCAAGGCTGCATACGAGCTGCTTGAACCGCAGGAAGAAGCCCGTGCCGGCGACAAGGATTTTGATCTGCTGTTCGGCATTGCCGCGCTTGATGTAGGGCAGAACACCCGTGCGATATTTGCGCTTGAGCGTGTGCTCGCGGTAGAACCCGGCAATGTGCGCGCACGCGCCGAGATTGGACGCGCTTATCTGGCGCTGGGTGAGACCCAGGCCGCGAAGGGTGAATTCCAAAACGCCAAGAAAATGGGTGTTCCACCGGAAGTGGAGCAGACCATTGATCGTTTCCTGTCGGCCGTGGATCGTGTCGAGAACGCCGGCAAGACAGTTGTGCGTGGCTATGTCGAGGGCACAATAGGCTACGACACCAATGTGAATGCCGGTCCGGCACGCGGCGGTATTGCGGTGCCTGCATTCGGTAATGCGGTCTTTGTTCTAGATCCGGGCAGCCAGGCGACTGAAGATTGGTTTGCCAGCATTGGTGGCGGCATCAATTTCTCTGTTCCAGTGGATGCCCAGATGGCCATCGTCGGCGGCGTTTCCGGTTCGCAGCGTTGGAATCAGGATGTGTCCACAATGGACCTGAGAAACGTCGATGCCAATATCGGCAGCAGCTATACCGATGGCAAAGATGTCTTTTCGCTGGCGTTGCAGGCGAACACGATCGTCGTAGATAACAATGGCTATCGCGATGCGGTTGGTTACTCCGCTCAATGGCA
>DATJJR010000053.1:0-3274 GCA_035492055.1 Rhodocyclaceae bacterium | reverse complement strand
GCCGTCGTAAATGAACTCGACCGTACCGGCCGAGGCATAGGAGACTGCCTTGCCCAGCTTCACCGCAGCGGCAAGCAGGGCTGTGCGTGTTGCTGGCGGTAGATGTGGCGCGGGCGTTTCCTCGACCACTTTCTGATTGCGGCGCTGCACCGAGCAATCACGCTCACCCAAGGCAACGACGTTGCCTTTGCCGTCGCCGAAAATCTGCACTTCGATATGGCGGGCATCGGCGACAAAGCGCTCGATGAAGACGCCGCCGTCCTTGAAGAAATTCTGGCCGAGGCGTTGTACCGAATCGAATGCGGCGATCAGTTCACTTTCGCTATCGCAGCGTGTGAGCCCAATGCCGCCACCGCCGGCGGTGCTTTTCAGCATGACCGGATAGCCGATCTTTGTTGCTGCGGCTTTGGCCTCCTCGATATCCTTGAGCAAACCGGTACCGGGCGTCAGCGGCACGCCCGCGGCCTCTGCAATTTCACGCGAGGTGTGCTTGAGTCCGAAACGGCGGATCTGGTCGGGCGTCGGGCCGATGAAGGCAATGCCTGCTGCAGCGCATTGTTCGGCGAACTCGGCGTTCTCGGACAGGAAGCCGTACCCCGGAATGATGGCCTCGGCGCCGGTTTCACGCGCGATTTCAAGAATGCGCTCGGTGCGCAGGTAGCTTTGTGCCGGTGCGTTGTCGTCCGGTCCGCCCAGTACCACGGCCACGTCGGCAGCGGCGACATGACGGCTGTCGCGATCCGCCTCGGAAAACACGGCCACGGAGCGTATGCCCATGCGGCGCAAGGTGCGGGCAATGCGGACGGCGATTTCGCCACGGTTTGCAATCAGTACAGTCTTGAACATGGATGATGTCCTGTTGTTATCTCTGTTTCAGGCGTGCACGGCGCTGGCACGCGTCAGGTAGTTGCGCCAGCCGCCATCGGTGGTGATGTCGACGGCGTCATGCAGACCGGCGGGTTCGCAGATAAAGCCTTTGACCTGGCTGCCGTCGGCGAGCGAGAGCGTGCCGATGCCCAGCGGCGCTGGAATCAACGCCACAAAGCTGCCGAAGCGTTCGACCGGCATGGCCCAGACCTCGACCTCAATGGCAGCGCCGCTACCAGCTCCGGTTGCGCCGCGCAGTAAACCGGGCTTCGGTGGTTGCGTATTTGCCAATGCATACAATTGATAGTCGGTCGATGTTGTCGTCTTCTCAACCAAGAAGGCGCCGCGTTCGATGAGTTGGTAGTTGAGTGGCATGCCGGACAGGTGGGCACCGACGACGGCAACCAGCACCTGTCCGTCGAGCTTCGGTGGTGTGCTGACCTGAACGCGTGGAATGGGCTTTTTCGAATTGCCGAGCGGCCAGCGCAGGCTTTTCTGCCAGCGCTTACCAAATTCAATCAGCCGATTTTCTTGCCAGGCCGGCATGATCACGGTGATGCCGAACGGCAGGCCGGCCTTGTCGCCGCCTTCACGCACGCCGGCCGGCAGGGCGATGGCGCTCCAGTCGAGCAGGTTGACGAAATTCGTATACACGCCCATGCGGGAATTGAGCGTGACGGGATCGGCCAGCACCTCGTTGATTGGATAAATAGTCGGTGCCGTCGGCACCAGCAAGCCGTCGACACCTGCGATCAGGCTTTCGGCAACACGCGCCAGTTCCATGCGTCGATATTCACCATTGAAGGCATCGACGGCCGTTTTGCCGAGGGCTTTTTCAATGATGCAGCGTACGACCGGATGCACGGCGTTCGGTTTTTCATCGAGCAATGCTTCGATGGCGGCATAACGCTCGGCTACCCATGGACCTTCATAGAGCAGGGCAGCGACCTGGAACAGCGGCGTGAAATCCAGTGGCTTGATCTGCACGCCTTCGGTCTCGAGACGTTGCAATGTCGCGTTGTACAAGGCTTGCGCAGCCGTATCACCGAACCACTGCGGATCGGCGGGTACACCCAGTACGGGGTTTGTCGGCAGTCCCGGCGCGCGGGCAGGTGCGTGACGCGAGTAGGGATCGTTGACATCGAAGCCACCCATGACGCTCATGGCCAACTCTGCGTCTTCCACGGTCAGGCTGAATACTGTGATGCAATCGAGCGTGCGGCACGCCGGTACGAGGCCGTGATTGCTGACATGACCACGTGTCGGCTTGAACCCGACAAGATTGTTGTGTCCGGCCGGTACGCGCCCTGAGCCGGCGGTGTCGGTGCCAAGCGCGAGTGGAACCAGGCCGCGTGCGACAACCGAAGCCGAACCCGAACTCGATCCGCCGGAAATGAAGCGCGCATCGAAAGTATTCGGTACAACGCCGTAGGGCGAGCGCGTGCCGACGAGCCCGGTGGCGAACTGGTCAAGATTGGTCTTGCCGACAATCACGGCGCCGGCGGCCTCAAGCTGCTTCACCACCGTGGCGCTGTCCTCGGGAAGATAGGCAAACTCAGGGCAGGCGCACGTCGTGATGAGCCCGGCGACATCGATGTTGTCCTTGACTGCGATCGGAATGCCATACAGCGGTAAGGCTTCCTTACCGTTCGTTGCAGCCTGTTGTTCAAGCGCGAGGCAACGCAGGGTCAATTGCTTGTTGTCGATGCGATTGATCCAGGCCGGATCGGCATCGGGAAAATGTTTCAGCAGACTGGAGATCAGGTCCTTGGGCTTGGTGCCGCTTGCGTAGGCGGCGCGCCAGTCTGCAAGTGTCCAGTGAAGCGTGTCGTGCATCTCGGGTATCCGGGCGTGGTTGATGTGTTTGCAGCTCATGCACCAGAATCGGTGCAGCACCATCATGGGGCTGGCCCGTGATTTACCCTATACGTCGTATTACGTAGTCGCCGTAGATCCTTGTGCTGCAGTCGTTTAAAGACTTAGATTTACACCACCAGCAATTCACGTACACCGTCCTTGTCCATGTCATTGCCGTTGCCGCGCGCGATGATCTCGCCGCGCTCCATGACGAGGTAGTGATCGGCCAGTGACTTGGCAAAGTCGTAGTACTGCTCGACCAGCAGAATGGCCATTTCTCCGGAGGCGGCAAGGCTGCGGATGGCGCGTTCGATGTCCTTGATGATGGACGGCTGAATGCCCTCGGTCGGTTCATCGAGGATGAGCAGCCTGGGTCCGAAGGCTAGCGCACGGCCGATGGCGAGCTGCTGCTGCTGCCCGCCGGAAAGATCGCCGCCGCGGCGCTTCATCATTTGCTTGAGCACTGGAAACATCTCGAAGATCCGCTCGGGAATGGGTGTGCTGCCATTACGTGTCGCCAGCCCCATGAGCAGGTTTTCGTGCACGGTCA
>DATJJR010000052.1:0-13444 GCA_035492055.1 Rhodocyclaceae bacterium | reverse complement strand
GGTACCACCCCTTCCCATCCCGAACAGGACCGTGAAACGACTTTGCGCCGATGATAGTGCTGCAACCAGTGTGAAAGTAGGTCATCGTCAGGCTCTTATCCCGCTTACCCCATCCACCTCCGTGGATGGGGTTTTGCTTTTTGGAATTTTGAATTTAAATTAATGATGATTTGCTGCATGCAGTGACCGGTACCAATCCCCAGCAAGCTGGGATATTTATGTTCGCGGGGTAGCGTGCAGATGTCTAACTAAGAGAAAAGTGGCCGAGAGCTACTATCAAAAATAGATTTAGGCTACAGTTTCTGATGATTTATTGTTAGAATAACGGGCTTCGCTGATGTAGCTCAGTCGGTAGAGCAACTGATTCGTAATCAGTAGGTCGGACGTTCGATTCGTCTCATCAGCACCAGAAATCAAGGGGCTAGCGCGAAAGCGTTAGCCCCTTTTGGTTTTGTACGCGACGAGATTGTTCCTGCTCAAGGCGGGACGTGATGTGGCTCACGCGGGCCTGTAGAAATGCTCACGAATACCCGCGACGTCGACGCGTATACGCAGCAATTGGCCGGAAAGCGGATGCTCTGCGAGCTCCTGTTCAGCGCGCCCTTTGCTGACCGAGGTAATGTAGAGCGTGCGCAAATCGTCGTCTCCAAATGCCATCATGGTCGGACATCGTACCGGCAGCGCAATTTCGCGCAAGATATCACCCTCTGGCGACAGCCTTAACAGGCGGCCACCCTCATACATCGCGCACCAATAGGCGCCTTCGCTGTCGACCGCACCACCATCAGGCCGGCCACCGTAATTGGCGCTTTTGTCGGTCGAAAATTGCTTCAACACGTAATCGTCGCCAAGAGTGCCGCTTGAGGGATCGAAGGCATAATGCCGGATGCGATGCGAAGTGGTATCGCTGTGATACATCGTGTGGTTGTCGGCGCTGAAAGCCACACCATTGGACACCGTGGAGCGCTTGCCGCTCTCACGCAATTCGCCACGTTCGAAGCAATACAGCGCAGCATTTGGCTGATCACGTGGTTCGTAGATCGTGCCTACCCACAGGCGACCAGCCGCATCGCACCGCCCGTCGTTGAAGCGCGTGGTGGACGGATTGTACGGTGCGTCGACGAGAGGCGTCAGCGTACCGTCATTGGTATCGAGCAGCGCGATGCCTGACCGCATGGCTACGACAAGGCCGCCATCAATGTGAAAGGCAATACAGCCAGGTTGCGAGGGCAGCGGCCATTCGCGATGAACTCCTGTTGCCGGTTTCAGGCGATGCACCATGCATGCCTCGATATCGATCCAGTACAACGCAGCTTCCTCGTAATGCCAGATCGGGCATTCGCCCAATTGCATGCGAAGGTCGAGTGCTGGCTCGCAGCTTGTCGTTTTCATGGCAGTTGCTTTTTGGGAGAAGATTGCGCCATTATGCAGCGATTCAGCGTACAGGGAGTTTCAATTGAAGCAGTCAACAAAACCGGCCATTGCATTCCTCGGCATTGGATTGATGGGCAAGCCCATGGCAGCACGTCTGCTGCAGGCAGGGTATTCGCTCAACGCATGGAATCGCACGCGCGCGAAAGCGGATGAGTTGCTCTCCCTCGGTGCCACCGTCAGCGAGAATGCCGCTGATGCCGTACGTAACGCGGATATTGTGATTCCCATGCTTGAAGCGGGCCCCATTGTTCGTCAAGTGGTCGACGCCGCCTTGCCTGGCCTGCAACCCGGCACACTGTTGATTGACATGAGTTCCACGCGCCAATCCGAAGCGCGGGACTTGCATGCGAGACTTGGCGAGCATGGCGTGCGTTTCATCGATGCACCGGTCTCGGGTGGCGTGGTTGGCGCTGAAGCCGGCACATTGGCGATCATGGCCGGTGGCGATGCGCGGGATTTTGCCGAAGCGCATGACGTGTTGGCTGTCATGGGGCGCCCAACTTTGGTTGGCCCCGCCGGTTGCGGTCAGATTGCGAAATTGTGCAACCAACTGATCGTCGGCGGCACCTTGAATATCGTCGCAGAAGCGTTACTGCTGGCGCAGGCCGGTGGTGCGGACCCTGCTGCAGTGCGCACTGCAATCCGCGGTGGCTTTGCCGAAAGCCGGATTCTGGAAGTGCATGGACAGCGCATGCTGGAGCGGAACTTCATGCCAGGTGGCCAGGTGAAAAGTCAATTCAAGGATCTGGAAAACGTGCTGATTGCGGCTGCCGATGCGGGACTGCGGTTGCCACTGACCGAACTGGTCACGGAGCATTATCAAAGTCTGATGAATAGCGTGCCGCAAGCCGATCAATCCGCTGTCTTGCTGGCGCTCGAAGAGGAAAACCCGGGCAAGCGGCTCGGCGCACGAGCAGACCTCCTGCCGCGCTGATGATCGGGCGTACGCGGCACCCTATACGGGCAGTTGATGGGACTTAGGCAAGCTGCATTTATCGACTTGTATTGTTATGACCACACAAAGTGCCGATCGCCGCGCCGTATGGCATCTGATTCGCCCCTATTGGGTCTCCGAAGAAAAGTGGCGCGCGCGCGGCTTGCTGCTTGCGATTGTCGTTCTCGCATTGACGATGGTGTACATCGAGGTGCAGATAAATGACTGGAATCGCACCTTCTACAACGCGTTGGAAAACAGGAATTTTCCCGTGTTCGTCGAACAGCTGTGGCGCTTCAGTTACCTGGCATTCGCCTTTATCGCAGTCGCGATTTATCGCATTTATCTAACGCAGGCCTTGCAGATGCGGTGGCGTATCTGGATGACGCAGCGTTACATGGCGCGCTGGCTGACGAATCAGGCCTATTACCGCATCGAGCAAACGCATGCCACGGATAACCCGGACCAGCGCATTGCGGAAGACTTGAACGATTTGACGAGCGGAACGCTGTCCCTGTCCCTAGGGTTGCTTTCCAGTGTCGTCACGCTCGCCTCCTTCATTGGAATTCTGTGGAGCGTCAGCGGGCCAATATCTTTCGTGCTAGGCGCGCAGCAGTGGACGATCCCAGGCTACATGGTGTGGTTTGCGATTGCCTATGCCGGCATCGGTTCGCTGATCGTTGGCTGGGTCGGTTGGCCTTTGGTGAGCAAGCATTATCAACAGCAGCGGTTCGAAGCGGACTTCCGTTTCGGGTTGATTCGCGTGCGCGAAAACGCAGAGGCCGTCGCCTTGTATCGCGGCGAGCCGGAAGAGCAGCATCAGCTGCAACGAAGATTCGATCTGATTCGCGAAAATTGGTGGGGCATTATGCGCACGACCAAGCGATTGAATCTTGCGTCCAATTTCTACGATCAGTTCGCCAATATTTTTCCGTTCTTGGCTGCCGCCCCGCGCTACTTTGCAGGGGCAATCACGCTGGGTGGATTGATGCAAATCAGCTCCGCCTTTGGTCAGGTGCAGGGCGCCCTGTCATGGTTCATTTCCGCGTTCACCGATTTCGCCGCCTGGAAGGCGAGCGTCAACCGTCTGGCCGGATTCCATGCGGCGATCAATGCCGTTCATCAGCAGCAGGGCGGTATTGCCGTCAGCACCAATAACGTTGGTGGACTGCTGATAGAGGCCCTGCAGTTGCACTTGCCGGAAGGCGCGGCGCTCACAACACCTTTTTCTGCGCATATCGAGGCCGGCCAACGCATTTTGATTGCCGGCCCTTCCGGATGTGGAAAATCGACGCTGATACGTGCAATCGCCGGCGTATGGCCTTATGGTGCGGGCACCATTGAAATTCCACAGCAATGGAAACTGTTATTCCTGCCGCAGAAAAGCTATCTTCCCATTGCAACCCTGCGCGCGGCGATTGCCTATCCCGCCGCCGAGCATGCATATACCGACCTTGCAATCCGCCACTACCTCGATTTGTGCAGGCTGCCGCATCTGAAGCACATGCTCGATCACGTCGATAACTGGAGTCAGCGCTTTTCACCCGGTGAGCAGCAGCGCCTGGCGTTCGCACGTGCCTTGTTGACGCGACCGACGGCCTTGTTCCTGGATGAGGCAAGCAGCGCGCTGGATACCGAAACAGAAGAGCACGTTTATCAACTGCTGATTCAAGAACTGCCGCAGACGACGATCGTGAGTGTCGCACATCGCGAAAGCGTGGCGAAATATCACTCTCTGCGCTGGCAATTTGTAGCGGATCGAAGGGCGGAGATACAAACAGCGGATGAACCGGAGCGCTGGGAATATGCCGTCCAGTTCAGCAAACTGACGAAATGACCCCGTTTGCGTGATTGCGAATGGAAATGCGTTTCGCTAGAATAGCGACAGGCATGACAGGATGCCTGCTCTCGCAAAAGCCGATGCACCTGTTCGTAGACTTCCGTCTTCAGTAAATCATACGTTCAACCTGAATGTCGTAGCGAGAAACGACAATGAAAGGAAAACGTATGTGGTCTACTTTACCACCCCCACTTTCTCATCATGCGCTAGGTCAATCCATGACCAATAGCGCGTTCCTGCGACGTTATGCGCGCCGACTGCTGCGTGATGTGCGCTCGCCGGAAGCAAGCAAGGCAATGCCGGTACTGCGTCGGATCGCTGCGGCGAAGCTCGCTCCGGAAATGCGTCTGAGCGATTTATTTGCGTGTCGCACCACGCTTCAACTCAAGCACGTATTGCATATGCTTGCGAGAGAGCTGAATTTTCCTGCGTGGGAAATATGCATGCGCCAGGTCGATTGTGCAGCTTCTTCCGTATTGGACCGTTATCGACTTGAGCTCGGCATGTTCGGCGATCATGAGAAAAACTGGTTTGCCGACTACGGTACTGCGTTGACATGGCAGCGCGAGCATGGCGGATATCTGATTCGTTACGGTGAACAGGCTGTCGCCATACTCGCCTAGATTCGGCACGGTCGATCGGCTTCCTATGCCGTCTTCAGGAAGCTTTCTGTCAACCTGACCCAATAGGTTGCGCCGATCGGCAGCAGCGCGTCGTTGAAATCGTAGCTCGGATTGTGGAGATTGCAGGGGCCCAGGCCATGTCCAGCAGAACGGTGATCGCCTTCGCCGTTACCGATGAAGACGTAGCATCCGGGCTTTTCCTGCAGCATATAGGCGAAGTCTTCAGCCGTCATGGTCGGCTCCACCTGTATATCGACGGCTTTCTCGCCCACAATCGTTTTCAGTACATCTGCCGCAAAGGCAGTTTCGGCAGGTGAATTCACCAGTGGCGGATAATTGCGCTTGAAACGGAAATCCACGGTGGCGTCGAAGGCTTGCGCCGTATGCTCGGCAATCTTGCGCATGCGGCGTTCGATCAGATCCAGCACATCAAGATCGAAGGTGCGAACAGTCCCGATCAACGTAGCCTCATCCGGGATGACATTGGTGGCGCTGCCGGCGTGAATCTGGGTAATTGAAATGACGCCGGAATCGATTGGATTCTTGTTTCGTGTCAGGATCGTTTGCCAACTCTGCGCAATTTGCACAGCCGTCATGATGGGATCGATGCCTTTTTGCGGTTGTGCCGCATGCGCGCCCTTGCCGCGGACGATCACTTCGAACTCGTTGCTCGATGCCATCATCGGTCCTGCCGTCACACCGAAGTGGCCGACCGGTATGCCGGGCCAGTTGTGCATACCGAAGACGGCATCCATCGGAAATCGCTCGAACAGTCCTTCATCGATCATGCGTTTGGCGCCGCCACCGCCTTCTTCTGCTGGCTGAAAAATCAGATAGACAGTGCCATCAAAATTCCGGTGTTGCGATAAATAATGCGCCGCACCCAGCAGCATCGCGGTATGGCCGTCGTGACCGCACGCGTGCATCTTGCCGTCGTTCTTCGACGCATGCGGGAAGGCGTTCAATTCTTGCATGGGCAACGCATCCATGTCGGCGCGCAGGCCGATGGCCTTTTTGCTGCTGCCATTGCTGATGATGCCGACGACGCCGGTCAGACCCATACCGCGTACCACAGGGATGCCCCATTCGGTCAGTTTGCGCGCGACCAGTTCCGACGTATCGCGCTCCTCGAAGCATAGTTCAGGGTTCGCGTGAATGGCGCGACGCAAAGCTTGTATTTCGGTGCTGAACTGGATGATCGGGTCGATTAACTTCATGATGATCCTCGTGACGCGAAGCGGTGCTTTCTCTGCAAAGAGTTCTATCTTACGCCAGGAGTACGCTGCGGTACATGCTTCGCCTGCCTGCTGTATCGGGTTGAAAGAGCTTGCAGATCGTAGAGGTGACCGATAGCATCACAGTGTTGGCAGCAATCAATAAGGGGGCGGAGATCAATGGATAGATTCTGGCTTCAGTCATATTCCAAAGGCGTTCCTGCCGAAATTGATTTTACGCAGTACACGTCGCTCGTCCAGTTGCTCGAAGAGGCGTTCGACAAACACGCGCAACGCCGTGCCTACGTTTGCATGGACCGCTTTCTGACCTATGGCGAAGTCGATGCGATGTCGCTTCGGCTGGGCGCATGGCTGCAGTCCACCGGCTTGAAGAAGGGCGCACGTGTTGCGCTCATGATGCCGAATGTGTTGCAGTACCCGATCGCCATTGCTGCCGTACTGCGCGCCGGATATATCGTCGTCAACGTCAATCCGCTGTACAAGCCGCGCGAACTGCAGCATCAGCTCGTCGATTCCGGTGCCGAAGCCATCATCATCCTGGAAAATTTCGCCTGTACGCTGCAAAGCATTTTGCAACGTACACAGATCCAGCACATCGTGCTTGCAAGCATTGGCGATCTTCTGGGCGGCGTGAAAGGCGCAATGGTCAATTTTGCCGTGCGCCACGTCAAGAAAATGGTCCCGCCATATGAGCTGCCGGGCGCCATCCGCTTCAACGATGCGTTGGCAGAAGGTGGCGAGCTGGAGCTGCAGCGGCCGGTACTGAAGCACGATGACATCGCCTTCCTGCAATACACGGGCGGTACGACGGGACTGGCCAAGGGTGCCACGCTCACGCATCGGAATATCGTCGCCAACGTGCTGCAGAACGAGAGCTGGATTGCGCCGGTGGTCGGTCCAAAGCTGCCACGGGAACAGCTCAATTTCGTGTGTGCCTTGCCGCTGTATCACATCTTCGCACTAACGGCCTGTTGCATGCTTGGCACGAAGCTTGGCGTGATGAATATTCTCGTTCCCAATCCACGGGATATCAGTGGTCTCGTCAAGGAACTGGCGAAATATCCTTTCCATCTGCTGCCGGCGGTGAATACCTTGTACAACGCCTTGCTGAATCACCCTGATTTTGCAAAGCTCGATTTTTCGCACCTGGTGTTATGCAACGGTGGCGGCATGGCGGTGCAGCAAGTGGTCGCAGAGCGCTGGCGTGCGGTGACGGGTTGTTTGATTAACGAGGGCTATGGCTTGTCGGAGACTTCGCCGACAGCGGCTGCCAATCCGGCTGATGCAACGGAGTTTTCCGGCACCATCGGCTTGCCGGTTTCCTCCACCGACATCGTCATCATCGACGATGCAGGCAATCCGGTGCCGCTTGGCGAACGTGGTGAGATCGCGATACGCGGACCACAGGTTATGGCAGGTTACTGGAACAAGCCAGAGGAGACGGCGGCGTCAATGACGGCCGATGGATTTTTCAAGACCGGCGATATCGGAATCATGGATGCGCGCGGCTATATCCGTATCGTCGATCGCAAGAAAGATATGATTCTGGTCTCCGGTTTCAACGTGTATCCAAGCGAGATCGAAAGCGTCGTGATGGCGTTTCCCGGCGTGACCGAATGTGCCTGCATTGGCGTACCGGATCCGCATTCGGGCGAAGCGGTGAAGCTGTACGTGGTGCGTAAGGATGCCTCGGTGACGGAAGAAGCGCTGCTGCAATATTGCAGGGAGCAGTTCACCGGCTACAAGCGGCCGCACCTGATCGAGTTCCGCACCGAGCTGCCCAAATCGAACGTAGGCAAGATTCTGCGCCGTGAACTGCGAGAGGAAGCGCTGGCCGCGAACCAGGCCGGTCGCTGAAACGCGTTTATTTTTCCATTGGCGGCACTGGGCGCGGGCGGCGCAGGTCGTCTGTCGCAACATAGGTCAGCGTCGCTTCCGTCACCTTGACGATCTCCGCCTGTTGCAGGTTGCGTTCGGCAAAGACCTCGACATTGACAGTGATCGAGGTCGTTCCGACCTTCACGATATCGGCATAGATCGACAGCACGTCTCCCACCAATACCGGGTGCTTGAACACGAAGGAGTTGACGGCAACCGTCACCACGCGGCCGTTGGCCCGTTTAGCGGCAGGTAACGATCCTGCCAGATCGACGTGCGCCATGATCCAGCCGCCGAATACGTCGCCATTCATATTGGTGTCGGTCGGCATGGGTACGACGCGCAATTGCGGCGTTTTTCCTTCGGGCAGGGTAGTGTGATATTCGGCCGGCATGGCAGTCCTGTGGGCTGAGTTTTTAACCGCTACAATCGTCAGACTCAAGGATAAACCATATACATAGACTCGATGCGCCGCCCCTCTGCTTCATCTGCCGGATTTGTTCCTGCTCCTCGCATGCGTAGCGACTGGGCGACGCTGAAAGCCTTGCTGCCCTATTTGTGGACTTACAAATGGCGCGTCGGTCTCGCGCTGGTGTTCCTGATTGCCGCTAAAGTGGCGAACGTCGGCGTGCCTCTGATTCTCAAGCATTTGATCGATGGTCTCACAATCAAACCATCCGATCCGCGCATCGTGCTGGTATTGCCGATCGGCCTGCTGCTTGTGTACGGTGCCTTGAGGTTATCGACTACCTTGTTTACCGAATTGCGCGAATACACGTTTGCGCGCGTAACGCAACGCGCGGTGCGCACGATCGCGCTGAAGGTATTCCGGCATTTGCATTCGCTGTCCTTGCGTTTTCACTTGAATCGGCAGACAGGCGGCATGACGCGCGATATCGAACGCGGTACGCGCGGCGTTTCGTCATTGGTTTCATACACTTTATTCAGTATCCTGCCGACTCTGGTTGAAATCGGTCTGGTCATCGGTTACCTGGGCTTGCATTACGACATCTGGTTCTCACTGATTACCGGTGGGGCTCTGTTGGCGTACATTGCCTTCACCGTCAGTGTGACGGAGTGGCGCACGCATTTCCGCCGGACGATGAACGAACTGGACTCGAAAGCTAATACACGCGCCGTCGATTCGCTGATCAATTACGAGACGGTCAAGTATTTCGGTAACGAGGATTACGAAGCACAGCGTTACGACGAAGGCTTGCGCCATTACGAGACGGCGGCCGTCAAATCACAGACTTCGCTGTCGCTGTTGAACAGCGGCCAGTCGGCAATCATCGCCATCGCAGTATCGTTGATACTCTGGCGCGCGACGCTGGGCGTGATCAGTGGCCGCATGACGCTTGGCGACCTGGTGTTGGTCAATTCCTTCATGATTCAGCTCTATATTCCACTGAATTTCCTCGGTGTGATCTATCGCGAAATCAAACAGAGCCTGGCTGACATGGAAAGGCTGTTCTCTCTGCTGGATCAGCATCGAGAGATCGGCGACAAAGAGGAGGCGCCGAGTTTGCTGGTGCAGGGCGCAGAGCTGCGTTTTTCGCATGTCGACTTCAGCTATGAGGCGAATCGACAAATTCTGTTCGACGTCGATTTCATGATTCCCGCCGGCACTACAACCGCCGTGGTCGGCCATAGCGGCTCGGGAAAATCTACGCTGGCCCGGCTGCTATTCCGCTTTTATGACGTAGATGACGGCGCCATCTTGATCGACGGGCAGGACATACGGGAAGTGACGCAGGCATCGTTGCGCAAGGCGATCGGCATCGTGCCGCAGGACACCGTTCTGTTCAATGACACCATCGAATACAACATCGCCTATGGCCGTCCTGGTGCTACGCATGCCGATATTGTGGCTGCCGCAAAGGCGGCTTACATCCACGATTTCATCGTGTCATTGCCGGAGGGCTATGCAACCCATGTCGGCGAACGCGGTCTGAAACTATCTGGCGGTGAGAAGCAGCGTGTAGCGATCGCCCGCACCTTGCTCAAGCATCCGGCCATTCTGATCTTCGACGAGGCGACTTCTGCGCTGGATTCCAAGGCAGAACAGGCGATTCAGGCGCAATTAAAGGAAATTGCACGCAATCGCACGACGCTCGTCATTGCACACCGCTTGTCGACCGTGGTCGATGCGGCACAGATTCTGGTCATGGATCATGGGCGGATCGTGGAGCGCGGCAGGCATGCGCAATTGCTGGAAGCAGGGGGCTTGTATGCACAGATGTGGGCGCGGCAGCAGGCGCGGCAAGACGACGAAGATGTGGCGGACGAGAACGACTTGAGTGCCGCCGCGGGATAAATCGCCACGTCGCCTTCAAAGCGACACGGTGAGAATCTTTCGGGAGAAGCGACGATGTCGGGTCAGCACACAGTTCCTTCTTATCTCCCGCCGGCCGAGATCGGTGCCTGGGGTGTGTATCTGGAACAGATTGATCGCGTCACTCCTTATTTGGGAGCACTGTCGCGATGGATAGAGACGCTGAAGCGGCCGAAGCGCATTCTGATCGTCGACGTACCGATTCAGCGCGACGACGGCAGTATTGCGCATTTCGAAGGGTATCGCGTGCAGCACAATACGTCGCGCGGACCGGCCAAGGGCGGCGTTCGCTTTCATCAGAACGTGACGCTGTCAGAAGTCATGGCACTGTCGGCGTGGATGACGATCAAGAACGCGGCAGTTAACGTCCCATACGGGGGCGCCAAAGGCGGCATTCGCGTCGATCCCAAGACCCTGTCCACGGCCGAACTGGAGCGTATGACGCGCCGCTACACCAGCGAAATCAACGTCATCATCGGTCCTCACAAGGATATTCCTGCACCGGACGTCAACACCAATGAGCAGACCATGGCGTGGATGATGGATACCTATTCGGTGAATCTTGGCAGCACGGTCTCCGGCGTAGTGACCGGCAAGCCGGTTTCTCTCGGCGGAAGCCTGGGCCGCCACGATGCGACCGGACGAGGTGTATTCGTCGTGGCCTGCGAAGCAGCTGCAAGACAGGGAATGACGTTGGAGAACGCACGAGTCTGCGTGCAAGGATTTGGCAATGTCGGCGGCGTCGCAGCACGCCTGTTTGCGCAGGCAGGCGCCAGAATTGTCGCGGTGCAGGATCATGCAGCCACGCTCGTTCAGGAAAACGGCCTCGATATTGCCGCCTTGCAGCAGCACGCGAAAATGCATGGCACGATCGCCGGTTTCCCTCAAGCTAAGGCCTTGCCGGATCCGGCGGAATTCTGGTCCATCGACTGCGACATCCTGGTTCCAGCGGCGCTCGAGCAACAGATCACTGCATCGAATGCACTGCACATCAGGGCAAAAATTATTGTCGAAGGGGCGAATGGCCCTACCACGCCGCAGGCGGACGATATCCTGCGCGATAAAGGAGTGCTCGTCGTGCCGGATGTAATTGCCAATGCCGGTGGAGTGACGGTCAGCTATTTCGAATGGGTGCAGGATTTTTCCAGCTTCTTCTGGACCGAAGAAGAGATCAATCAACGCCTGTCACGCATCATGCGCGAAGCGTTTGCCGCGATCTGGGCATTAGCTGAAGAGAAAAAGGTGTCGCTGCGTACCGCGGCCTTTATTGTTGCCTGCACGCGCGTGCTGCAGGCGCGTGAGGTGCGTGGTTTGTATCCGTGACCGCGACGGCGAACGGGTAAAATAGCGGGCAATTCAGAAAGAACTGCCATGACGCAATCCGCCTCCTCTCCTGCCTCCCGCATCACCATCACCCGCCCCGACGATTGGCACCTCCATTTGCGCGACGGTGCCACCATCGCTTCCGTCTTGCCACACACTGCGCGCCAGTTCGGTCGCGCCATTGTGATGCCGAACTTGAAACCGCCGGTCACCACAACCGCGCAGGCGATGGCCTATCGCGAACGCATTCTCGCCGCGCTACCAGTCGGCATGCCGTTTGAACCGCTGATGACCTTGTATCTGGCCGACAATACGCCGCCGGATGAAATTCGCCGCGCAAAGGAGAGCGGCGTCGTGCATGCCGTCAAGCTGTATCCCGCCGGTGCGACGACCAATTCCGCTGCAGGTGTGACGGATCTGGCAAAGTGCTACAAGACGCTGGAAACCATGCAGCAGCTTGGCATGCCCTTGCTTGTGCATGGCGAAGTGACTGATCCCGACATCGATATCTTCGACCGGGAGGCGGTGTTTATTGATCGCGTGATGCAGCCCTTGCGCCGTGATATGCCGGAGTTGAAGGTCGTTTTCGAACACATTACGACCAAAGATGCCGCACAGTACGTTGCCGAGGCTGATCGCCATGTCGGTGCCACGATTACCGCTCACCACTTGCTGTACAACCGCAATGAAATCTTCAAGGGTGGCATTCGTCCGCATTACTACTGCCTACCCGTGCTGAAACGCGAGACGCATCGCCAGGCTCTGGTCGCCGCCGCGACTTCCGGCAGTCCGAAATTTTTCCTCGGCACCGACTCAGCGCCGCATCCCAAGGGCATGAAGGAGCACGCCTGCGGGTGTGCAGGGTGCTATACCGCTCTGCACGCAATGGAGCTGTATGCAGGGGCATTCGAACAGGCGGGTGCCCTCGATAAACTGGAGCAGTTTGCCAGTTTTAATGGCCCGGATTTCTACCAGTTGCCACGCAACACTGGCACGATTACCCTGGTGCGTGAGGATTGGACAATTCCAGCCGAATTGCCATTGGCAGAAACTACGGTTGTCCCTCTGAACGGCGGCGACACCATGCATTGGAAGTTTGCTTGATCAGGTGATGTAAGCCCCAAGGATCACGAGCAATCGCCCGCATATCAGGCTCGCGAAGGACTCAGTGTCATGACCGCGTCATTTCTCGAAAAGATCGACTGGTCACGACCATGGTTGGCGCATGTGAGAACTGCGGGGCAAGCGATCGCTGTTGCGCCCGACTGGCGGGCCGAACTCAATCGGCGTGCTGCCGAAGCTGACCTACGCAATCATCGCGGCTTGCCGATTCGATTCGTTCCACAAGCCGAGTTGCCGCCCGGTGTCGCCTACGAGATGTATATCTCGCAAACTGGCGGCGTGCCTACGCGGGAAAATCTGCATGATTTCTTCAATGCTTTAGTCTGGCTGACTTTTCCCAAGATTAAAGTTCAGCTGAACGCCCTGCAGGCTAGCGAAATAGAAAAATGGGTTGCGCAAAAGATGTCGTCACAACGAGGTAGCTTGCGCGACGCGGCGACTATTTTTGACGAAAACGCCGTTTTACTGATAACCACCAACGGCATGCTGATCAATGCATTGCGTCGGCATCAATGGACGGAGGTGTTTATCACCCATCGCCAAGCGTTCATGGAGGAGTGCCGCGTGTATCTATTTGGCCATGCGCTGATGGAAAAGCTTGTTTTGCCATACAAGGCGATCACCGGGCATATGTACGTTCTACTTTGTCCGCCTGCGGAAGAAATTCGTTTGGAGTTTGCTCAGTTTGATGATCTGTTCGCGACACAGATGAGCGACGGC
>DATJJR010000051.1:0-29355 GCA_035492055.1 Rhodocyclaceae bacterium | reverse complement strand
TTCACTTCGCCGCCACCGAACCACCCCAACTCAAGCGGCTGGAAGCCAAGCAACACGCCACGCATGGCTGATCGCGGTCGACGTGCGCCACGCGCAAGCACGGAAACGCGACCGTGATCGCACGAAAAAATATCGAGGATCAGACTGGTTTCGCTGTAGGGATAGGTGTGGAGAAGATAAGCCTCCGCACCATCGACACGTTGCTTTCCACTCATACGACAAAGAAAAATATCTTGCCAATACCGTGGCGCTCCGTCAGAGACGAATCGCCGCCCCTCTCCCCGGGAAGGAGAATGGGCTGAAGGCTACTCATAACCCAGAGATTTAAGCGCTCGTTCATCGTCGGCCCAGCCGCTCTTGACCTTGACCCAGGTCTCCAGCCAAACCTTGCCACCGAAGAGACGCTCCATGTCCTTGCGTGCATCGGTAGAAATACGCTTCAACTTCTCACCGCCCTTGCCGATGACCATGGCCTTATGCGCCTCTTTGTCGACAATAACGGCCGCATGGATGCGACGCAATTCACCTTCCTGCTCGAATTTCTCGATCTCGACGGCCATGCCGTAAGGCAGTTCCTCACCCAAACTACGGAACAGTTTTTCACGCAGGATTTCCGCAGCGAGGAAACGTTCGGAGCGATCAGTAATATCGTCCGGATCAAAGATCGGCGCCGCTTCAGGCAAATGTTCACGTGTCGCCGCCAACAATTCGCGCAGGCCTTGCGCTTTTTCAGCGCTCACCGGCACCAGTGCGGTGAAAGGATATTCCTTGGCCACTTGTTCGAAGAATGGCAGCAGCGCAGCCTTGTCCTTGGTCTGGTCAATCTTGTTCACGACCAGCATGACAGGTACGCCTTCCGGCAACATCTCGACAATCGTTTTTTCGCCACTGCCGAAACGACCGGCTTCGATGACGAAATAAATCACATCGACATCAGCCAGCGTCTGTGTAACGCTGCGATTCATCAGGCGATTGAGCGCATTCTTGTGCTTGGTCTGGAATCCTGGCGTGTCGACGAAAACGAACTGGGTCGTATCGTCCGTATACACACCGGTAATGCGATGGCGCGTGGTCTGCGCCTTGCGCGAAGTAATGCTGATCTTGGCACCAACAAGATGATTGGTCAGCGTCGACTTGCCGACATTGGGTCGACCAATGACAGCAATGAAGCCGGTGCGAAACTCGTGATCCTGTTCCGTGCTCACAGCTTCTCCTTGATCAGTGTAATGGCCGCCTGCGCAGCTTCTTGTTCGGCGGCACGGCGACTGCTGCCGACACCGGTTGTACGAATCTTTAATTCAGTCAACGCGCACTCAACTTCAAACATCTGCGCATGCGCTTCGCCTTGCGTACCGAGCAATGTGTAGGCCGGCAAATTGAAGCGATGTCCTTGCAACAACTCCTGCAACACGGTCTTGGGATCTTTTCCAGTATCGCGCGGATCGATGCTGTTGAGCCAATCCGTGTACAAACGGATAATCACGGCCTCGACAGCGGCAAATCCGCCTTCAAGGAAAATTGCTCCGAAGGTGGCTTCCAGTGCATCGGCCAGAATTGACGGACGGCGGAATCCGCCACTTTTCAACTCCCCCTCACCGAGGCGTAGATAGTCGCCCAGCTTCAGGCCGTCAGCAATTTTATGCAACGTGTCCTGGCGCACAAGATTGGCGCGGAGGCGAGACAAATCACCCTCACGCAGCGCAGGAAAACGCGCAAAAAGCTGTGCAGCGATCACGCAATTGAGCATGCTGTCGCCGAGAAACTCCAGACGTTCGTAATGCGGCGCACCATAGCTGCGGTGCGTGACTGCCTGCTGCAGCAAGTCGCGCGAGGTGAATTTGTAGCCCAGCGCGCGCTCGAGCAGGTGAAGCTGCAGTTGCATTACTTGGCAGAGCTCCCCTCGAAGTTGATCAGCAAGCTGATATTGCGGAACAAGGGAATCTTGCGTTCGTATTCAAAGGCCACAACAATCTTGCCACTCGGATCCTTGCTGACGTCAAGATCGGCACCGGCAACGGTATGGATTTCGTCGATCTCGGCGCGCTTGTCAAACCCGACACGCACGCTATCCACGGTGGCGTTGGGATTGGCATTCGCCTCTTGCGCGACTGCGGTTACATCTTCCTTGACCTTGTAGTACACGATGTAATCAGGTACGACCTTGGCGAGCAGCAAAACAACACCGCCAATGACGACGCAACCGATCAGCAACTGCGACAGCGACAGGCCGTGCTGAAATTTCTTCGATGACGAGTGTTGTGCAAGTGCCATGTACATTCCCTTTTTCATTGCATTCAAACGGTCAGTTGAATTTGCCCCAGCGCGAGAAATCAAACGACGAGTTGAACCAGACGAAGAAAGCCTTGCCGACGATATTTTCATCCGGCACAAAGCCCCAGTAGCGGCTGTCCTGCGAGTTGTCACGGTTGTCGCCCATCGCGAAATAATGCCCAGGCGGTACCACGCACGTAACACCGTCCGTATTGTATTGGCAATTATTCAGGTAGGGAAAACGCACGATCGGCTGCACGTAGGACGACATTTCCGGCTCGATCAGGATGTCATGCTTCACAGTACCCAGCTGTTCGGAATAGCGCGGAACCAGCGCCAAGCCGCCCTTCATGAAATCCGCCTGCTGCTGAATCGGCACTTCCACGCCATTGATAGTCAGGCGCTTGTCGCGATACACGACCTTGTCGCCAGGCAAGCCAACCACTCGCTTGATGTAATCGATCGTCGGATTCGGCGGATAGCGGAACACAATCACGTCACCACGCTGCAACTGACCGACCTCGATCACTTTCTTGTTGAGCACCGGCAAACGAATACCGTAGGCGTATTTGTTGACGAGAATGAAATCGCCAGCCACCAGCGTCGGCATCATTGAACCGGACGGAATCTTGAACGGCTCGACGATAAAGGAACGCAGGAAAAACACCGCGAGAATGACAGGGAAAAAACCCGCGCCCCACTCGACCCAAACCGGATCCGGCGCACCTGGTGCGCGCAATTTGCGGAAATGAAAATGATCGGCCACCCACAACACACCGGTGACAAGGCACAGCACCAGCAGAATCAATGCAAAGTCCATTGCTTGGTTTATCTCACTTGATTGTTTGTTGCCGCTTTACTTGTCGCTAACACGCAGCACAGCAAGGAAAGCATCCTGCGGGATCTCCACACGCCCGACCTGCTTCATTCGCTTCTTGCCGGCCTTCTGCTTTTCCAGCAGTTTCTTTTTGCGGGAGATGTCGCCACCGTAGCACTTTGCCAGCACATCCTTACGCATGGCCTTCACGTTCTCACGGGCGACGATGGTCGAACCAATCGCGGCCTGAATCGCAACGTCGTACATCTGACGCGGAATCAGTTCGCGCATCTTGGCCGCCAACTCACGGCCGCGGTACGGTGCGTTGGCACGGTGCACGATCAGCGCCAGCGCATCGACCTTATCGCCGTTGATCAGTACATCGAGCTTGACCACATCGGCAGCGCGATATTCCTTGAATTCATAGTCCAGCGATGCATAACCGCGCGATACCGACTTCAGCTTGTCGAAGAAGTCCATCACGACTTCGGCCATCGGCATTTCGTAGGTCACCTGGACCTGACGGCCGTAATAGGCGAGATTCACCTGGTTGCCACGCTTCTGTTCGCACAAGGTGATGACCGCGCCCAAGTAGTCTTGCGGCACGAAAATCGTCGAGGTAATGATTGGCTCGCGAATTTCCTCGATCTTCTGACCTTCCGGCAGCTTGGATGGATTCTCGACTTGAACGAGTTCGCCATCGCGCATCAGCACTTCGTACACCACGGTCGGCGCCGTGGTGATGAGGTCCATGTCGAATTCACGCTCCAGTCGCTCCTGCACGATTTCCATGTGCAGCAAACCAAGGAAACCGCAACGGAAGCCAAAGCCAAGCGCCTGTGAAACTTCCGGCTCGTATTGCAGCGAAGCATCGTTGAGCTGGAGCTTTTCCAGCGAGTCGCGCAAATTGTCGTACTGGTTGGACTCGACCGGATACAGGCCGGCAAACACTTGTGACTTGATTTCCTTGAAGCCCGGCAACGGCTCGGTGGCAGGCCGTTCTACCGTAGTAACGGTGTCACCAACCTTCGCGGCCTTCAACTCCTTGATACCGGAGATGATGAAACCCACCTCGCCGGCTGAAAGCTGCGGACGCTGCACCGACTTCGGCGAAAACACGCCGACCTGCTCGCACAGATAAGTTGCACCGGAGGCCATCAGGCGAATGCGCTCCTTGGCCTTGAGCGAGCCTTGCTTGACGCGTACCAGCATGATGACGCCGACGTAGTTGTCGAACCACGAGTCGATGATCAATGCCTGCAACGGCGCTTCCGGATCACCCTCAGGTGCAGGAATGCGCGCAATCACGGCTTCGAGAATGTCGTCCACACCCATGCCGGTCTTGGCCGAGCATGGCACGGCCTCCGTCGCGTCGATGCCGATGACTTCTTCGATTTCGCCACGCGCATTGTCCGGATCGGCCGAAGGCAAATCCATCTTGTTCAGCACCGGCACGACCTCCACGCCCAGATCAAGCGCGGTATAGCAGTTGGCAACCGTCTGCGCCTCAACACCCTGCGAAGCGTCAACAACCAGCAGCGCACCTTCGCATGCGGACAAGCTGCGCGAAACCTCATAGGAGAAGTCGACGTGTCCGGGCGTATCAATCAAGTTCAGGTTATATACCTGACCGTCCTTCGCCTTGTACGACAACGCTGCAGTTTGCGCCTTGATCGTGATGCCACGCTCCTTCTCCAGATCCATGGAGTCGAGCACTTGCGCCTCCATCTCCCGATCGGACAAGCCGCCGCAACGCTGGATGATGCGATCGGCCAAGGTCGATTTGCCGTGGTCGATGTGGGCGATGATGGAGAAATTGCGTATGTGTTTCATGCAGGCGGGACAAAAATTCGATGGGGCCCGGCAACAAAAAAGGTGCCGAAACTCGACACCTTTCCTAAAACAGCTATCGGTACAACGAAGCAGGCCGGAATGGCCTGTATTTTAGCGGATTTCAGTTCGCCTCGGTACTTTCCGGCTGCTTGTCAGTTACCGGCTTTATGGTGACGAAAAGCTGGGTTTGCCCGCGCCGTACCCACAATGTGACAGGCTCTTTACTATCGAACTTTGTCAGCAACGTATTAAATTGATCAACCGTCGTCAGCTCAGTCTGCACCCCCTTCACGACGACTGCACGAATGAGATCGCCCGGCCGTAGATCGCTACGTACCGCGATGTCGCGCACATCGTCAACAACCAGACCGCCACTGATACCCAATGCACGACGCTGCTCAGGCGACAATGCATGCACGACAAGCCCCAGGCGATTGGCGGCAGGCGCGGTATCGCCCTGGCGGCGGCCAGAGTCGGCGGCCTTTCCTCCCACCGGCATTTCACCGACAAGCAAGGTCAAGTCTTTGCTTGCACCACCACGCCACACCTGCAAGGGCACACGATCGCCCGGCTTCGCCAAGGCAACAATACGCGGCAAATCAGAAGCCTCCGCGATCGGTTTGCCATCAAATTTCAGGATTACGTCGCCCGCTTGCACACCGGCTTTATCGGCCGGACCGCCTGACTCAACCGAGTTCACCAGGGCACCTGCGGGGTTTGCCATGCCGAAAGATTGCGATAGCTCCTTGCTGACCTCTTGAATCGATACGCCCATACGCCCGCGACTCACCTTGCCGTGTAGCCGCAATTGCTGCTGGATGTCGAAAGCCAGATCAATGGGAATCGAGAACGACAAGCCCATGTAGCCACCGGAGCGTGAGTAAATCTGCGAATTGATACCGATGACCTCGCCCTTCATGTTGAAGAGCGGCCCACCGGAGTTGCCCGGATTGATTGGCACATCAGTCTGGATGAACGGCACATAGTTTTCATCAGGCAAGGAACGCCCCTTGGCGCTGACGATGCCGGCCGTGACCGATTGCTCGAAACCAAAGGGCGACCCAATCGCCATGACCCATTCGCCAACACGTAATTTCGACGGATCGCCAAGTTTGACGACAGGCAAGCCCGTGGCATCAATCTTGAGCAGCGCGACGTCGGTCAGCCTGTCTGCGCCAATGACTTTGGCCTTGAATTCGCGCTTGTCGTTGAGTTTGACGACGACCGAATCGGCAGCATCCACCACATGCGCATTGGTCAACACATAACCATCTGCGCTGATGATGAAGCCAGAACCCAGCGATTGATTTTGATAATCCCGTTGAGGACCACCTGGCTGGCGCGGGAAAAAGCGTTTGAATAGCTCAAATGCCGGATCACTGGGATCCAAGCCAGGAAACGCATTCGGGTTCGCATGCACAACTTGCGTCGTGCTGACATTGACAACAGCGGCACCGCTCTTTTCGGCAAGATCGGCGAAATCCGGCAACGTCTGAGCCATGCTCCATTGCATGGCAGTCGTCAGTAACAAGCCGAACATCACTTTCTTCATGCGTTTTCCTTCAGTGTTTTTTGCGCCATTCAATGCCATCGGCCAAACGCTTTACAGCAGCTGCCGGCGCTTCACCCATGACCAGTATTTGATAACCGCCAACGACACGACGATAGGCGTTGATCGCTCCTAGGTTGGCAACCTGCTTGTCACTCTTGCCTCCGGCATTCGGTTCAATGAATACGGAGATTGCAGCAAGCCCATCGGAGTAGATGAAATGCAGACCTGCCGGGGCACTCAGGCGACTTTGGCGACGCATGGCAGCAGTACGCCGGAACCCCGGAGGTACATTACGAAAAACCCATGAGCTGTCATCGATACGCGCGCTATCGCGCGTTTCCACATGATGTACCTGCCAATCCTCGTTCGTCTGCAAACGAACACGCATGCGTGAGAGATCGGGTGGAACATCCAGTTTCAATTCGGTAAAGGAAAAACTTTCCAACTCGCGCTCTGGTGTATCGCCTTGACGCCGCGTCGTACTCATGCCGGCTTTCAGCAACATGCCGCTCGCCTTATCCACCCAGAATTGATAGGCGTAACGGTAATCATCGCGTGGCTCAAGCACGATGGATTGCGTATCAAAGCCGGCAACACGCATCGGTGCCCCTTCATGCACGGCGTAATGCTCGGCAATGCTGCTGAGCGATGCAGGCAGGATGGAAGAAAAAGTGTGTCGCTCGCCACGCATCTCAACAAAGATCGTGTGCGATTCGGGCATATAGCAACGAACTTCTTCGCCTTCGCGCAACACTTCGCGCGGACTGCCATTCAGGACCTCAAGGTGTTCGTATTCTTTGCCACTTTCAATGAAGTGAATAATGCGCGTCGTCTCACTGACATCACCATGGCGGTAGACAAACACGCCATCGTAATTAAGCTTGTTCGTGGCCTGAATCGCGCGCGATAGGGTTTGCAGCGCCTCTTCTCGCGACAAGTCACGTGCCTGCACTGCCCCACAGACAACAAGCTGCATGGTCGCAAACGCGGCAATCCGAACTACACGTTGCAGCATCAACGTCCGCCCGCTTCCAGTGCAACCGTTTTTACGTAGTGCACTGCGCCTTGCGCGCTCGGTGCATGCGCCTGATGTGCAATCAAATACGACTGAAGATCAATGCCAGCAAGCTGAGCCGGCACTTGCGCTTCCACAGGCACAGATGGCCCCTTGGATACGAGTTGAAGCGATGCACCCGGCCGTGCATTCCAAGCCAAAGTCGAAACGACGGCAATGCCAGCAACAGACGCAGCCAAGGCAAAGGCACGCTGCATCGGCAACATACCCAAACGGCGCTGCGGTGCCAGCACCACGGGCTCATCTGCAAGTGCTTCCATTACGCGCAAGCCGATATCAACATGCAAATGCGTCGTTGCGCGCAAGGCATCGCCAGCCATATGGTATGCCTGCCACTGTCGTCGGTACTCGTCATTTCCACGCAGATCGCTCAATACCTGAGCGACCTCCGCTGCATCGAGTTCACCGTCCATCAGGGCTGACAGTCGTTCCATTATGCTCACCACCGTTTGTCGGCCGCCGTGTCGAGCAGCGGCCGGAGTTTCTGCGCAATCGCTTCACGCGCCCGGAAGATACGCGAACGCACCGTACCGATCGGGCAATCCATGATCTGCGCGATTTCTTCATAACTCAGGCCCTCGATCTCGCGCAGCATGATCGCCGACCTTAAATCCTCCGGCAGCGCATCCATCGCGCTGTTCACTGTTTCGCCAATCTGCTTCGACATCAATACACGTTCCGGCGTATCGGTATCTCTCAGCAGTTCGGCATCTTCAAATCCTTCAGCCTCTTCACTGTCAAAATCCGTTGAGGTCGGTGCCCTGCGTCCTCGGGTTGCCAGCCAATTCTTGGCCGTATTTACACCTATGCGATACAGCCACGTATAGAACGCACTTTCACCGCGAAAGTTCGGCAAGGCGCGATATGCCTTGACAAATGCCTCTTGTGCCACATCCTCGACCTCGGCAGGATCGCGAACCAAACGGCCGATCAGACGCACCAGCTTGCGCTGGTACTTGGTGACGAGTAAGCCAAATGCTTGCTTGTCACCGTTCTGAACGCGCTCGACGAGCGCCTGATCCGCTTCGCGGTCTCCCATTGGCCTCTGTTGTTATGAATTATGGATGCCCAGTATAACTGCCCCGGCCAACGTCTTTCCCGAACATCCACGCTTCGGATGCATCTTGTGTTTACAGACCGATGCAGGCTGGATTGGTTCCGTCAGCGTGTTATATTTTCCGACTCTATTTTCGCGACTCCACCATCAGCGCTATGCCTCACTTCGACGTCTTGATCATCGGCAGCGGCCTCGCTGGTCAATCTCTTGCCTTGCGCCTCGCTGAAACTCGCAGCGTCGCCCTGGTCAGTAAACGTACCTTGGCCGATTCGGCATCGGCATGGGCACAAGGCGGCATCGCTGCTGTACTTGATCCGCACGATACCGTCACGGCACATGTTGAAGACACCCTAGTTGCCGGAGCAGGCTTGTGCGATGTTGATGCAACGCGCTTTGTCGTAGAAAACAGCAAAGCGGCCATTGACTGGTTGATCAAACTTGGTGTGCCCTTCACACCAGACGGCGAAAGCGAGCTTGGCTTTCATCTCACTCGTGAGGGCGGCCATAGCCAGCGCCGCATCATTCATGCGGCCGATGCAACCGGCGCAGCCGTTCAGGCGACGCTGATCGAACAAGTCCGGCAGCATCCGAACATTTCCGTATTTGAGCGCCACATCGCCGTTGATCTCATCACCAGCAACCGCCCCAGCAAAAGTAGTTCGAAGCGTTGCCTGGGTGCCTATGTGCTCGATATCGACGGTGATGAGGTCATCACCGTCGGCGCCACACATACTGTGCTATCCACCGGAGGAGCAGGCAAGGTCTATCTGTATACGACCAATCCGGATACGGCAACCGGTGACGGCATTGCCATGGCATGGCGTGCCGGTTGCCGTGTCGCGAATATGGAATTCATCCAGTTTCACCCAACCTGCCTTTATCATCCGCACGCAAAGTCCTTCCTCATCACCGAGGCGATGCGTGGCGAAGGCGGTATTCTGCGATTGCCTCCTTCACTCGGAGGGCATCGCTTCATGCCCGATCACGATGAACGAGCCGAGCTTTCGCCGCGTGATGTCGTCGCTCGCGCAATCGACTTCGAAATGAAGAAACACGGTCTCGATTGCGTCTATCTGGACATGACGCACAAAGGTGAAGCGTTCATGCTCGAACACTTTCCGACCATCCACGCCCGCTGCCTTGAGTTCGGTATCAACATCGCAAAAGAACCGATTCCCGTAGTCCCTGCCGCGCACTACACCTGCGGTGGCGTCGTCACCGATCTATCCGCACGTACCGATCTCCCGGGTCTATATGCCGTGGGTGAAACGGCCTACACAGGATTGCATGGCGCAAACCGACTGGCCAGCAATTCTCTGCTCGAGTGTCTGGTATTCAGTGCTGCGGCTGCGGATGACATTCTTGCGCAGGCTAAGCAAGCCGCCGCCGATTTGCCGGAATGGGATGAAAGTCGTGTCACCGATGCAGACGAATCCATCGTTATCTCGCACAACTGGGATGAATTGCGCCGCTTCATGTGGGACTACGTCGGCATCGTGCGCACCAACAAGCGCCTCGAACGCGCAGAGCATCGCATCCGTCTGCTTGAGCGTGAAATCGACGAGTACTACGCCAACTTCCGCATCAGCAATGATCTTGTCGAACTCCGCAATCTCGTGCTCACCGCTCACTTGATCGTACGTAGCGCACAACGCCGACATGAAAGCCGTGGCCTGCATTTCAGTCGCGACTATCCCAATCCACTGCCGCGTGCAATGGAAACCGTGATTCCACCGCGGAAAAACTAGACCTAAGCTTTAGCCGCCCAGCGCAGCCACAAGCGCAACTGGCGGTGGCCGTCCGACACTGTTAGCCCATCGGGAAAAATAACCAACGGCTTGCGTTTTCTGCCTGCGTCTGCATCCAAATGCAGCACCACCAGCCACGGCCACACCAACGTATCAACCGTTGCTTTCATGGACAACGGTTCATATCCTTCTTGCATGAAGTCCAGCTTTCCATTGCTGTGCAATAGCAGTGTTGGCAGGCCCCGTGACGCAGTACGCCAAACCTGCCAAAAAAGAAGCACCAGCGATAGCAGCACCAAGCCTCGAAGCCAGAATGCGAAAGGCAAAAGACAAACGGCCACACCCGCAAGGATGTGGCCGCTAGCCAGAAACAGGAAATACAGCAGCGACGGCTTAAGTGTCAGCCGCAGCGGCAAATGCATCAAACGCGCTTGAAAACAAGTGTGCCGTTGGTACCGCCAAAACCAAAGTTATTCTTCACGGCGTATTCGATCTTCATCTGACGCGCCGTATTGGCGCAATAGTCGAGATCGCACTCCGGATCCTGCTCGAACAAATTGATCGTGGGCGGAGAAATCTGATGATGCACTGCCAGTGCGGTAAACGCGGACTCAAGACCGCCCGCTCCACCGAGCAAATGACCGGTCATTGATTTGGTCGAATTCACAACCAGCTTCTTGGATGCATCACCAAAGGCCAGCTTGATTGCATCAGTTTCGTTCTTGTCGCCCAGTGGCGTCGACGTACCGTGTGCATTCAGATACTGAACCTGATCCGGATTAATACCCGCATTTTGCAAGGCCGCCTGCATGGAGCGCTTCGGGCCATCGGTGTCGGGCGCAGTCATGTGATAAGCATCACCGCTCATGCCAAAACCAGCGAGCTCAGCGTAAATCTTGGCACCACGCTGTTTGGCATGTTCATACTCTTCAAGCACGAGAACGCCAGCACCCTCACCCAACACAAAACCGTCGCGACCCACATCCCAAGGACGGCTGGCCGTAGCCGGATCGTCATTACGCGTGGACAATGCCTTGGCCGAACTGAAACCACCGATCGCCAGCGGCGTGACAGTAGATTCGGCACCGCCGCAAACCATGACGTCAGCATCACCGTACTCAATCATGCGAGCGGACAGACCAATGGCATGCAGACCGGTCGTACAGGCCGTCACTACCGAAATGTTCGGTCCTTTGAGACCATGCATGATCGACAGATGACCAGAAATCATGTTGATGATCGTACCCGGAATGAAGAACGGCGAAATCTTGCGCGGACCACCACCAAGATAGTCGTTATGGGTGTCTTCAATCATCGGCAAGCCACCGATACCGGAACCGATATTGACGCCAATGCGATGCGCATTGGCGTCCGAAACCTCGATTCCGGAGTCCTTGAGCGCCTGGACGCCCGCGGCCAAACCGTAATGGATGAAGACATCCATGCGGCGTGCATCCTTGGGCGAAAGATACTGGGCAAGATCGAAATCCTTCACTTCACCGGCGATCTGGCAAGCGAAATTCGATGCATCGAAGCGGGTAATGCGACCAATGCCGCTCTTGCCGGCGATGAGGTTGCCCCAGGCTTCCGTTACGGTGTTGCCGACCGGCGAGATGATGCCAAGGCCGGTTACGACGACTCTGCGACGTGACAAGGTTTTAAACTCCGGGAGATAGCTTGAAGCGAATTACTTCAGGTTCTTGGTGATGTAGTCGATCGCTTGCTGAACGCTGGTGATCTTCTCGGCTTCTTCGTCGGGGATTTCGCACTCGAATTCTTCTTCGAGAGCCATGACCAGTTCAACGGTGTCCAGCGAGTCGGCGCCCAGATCATCAACGAACGAGGAATCGTTCTTGATGTCGGCTTCGTTTACGCCCAGTTGTTCAGCGACGATCTTCTTGACGCGTTGTTCGAGGTTGTCCATCTATAACTCCTTCCCTGATTCGGGGTGTGTTAAAAAACTTTTCTATTCTATCAGAAACGATATGCCGACCTGATGACACAGCGCTGTCCGCAAACGCGGATCAGGCCATGTACATGCCGCCATTTACATTGATCGTTTCACCGGTAATGTAGGACGCAGCGGGGCTGGCGAGGAAAGCCACGGTTGCGGCAATTTCATGCGCCGAGCCAAGACGGCCCAGCGGAATTTTCTGCTGCAGCGCATCCTTCTGTGCATCCGCGAGGCTGCGTGTCATGTCGGTATCGATGAAACCCGGCGCAACGCAATTAACAGTCACACCACGGCTGCCCAGTTCCTGTGCCAATGCACGGCTCATGCCAGCAACACCCGCCTTGGCAGCAGCATAGTTTGCTTGTCCCGGATTACCGGCTTCGCCGACCACGGAAGTGATGTTGATGATGCGACCGGTGCGTGCCTTCATCATGCCGCGCATGACAAGCTTGCTCATGCGGAACACCGCCTTGAGGTTGGTCTCGATCACGTCGTCCCATTCCTCGTCCTTCATACGCATGGCAAGGTTGTCGCGCGTGATGCCGGCGTTGTTCACAAGAATGCCGATCGTACCGAACTCTTTTTCGCATTCAGCAATAAAAGCTTCCGCGGCAGTAGCATCGGTGACATTGAGCACAGCGCCCTTGCCTTTGATACCAGCTTCATCGAAACCCTTTTGGATATCGGCAGCACCATTTGCCGAGGTTGCCGTACCGATCACGATTGCGCCCTGTGCACCAAGCTCCAGTGCAATGGCACGACCGATGCCACGCGAAGCGCCCGTAACGAGTGCGATTTGTCCTGCGAGATTTGCCATGTTTATTTTACTCCTTGACGGCAGCAAGAGCAGCGTCGATGCCGGCGAGATCAGCCATTGCACCGCCACCCAATGTATCGACGCAACGTTTGGTCAGGCCAGCTAACACCTTGCCCGGGCCACATTCGTAGACGGCAGTCACGCCATGCGCCGCCATCGCTTGCATGATTTCTACCCAGCGCACCGCTGCTGCAGCTTGACGCACAAGTGCGTCCTTGATGCGCGCCGGATCAGTTTCAATCGCGACGTCAACGTTATTGATCAACGGGATCCGTGGAGCATTGAAAGTGACGCTTTCGAGCTTGTCACGTAGCTTGTCGGCAGCCGGTTGCAACAGCGTCGAATGAAACGGTGCGGACACAGCAAGAATCACTGCACGCTTTGCACCTGCAGCCTTGCATGCATCGGCTGCGCGCTGGACGGCAGCGGTATGCCCCGCGATGACAGTCTGCCTGGGCTCATTAAAATTCACGGCCTGGACAACCTCACCCCCGGTGCTTGCCTCGGCACAGGCAGCCTTAACCCCATCGGCATCGAGTCCCAGCACTGCAGCCATGCCGCCTACGCCAGCGGCAACCGCGCCTTGCATAGCTTGCGCACGGAATTCGACCAGCGGAACGGCATCGGTGAAGGCAATCACGCCAGCAGCCACCAGGGCGGAATATTCGCCAAGACTGTGACCCGCCACCATGGCCGGTGCCGGGCCGCCCTTTTCCTGCCACAGACGATAGGCAGCAGTAGCGGCCGTTAACATCAGCGGCTGAGTATTTACAGTTTGCGACAAGGCTTCGGCCGGACCATCAGTGACGAGTTGCCACAGGTCACGCCCCAGCACGTTGGAAGCTTCATCGAATGTCTTGCGAATTACCGGACTGTCGCCATAAGCAGCCATCATGCCGACAGCTTGCGAGCCCTGACCCGGAAATACGAGTGCGAATTTCATAAGCGTTTTCTTGTACAAAAATCAGAAGCGGAGAACAACAGCGCCCCAGGTAAAACCACCGCCGACGCCTTCGAGCAAAAGGTTTTGACCGCGTTGAATCTTGCCACTACGAACACCAGCGTCAAGCGCCAGCGGAATCGATGCGCCCGATGTATTGCCGTGCTGGCCCACAGTCAGAATCACCTCGCTATCCATGTCGAGACCAAGCTTCTTGGCCGTCGATTGAATGATTCGGACATTTGCTTGATGCGGTACCAGCCAGTCGAGCTGATCTTGCGTAATACCGGCAGCAGCCAGCGCTTCGCCAGCCACTTCGGACAGTACCTTGACTGCAAACTTAAACACGGCCTGACCGTCCATCTTGACGAAAGGCGAGCCGCATACTTGACCACCGGCAACCTGACCCGGCGCATTCAGAATGTCACCATAACTACCGTCGGCATGAATCACCGTGGACAAAATCCCTGGCTCACTACTGGCCTCCAGCACTACGGCACCGGCGCCATCGCCGAACAGAACACAAGTCCCGCGGTCGTTCCAATCAACGACACGCGAGAAGACCTCAGCACCAACGACGAGAATGCGCTTGTTGGAGCCGGAGCGAATGAATTTGTCGGCCAAGGTCAGTGCGTAAACGAAGCCGCTGCAAACCGCCTGCACGTCCAAGGCCGGTGCGCCATTCTTCATGCCAAGCTTGTGCTGCAGGATCGTCGCGGTGCTCGGAAACACCATGTCCGGCGTCGACGTCGCAACGATGATGAGATCGATATCTTCTACCGCGCATTGGGCAGCCTCTAGCGCACGCTTCGATGCCTCCAGAGCCAGATCGCTGCTGAATTGATTGTCTGCCGCGTAGTGGCGCGCACTGATGCCAGTGCGTTCAACAATCCACTCGTCGGAAGTATCAATCCCGCGCGCAACCAGATCATGGTTGGTGACAGGGTTACCCGGCAGATAACTGCCGGTACCGATGATGCGTGCATACACGGTCATGCTGTAGTTCCTTGCGCCCGATCTTGGGACATGTGATGGCTGGCGATGTGGGCTTCGATGTGTTGGGGCAGATTGTTACGCGCAGCTTCCGCGGCACGCTCAAGTGCGCAGCGGAAAGCGAATGCATCGGCCGAACCGTGGCTCTTGAAGACAATGCCACGCAGACCTAGCAGGCTTGCACCATTGTAACGGCGATGATCAAAACGCTTGCGGAAGCCGTTCAGTACCGGCATGGCGACAAGCGCAGCAAGTTTGGTGAACAGATTGCGTTTGAATTCATCACGCAAGCCGCCGATGATCATTTGGGCGAGACCCTCAGAGGTCTTGAGCGAAACGTTGCCAACGAAGCCATCGCACACGACCACATCGGTCGTGCCTTTGTAGATATCGTTGCCTTCAACGTTGCCATGGAAATTGAGTCCGCTGTCGCGCAACAGCTCGGCCGCGCGCTTGACGGTTTCATTCCCCTTGATTTCTTCTTCGCCGATATTGAGCAGACCGACGCTCGGACGATCCTTGTGCTCCAGCGCGCTCACCAGCATGGCGCCCATGATCCCGAACTGAAGCAAATGCTCCGGCTCACAATCGACATTGGCACCGAGGTCAAGCATGTAGGTCTTGCCCTTGGCGTTGGGCAGGATGGTCGCAATCGCTGGCCGGTCAATGCCCGGCAGGGTTTTCAGGACAAACCGGGAAATCGCCATCAGCGCACCGGTATTGCCGGCCGAGACAGCGGCATCAGCCACACCTTCCTTGACCAGGTCGGCGACCACACGCATGGACGAATCCTTTTTGTTGCGCATTGCTGTCGCAACCGCTTCATCCATGCCCACTACTTCGCTGGCGTGATGCACGCGCAGGCGATCACCGAAGCGGGAAGTACTATCCCCCTTCAGATGCGGCTTGATGGACTCTTCGAGCCCGACCAGAACGACACAGGCATCGGCATCGCGCGCCAAGAAATCCAGCGCCGCAGCCACGGTCACCGAAGGACCGTGATCGCCGCCCATGCAGTCGATCGCGAGAGTAACTGCCATCGAGTCAGTAGTAGATTCGCTAGACAAAAGAAAAGGCGCGCAGGTCCGCGCGCCTTTTCAAATGCGAAGGAATTACTCGCCCTTGGTCTTCAGGACCTTCTTGCCACGGTAGAAACCGTTCGGGCTGATATGGTGGCGCAGATGCGATTCACCCGTGGTCGGCTCGACGGCCAGCGACGGTGCGGTCAGAAAATCGTGGGAACGATGCATACCACGCTTCGACGGGGATTTCTTGTTCTGTTGAACAGCCATGTTGCTACTCCTTAGTTAAACATCGCTACCGGAATTTGCGGCAGCTAATCAATCAATGCGTCAATTGATCACCGATTTTGATCATCAACCTAACGCGTCAAACTCAATGCTTCTTCAACGTCGCCAACATCGCGAATGGCGATGCAGCGAGCTTTTCGTCACCACGCGCGGGTTGCGCGCAGTCATGTTCATGTCTCGGTGAAATCGGCAGCGCCAAAAGCACTTCCTCTTCAACCAAATCCGTCACGGACTGCTCAAGCTCGGCAGCAATCGCATCCGCACCCAAGCGCAACGTGCCGTCTTCCAACTCTTCATCGGGCCAAGACTCGCCCGCAGCAATCACCTGAATTTCAGCAGTCACGTCCAGTTCATGCGGCATGGACTCAAGGCAGCGCTGGCACACCAACTCCAAATGACCACGTACCGTCAAATCCAACCAGTTGCGACCTGACTCACGACGCCCATTCAGCGTACAAGCCAATTCACCATCAGCAACCAGATCAGCCACCCTCGGCAAGGCCAAAACCGGTACAAACCCTGCGACCGACCGGCCCTCACGGGCAAATTCCAGCGTATCAATCACCAAACCGACCAGCGATCTTGCATTCATTCCTGCGCCCGCCAATGCGGAAACACGCGATGTTATCATCCAAGCACTTCTCCAGTCAAATGAAACACATCCTGAAGATTGCTACCGTGCTCCCTCTGATTCTCGCTTCGACCTCCCAATTTCGCCGCGAACTCCTCGCCCGCCTGCAAATTCCATTCACCGCCGTCGCGCCCAGTACTGACGAAACGCCACTGCTGGATGAAAGTCCCGCGCAAACTGCGGAACGGCTGTCAGAGCTCAAGGCCCGCGCCGTTACCGAGCGATATCCAAACAGCCTGGTTATCGGCAGCGACCAAGTCGCTTATCTAGGCAATCAACGTTTCGGCAAACCGGGGACGCGGGAGAATGCCACACGTCAATTACGTGCCATGCGCGGAAATACAGTCATTTTCCACACGGGTTTGTGTCTTTTGAACACACAAACCGGCCAACATCAACTGGCCGGCATTCCGACCGAAGTCCGTTTTCGCAACCTCAGTGATGCTGAAATTGAGCACTACCTGGACAAGGAAGACGCGCTTAATTGCGCGGGCAGCGCAAAATCGGAAGGCTTGGGCATCGCACTGCTTGAATACATGCGCGGCGACGACCCAAACGCCCTTATCGGCCTGCCGTTGATTGAACTTGCCCGCATGTTGCGCTCAGAAGGCATCAAATTACCATAGTTATCGTGACATTCGGGACGCTTTACCTGCTGCCGGTCGGGCTGACCACGCCTGGTGACTCAGCCAACGATTGGCCACACTGGCTGCCGGCCGCGACACGCGATACCGCATGCCAACTGACTCACTTCGTCGTCGAGAACGCGAAGACCGCACGCCTGAGTTTGAAGTCGCTCGGCCACCCGGTAGTGTTGCGTGACCTGAATATCACGGAGCTGCCGAAAACATCCGATACGCAATCCATTGAGGCGCTGCTTGCCCCTCTTCTGGCAGGACAAGACCTCGGACTCATGTCGGAAGCCGGCTGCCCGGCAGTCGCCGACCCCGGCGCATTGCTTGTCCGCGCGGCGCACGCCCATGGCATTACGGTCAAGCCGCTGGTCGGCCCGTCAGCGCTACTGCTATCCCTGATGGCCTCCGGCCTTGATGGCCAGCGCTTCGCCTTTCATGGTTACGTGCCAGCGCGCGAGCCCGAGCGCAGCGCAGCCATTCAGATGCTGGAAAAGGAATCAGCACGACTCAAGCAGACTCAACTGTTCATTGAAACACCCTACCGCAACGCGGCCTTGTTTCAATCTCTGCTGCAAACCTGCCGCCCGAATACGCGCCTGTGCATTGCCAGCGACCTTAGTCTGCCCAGCGAGAGTATCGCCACGAGGACCATCGTCGATTGGCGTAAATGGGAAACGCCGACCCTCGACAAGCGGCCGACGGTATTTCTTCTGCTGGCGGCTTAACGCAGTGTTACGCGACTGAGCATATTCATGGCGCTTTGCGCCATGTCGGCGCCAAAGCGCTTGGCAATCCGCTCGGCGAAATTCTGCTTGACCGTATAGTCATGCACGGTATCGGCCTTGATGACGTCGCGCGCCACACTGTCGGTCGTGCCAAATCCATCCGCCAATCCAAGCTGAACGCTCTTGGCGCCCGTCCAGACAAGGCCGGAGAACATATCTGGTGTTTCCTTGAGACGCTTGCCACGCCCCTGCTTCACCGCATCGATGAACTGAGTGTGAATGTCACTCAACATCTCCTGCGCATAGGCAGTTTGCTTCGGATTGCTCGGCGAGAAAGGATCAAGGAAGCCCTTGTTTTCACCGGCCGTCAGCAGACGACGCTCAACGCCAACCTTCTTCATCACATCGGTAAATCCAAAACCGTCCATGAGGACTCCAATGGAACCGACAAGGCTTGCCTTGTCCACATAAATGGCATCCGCAGCCGACGCAACGTAATAACCGCCAGAGGCACAAATGTCCTCGACCACGGCGTACAGCGGAATATCCGGATGCAGTTTGCGCAAACGGCGAATTTCGTCGTAGATCATGCCGGCCTGAACCGGACTACCGCCAGGACTGTTGATCTGCAACACAACCCCTGCCGTGTTCTTGTCGTCAAACGCGCTCTGTAGCGCACTGATGATCGTGCCGGCATCCGCTTCGCCATGCGCCTCGATCACGCCATTCATCTGCACCAGCGCGGTATGCCGACCATCAACGACACTATCGCTGTTGCCAATGCCAAAGAACGCCGCCAGCATGAGGCCAACGTAAGCAAAACCGATCAGCTTGAAGAAAATGCCCCAACGGCGGCGTGCGCGTTGCTCCTTGAGCCCTGCCAGCGCAATTTTTTCGAGTACATTGCGCTCCCAGCCCTGGGGATTGCGTTGATTTTCTTCAGACATGATTCGTTTCGTTCAGATCGGATAAGTGACGTTTCGGCGCCGGATTACGCAAGATTAGCTTTGGCACCGGGTTCAATAATGTGGCGTGCAAGTATAGATCAGGCATTCAGCCATACCGACAACTCGGCCACGCTATCGACACAACCTGCACTGGCCGTTGCAACCAATTCGCTGCGCGGATGCGCCCCATAACTCACACCAAGACCCTGTGTACCAGCGCTGTTGGCCATGTTCAGATCGTGCGTGGTATCGCCGATCATCAAGGTGCGTTCGGGTACAACGCCGAATGCATCCATCAGCTCCAACAACATTTGTGGATGCGGCTTTGAATGACATTCGTCTGCGCACCGCGAGTCATGGAATATCGGGCCGATACCGCTATGCGCCCAGGCGCGATCGAGACCGACACGCGTCTTGCCAGTTGCCACGGCGAGCATATAACCCTGTTCTGCAAGACTGACAACAAGCTCTCGCGCGCCCGGAAATAAAACCAGCTCGTGATCGCGCGCCAGATAGTGATAGCGATAACGTTCCACCATTGCTTCGTAACGATCACGCGCCAGTCCCGGCATCGCGTATTCGAGCGCATCAAGCAAGCCAAGACCAATGATGTGGCGCGCACGCTCATCTGTTGGCGGCGCCAAATCAAGGTCGCGGGCCGCCTGTTGTACAGCATGAACAATGGCGGCGGCTGAATCCATCAGCGTACCGTCCCAGTCAAAGACAATCAGGTCAAACCGTTTTTCCATCACGCTGTCCGTGTTCGTCAAGATACTGAATAAAACCCGCCAGCTCTGGCGGCAACGGCGCCTCAAGTGCCAGCGTATCGCCTGTCATCGGATGATTTAGTGACAGTTTCGCAGCATGCAGAAACATGCGGCGCAGCCCTTGTTTTTCCAACGTCTTGTTGAGCGCAAAGTCACCGTATTTGTCGTCGCCCAACAAAGGGAAACCGGCATGCGTCAAATGCACGCGGATCTGATGCGTACGCCCGGTTTTCAACTCGACTTCGACCAAGCTGAAATAGCCAAAATCCGTTTGCCAGCGCCCCACCAAGCGAACGATGCTGTGCGCGTGCTTGCCCTGGGGGTCAACGCGCACACGTCGTTCACCGTTTTCAATCAGATATTTGTGAAGCGGGTCTCGAATATGTTGCGTCGGATTGAGCCAGCGCCCCTTCACCAGCGCGAAATAGCGCTTGCCCATGCCGCCATCGCGGAAATCATCCTGCAACTTGACCAGCGCCGAGCGCTTTTTGCCGATGATCAACAAGCCCGAAGTCTCGCGGTCGAGGCGATGCGCCAACTCCAGGAATTTTGCCTGCGGCCTTGCTCGTCGCAATTGCTCGATGACACCGAAGCTGACACCGCTACCGCCATGCACGGCCACGCCAGCAGGCTTATCGATGACCAGTACTGCCTCGTCTTCGAATACAACGGGAAAATCCCGCGCCGGTGCAGCAGGCTTGTTTTCGCTGGATTGAGACACGCGCATGGGCGGTACACGCACTTGATCGCCAAGTTGCAGCCGGTATTCCGCCTTGACCCGCCCCTTGTTCACGCGCACTTCACCACTACGCAAGATGCGGTAAATGTGACTGTTTGGAACGCCCTTGCAAATCTTCAGGAGAAAATTGTCAATGCGTTGCCCTGCGGAATCCTCCTCGACTTCAAGCCAAGTCACCGCCTCTTTGCCTAAACTGCTCATTGCCCTATAATAACAGCCGGTCTGCCATCCCGACGATGGCGTGCCCGGCGGCCCGAAGCGGCGTCGGTGGCGTAACGTCGAGATGTTGCCGCGGTCCGGAGCGATGCCCGCAGGTTCCTGCGACATTCTCAGCGATGCGGCATGGCACGCGACGTAGCCGGAGGGATGTAAACCTGTTTTTCGGCGTTATTCCGCGCGTTTGCATATCAGGCAAGCCGTTAGCCTTATAACGGTATTTGATGCATGTTTCGCCCATGGACGATTTGTACGCGCGCCCTGCTGTGTTCATATTCACGGCCTGCCGCTCGCGAGCGCCCAGCAAAACATGCCCGGTAACTTAAATAGTTGCGCGCAGTAACGGTACGAATTGATTACCTCATGCGGGCCAGCCATAGCGGGCGGCATGAGTTGAAACTAATCGGATAAACCTAACCCTCTGCCTCACGAGATGCTGAAACAGCCTCATACACTGCAGAAGAAGGACGCACCACCGGGACATTGATTCCACGGTGCGGGGTTTGTCGTGCCGTTCCCGCGCGCGGGAGCACACATGAAACGCATGCTTTTCAACGCAACGCAGGCAGAAGAACTGCGCGTTGCCATCGTCGACGGTCAGAAACTGATCGACCTCGACATCGAATCCGCTGCCAAAGAGCAGCGCAAGAGCAATATCTACAAGGCTGTCATCACCCGCATCGAGCCCAGCCTCGAAGCCGCCTTCGTTGATTACGGCTCCGACCGCCACGGCTTCTTGCCCTTCAAGGAAGTCTCCCGTGCTTACTTCAAAGCCGGTGTCGAACCTTCCAAGGCACGCATCCAGGACGCACTTGCCGTCGGTCAGGAACTTATCGTTCAGGTCGAAAAGGACGAGCGTGGCAACAAAGGCGCGGCACTCACCACCTACATTTCGCTGGCCGGCCGCTATCTTGTATTGATGCCGAACAATCCGCGCGGCGGCGGTGTATCGCGTCGCATCGAAGGCGAAGATCGCCAGGAATTGCGCGAAGTCATGGATCAGCTCGAAGTGCCGAACGGCATGAGCCTGATTGCCCGTACCGCCGGGATCGGTCGTAGCGCAGAAGAACTGCAGTGGGATCTCAACTACCTGCTGCAACTGTGGACGGCCATTGAATCTGCGGCAACACCCCGCACGGGCGAAAATGGCAAGTCCGAAAATCCGGCGCCTTTCCTGATCTATCTGGAAAGCAGCCTCGTGATTCGTGCCATTCGCGATTACTTCCAACCCGACATCGGCGAAATCCTGATCGACACCGACGACGTATTCGAGCAGGCCGCACACTTCATGGGCGTGGTCATGCCGGGCAACGTCAATCGCGTCAAACGCTACCAGGACGACGTACCGCTGTTCTCGCGCTTCCAGATCGAACATCAGATCGAATCGGCCTATGTTCGCCAAGTGAATCTGCCTTCGGGCGGCGCCATCGTCATGGACCACACCGAAGCACTGGTGGCTGTCGACGTGAACTCCGGCCGCGCCACCAAGGGCAGCGACATCGAGGAAACCGCCTTCCGTACCAACCTCGAAGCCGCTGACGAAATCGCCCGCCAGCTGCGCCTGCGCGACTTGGGCGGCCTGATCGTGATCGACTTCATCGACATGGAGTCGTCCAAGAACCAGCGTGAAGTCGAGAACCGCCTGCGCGACGCACTGCGTCATGATCGCGCCCGCGTGCAAACCGGCAAGATCTCGCGCTTCGGCCTGCTTGAACTATCGCGCCAACGCCTGCGTCCGGCGCTAGCCGAAACCAGCTACATCACTTGCCCGCGCTGTACTGGCACAGGTCACATCCGCAGCACCGAATCGGCAGCACTGCACATTCTGCGCATCCTCGAAGAGGAAGCCATGAAGGAAAACACCGGCGCACTGCACCTACAAGTACCGGTCGATGTCGCCACCTTCCTGCTCAACGAAAAGCGCGTCGACATCGCACGCATCGAAGTACGCCACCGCATCAATCTGGTGATCGTCCCGAACCGTCACCTCGAAACGCCGGCACACGAAATCGTCCGTCTGCGTCACGATCAGCTCAATCAGGAAGGCATCGGCCAACCGAGCTATCGCATGGCCGACGAGCAAAAACAAGCGAGCTATCAGCCGCCTTCGGCCAATAGCGAGCAGCGCGCAACGCGCCCAGAAGCCGCTGTCAAAGGCATTACGCCTGCGACGGCCGCTCCGGTGGTCGAATATCGCGCCGTCGAAACCAAGCCCGCCGCCAAGAGCGAAGGCGGTTTCATCAGCAAGTTGTTCGGCTGGTTGATCGGTACGCCGAAGGAAGCACCAGCACCGGTCGTCGCGGAAAAACCGCAGCGCCGTGAACGTGGTGGCCGCGACAACAACCGTCGTGGCGGTCGCGATCGCAATCGTGGCGAAGGCCGCAATGAACAGCGTACGGAAAACGCTGATCGCAAGGAACGTGGTGAACGCAACGACAAGCAACAGCGTCGTGAAGAAAACCAGGACGGCAATCAGCAACAACGCCGTCAGCGTGGTGAGCGCGGCGAACGCAACGAACGTAGCGAAGGCCGCAGTAACGAACAGCGTAACGAGCAACGCAGCGAAAACCGCGAAGCCCGCGAACAACGTGAACCGCGTGAGCCACGCGAGCCTCGTCAGCCGCGTGAACCACGTCCGCCCCGCACCACCGAAACCAGCGAAGCCCCGGCAGAAAATCTCGCCGTGAACGCAATGGCTGAAGGTGGCGAAAATACCGAGGCGCAAGGCGAACAACGCGAAGGCGGTCGTCGTCGTGGTCGCCGCGGCGGTCGCGGTCGTGGTGGTCGTCGCGAAGATCGTCCGCAGACCGAGACGGCAGAAACCTCGGGCGAGCACACAGACACACTGGATGCTGTTGTGACCGAATCCTCCACAGCAATGGTTACACCGAGCACCTCGACCGAAGTTGCACCAAGCGTTCAGGCCGCTCCTGTACCGGTTATCAAGGAAGTGATCGTTGAAACAACACCGGTGATCGAAATCACGGCGCCTGTTGTTGAACCAGTCGCTCCTGCTGCCGTTGAAGCCGTTGTTGTCGCACCAATGGTTGCGGCGCCCGTTGTGGCTGCACCTGTTGTCGTTGAGCCTGCTGTCACTCAAGCGACATCTCCCTCAGTATCTGTGGCGGTCGAATCCACGAAGCCGGTTGATCTCGCAGGTGCTGGCCTCGTTATGATCGAGACCAGTGGCAATGCCACCGCACCAACGGTTCAAGAGGCGCCGGTTCAGCTCGGTCGCAAGCCGCGTGCAGCCGTCGTCATCGCGGAAGAACCGCTGCAAATCGTCGAAACTCGCCAGCCCTGATCGGCAAGCAAAAGACGGAAACAAAACGGCCAGCATGATGCTGGCCGTTTTACTTTTGTTTTGCTGTTGGTTTCTCGGCCTTAACATTACGCCTCGAACAATCGGGCAGACGCAGAAGTATTTGGTGTACCTCGCGCCAGACGCCGCATTACACCGACATCCGCCGCCAATTGCCGCGCCCATTGCACTGGCAATTCCCGCCGTGCTCTTTCAATCTCGTCAGGCATGACACGTTGAATAGCGGCACCGAGCACCAGCGCCTCATGCCGCTCGGCCTCAGCGCGAGGATTGTCCGGCAGGCGACTCCAGTGAAGCTTCTGCCAGTAGATCCGCCCAGGCGACGGCAGTAAAACCGGCACGAGATAGTCCCCCACCAACGCCGTTGCCGCTTGTGCCGAACGCGTGAGGTAATGCAGGTGCGTCATGAAACAATGACGCTTCAGCAAGGCCTCGTAAGGCAAACGCATGCGACTTTGCAGGTAACGCGTGTAATCGGCCATTTCGAAATGCACATGCAAGCGGGATTGCCTGGTCTTGATGCAGCGCTTGAAGAAGTCCGCTTGTGCATCAGACAAAACTGCATGTTCGGACAAAGCCAGCTCCAAATCCGGCGCTGCCGGCACATGACTCGGCACACGAGCACCCAGCTCATTCAACCAAAAAAGATAAGCCAATGGTCCAATCAGTACTGCCCCCGAGGAAAACAACCCCAGATTGAAGGCAGCGATCAAAGGTTCTTCAAGTTGACGTGCTGCGCCGTAAAAACCGGCCTCACGCAAATGCACTAAGGCTGCCGGCATCCATGTCGCAGCATGGAAAACGGCATCGGCATCTTCAACCACAGGCGAACCAAACGGGCCCAATTTGCGCAGGCGTGTATCGCCCGACAGTACTGACACTTCGCGATAGACAAGCTTCTGCCCATGCACCGATTTCCGTAGCAATCGCCCAGGCTTGCCGAACGGCAACTCAGCGTAGGTGCGCGCACGCTCGGCGCAGTCTTGATAAAGACTCACAGCATCGTGCGACAGGTGAGAAATCATGATGTCAGAGGAATTCGGCAGCACAAAGACCGCGCATCTTAAATCAGCTTGCACCAAAGCAAAACGCCCGGATTTGCCGGGCGTTTTGCTTTACATCTTGATCGAGCAATTCAACTGACGATCTTAGCTACCTACTTTAAGCTGGCCACCTCGCCCCAAACCGCCCTTCACCGTTTGAGCCTTGTAGTTGCGTAGCGAAATCACCATCTTGTTATAAGAATCCATAAAGGCAGCAACCGTTGCCTTGCCCTCTGGTGTACGCGAGAACCCACCCAGGCCTACGGCAGCACCGCCTCCAAAAGCACCCAGCGCCGCACCGTAGTTGGTCGCGGAAGCATTGCCTTCGGAAATGCCAATCTGTACCGACGAACGAATGTCATACAAGGTCAGCGTAACGACCGATACCTTGGATTGAACCGAGCCTGCAATTGCACCAACACCCGGCCCCAGCAAACCGCCCAGGGCGCCCGCCATCGACGTCGTCGGGTCATTGTCGATAATGATCGAAGGCTCCATATAGTAATCAGCCGCAACGCGTTGGCCCTTCTGCTGCTTGGAACCGGCACGGAACTCGCCAGAATTGCGCTGCTTGTCTGTGATCGCCGCCAGCTTGGCTTCAGTACGATTGTTGCCGATCGAGGTGATCACGAAACAGTTCGACTGCTGAATCGCCAGGCGCAGCAATGGTTCAAGCGAGGTAACTTTGGTCGCCGCACCGAACGAGGCATACCACTCCTTGCCGCGACCGTCATCCACGGCCAGTGTACCGAGCGGCGCATCGCAACGCTCAAGCTGTGGATTTGCATTGACGCTGGTACTGCCGCCGGCAGCACCCGAAGCAGCCGTGGGTGAATCACCGGTCGTCACGCAACCGCTCAACACGGCAGATGCCGCAATCAGGGCTGCGCCGATAGCTTTTTCCATCTTCATTCTTGCTTCTCTCCCGTTAGATAAAACTGACCTGCAGAACACAGGTCTCAATAAAACACCCAACTACTTCCATACCAGTAAGTGCGGTATTGATATCCGCTGGCCCACATGGCTTGCCATTGACGCTTGTTGCTTTCTTCAAGGCGGCGTTGCGCGGCCTCGTTCTTCTTGGCGGCACTCGCCTGCACAAGCAGGCGTTTTGCCTCGGCATTCCCCTTTGCGGCCGCAAGGCCCAGCCAGGATTCAGCCTCGGCCGGATCCGATCCCATTTCCTCCAGGCCAACCAGATAAAAACGCCCCAATGCCAACTGCGCATCGACATAGCCGCGTTCGGCAGCACTGCGCATCCATGTCAGTGCTTGATAAGTATTGCGCGGTACACCATCACCACGATACAGACGCAAGCCCAGGTCGTAGGCGGCACGAGGGTCGCGCTCGGCCAGCGCAGTCAGCGCATCCATGCGCTTGTCCTGCGCTGGCGTACTCACCGGATCGGGGACAAATGTCGCGGTCGACTTCGGCGCATCGTAACAACCGCTGTCCGTGCAAAGGCGCACGGTCTGCTTGTCCTGTTGTGTCGCACAGGCCATCAGTGCAACCGAGGCCAGAAGGCAACAGAAGTGGCGTTTCATCAGCAAAGTTCCGGTGAGTGATTTATTAAAAATGAAAGAGCTAAACATGCTCAAAGATCGTATATGCATGGAGTGTAACAAGCGATTGCAAAAACGAGCATCTTTTAGCAGCGCACCTTGTCGGAAATCCCGTCATTCCTTGCTGGATAAGGCAAAGCCGATCATTTGCAGACAACTTACAGTCCTTTACATCACAAAGTAAATGCGATACATTCTCATCTAAAGGCCGCACCCCGTCGGCACGCATTTACGTTTCCTTCGATTTTTATGGCTGCACTCGCTTTAGCCTCAGAGAACTTTGATTTGCCCCAATCCTCTTGGCGCAATGCCCTGCCTTGGGTTATTGCGGCACTGATTGCGCACATTGTGCTGATCGCTGCGTTCTTTTTACTGCAGCCCAGCCAGCCACAAACACCTGAGGTCTTCAGCGTCAGTTTGTTGCCCATGAGTCCGCCCGCACCTACACCACCAGCTCCAGCACCCAAATCGCAGCCTGTGGTGAAAGCAACGCCAAAGCCCACGGTCATGCCGAAACCGGCACCTGTCCCGACACCTTCGGCCATTAGTCAGCCCAAACCCACTGCTGCACCGAGTACTGCAGAGGATGTTCCAAGTACGCCACCAAGCGGTGCCGACAAGCCAAATCCCGCCAACACGGCTTCAGAACCGATCTATAACGCTAGTTACCTCAATAATCCACGCCCACCGTATCCGCCCCTTTCAACTCGCTTTGGTGAAGAAGGCGTCGTCAAGCTTGAAGTTCAGGTTCAGCCAGATGGCACCGCCGGCAGGGTTTCGCTTTACAAATCGTCCGGCTACTCTCGCCTCGACGATGTCGCTCTGATGACGGTCAAACGCTGGAAATTCGTTCCGGCCAAGCGCGGCGGCGAAGCTGTTGCTGCCTCCGTCATTGTTCCCGTCAACTTCCATCTGGAGAAGTAAACATGTCCGCCTCTTTCGACTTCGGCAGCTATTGGACGCAGGGAGATTTCGTCTCTCACGCCGTCGCCGCCATTCTGGTCATTCTGTCCATTGCAAGCTGGGCGGTCATTGGTGCAAAGAGCTGGCAAATTGTCAGCCTGCGCCGCAAGAGCAGCCACCTCGTTGAAAGTTTCTGGCAAGCCGCCAACTTCGAGGATGGCCTGATTCGCATCGAACCGGCCGCGCCCTTCGCCTTCATCGCGCAACGCGCTTCACAGGCGGTGCGTCACTTCAACGACCATGCCGATGACGCACCGCACCTGGACGCACACCTCTCGCTGGGAGAACTCGTGACACGTTCGCTACGCCAAGGCATCACACGTGCCAACAGCCAGCTGGAAAACGGCCTGACTTTCCTGGCATCGATTGGCTCGACCGCACCATTCATCGGCCTGTTCGGCACAGTCTGGGGAATTTTCCACGCGCTCGAAACCATCGGTGCCACAGGCCAGGCCAGCCTCGACAAGGTCGCCGGCCCCGTGGGCGAAGCACTGATCATGACCGCCGCCGGTCTCTTCGTCGCGATTCCTGCTGTGCTCGCCTATAACGCATTGACGCGCGGCTTGCGTGTCGTCAATGCCGAACTCGATGCTTTCGCCACTGATCTGCACACCTATTTCACCACCGGTCGTGCCATTGCCAACAATGGAAACAGCAAGCGCCTGACAGGAGTCAAGTAATGGCATTCGGCGGAGGCGAGTTCAACTCGAGCAACAACATGCCCATGTCGGAAATCAACATGACGCCGCTGGTCGACGTCATGCTGGTGCTACTGATCATCTTCATCGTCTGCGCGCCGCTGATGACGCAGGCCATCAAGGTTGATCTGCCGCAGGTCAGCGCAGCACCGGTTGATCAAAAACCGGAAACAATCAATCTCGCAATCAAGGCCGACGGTCAAACATTCTGGAACAGCGAGCCGGTCAGCGATGCGCAATTGAAGAACCGGCTCGAATCTTCCTCGCAGCAGCAGCCGCAACCGGAAGTGCACATGTCTGCCGACAAAGACGTCCGTTACGAAAAGGTCGCACAAGTGATGGGCGCAGCGCGAGACGCTGGCATCGCGAAGTTCGGCTTTGTCACCGCCCCAGGCGGCCAGCACTGATGTCAAACACTTCGCGAAACGATGCGACGGCACCCGTCATCACGCTCACACCGGGCGAGAACGGATTGCCGCCGCTCGTGAGCAGCGAACAGCTTTTTCAGGCGCAAGGCGCGTTACGCATCGTCCACGAAGGTGGTGTTTACCTGCTACGCGTCACACGCGAAAACAAGCTGATCCTTACCAAGTAACTTGGTCGAGCAGACCGTCGGTCGCGGTTTCAAGCAAGTCTAGAACAAGCTCGAAATCACGCGCCGAGCCGTAATAAGGATCAGGCACCTCGCGTATTTCAAGTTGCGGCGCAAAGTCCAACATGCAGTGCAGCTTGTACTGCAA
>DATJJR010000050.1:0-8333 GCA_035492055.1 Rhodocyclaceae bacterium | reverse complement strand
CGCTGGTCTGTACTCGGCCGCTACAACTACTCGACGCAGGACAAACGCCTGGTCGAAGGCATTGCCGGCTTCGAATACAACGCCGGATGCTGGTCCGTTCGCAGCGTCATCCAGCAGTTGTCGACGACCGCAGCGACTCGCAGCACCACTTTCTTCATTCAACTCGAACTGCGCGGCTTGTCCAGCATCGGCTCCAATCCGGCCGAAGTCTTGAGCCGCACGATCCCCGGCTATGGCCGCAATTACGGTACCGGTGCACCTTCCGGCACCAGTACCTATTATTGAATTCCGGCGCATCGCCCTCGGAGACACGCATGAGAAAAAACACCCTCCTCTTCGCTTTCAGTCTGTTCTGCATCTCGCCCCTTGTTGCATTCACGGCACACGCCGCATCGACGACGATCGATGCCGACCGTGTCATTGCCGTAGTCAACAACGAGGCAGTCACGAATTACGACCTGAACACTCGCATCGACAATGCAAAAGAAAACCTGACGAAGCAAGGCATTGCATTGCCCTCGCCGGAAGAGTTGAAGCGTCAGGTGCTGGAACGCCTGATCATGGAAAAGCTCCAGCTGCAGGCTGCAACCGATGCCGGGATCACGGTCACCGACAGCGACCTCGACGCCGCCCTGCGTCGCATCGCAGACAACAACCATCTGACGCTTGACGCCTTCAAGGCTGCGCTCGAGAAAGACAATATTTCGTGGACCAAATTCCGCGAAGAAGTTCGCCAGCAGATCATCATGGCGCGCGTGCGCGATCGTGAAGTCGATAGCCGCGTCACTATTTCCGATGCCGAAATCGACAACTACCTGAATAGTGCCGAGGCACGCGGTGACAGCGCCGAATACCTGATTTCGCACATAATCGTGCGTCTGCCGGAACAGGCTGGTCCTGAACAAATTGCCAAGCAACGCGCCAAGATCGAGGAAGCGCAGCGCCGCCTGCAGCAAGGCGAGGATTTCGCCAAGGTTGCCGCTGCCTACTCCGACGGCCCCGAAGCCATGTCGGGTGGCTCCATCGGCGTGCGCACACGCGACCAGTTGCCGCCGCTTTACGCCGATGCCGTTGCCAACATGAAGCCGGGCAACATCAGCCCCATCTTGCGCAGCGCCGCTGGTTTTCACATCATTAAACTCGTCGACAAGCGCGGTGGGAAACTGCAGGCACAAAGTACGCAGCAAACGCATGTACGCCACATCCTGATCAAGACGACCGAACTCGTCAGCGATGCCGAAGCCAAGCGCAAGATTGACGAAATCAAAGCCAAGCTCGACAACGGCGGTGATTTTGCTGCACTCGCCAAGCAATATTCCGACGACCCGTCGGCAAATAGCGGTGGCGATCTCGGCTGGCTCGACCAAGGCGTGACCGTGCCGGAATTCCAGAGCGCCATGGACGCTTTACCATTGAACAAAGTCAGTGATCCGGTCAAGAGCCAATTCGGCTGGCACCTGATTGAAGTACTGGGTCGCCGCAATACATCCAACGATCCTGCACAGTTACGCATGGCTGCCCGCCAGACCTTGCGCGAGCGCAGGGCTGACGAGGCTTATCAGGACTGGCTGCGTCAGCTGCGCGACAACGCCTACGTCGAATATCGTCTCGATGACCGCTGAGCACACCTCACAACAGCCCGTCATCGTTGTCACTTCGGGCGAGCCGGCCGGTATCGGGCCGGATATTGCACTCGCACTCGCCCATCACTCCTTCAACGCTCGCATTGTCATTCTCGGTGACCGCGATCTGATCGCGGCGCGCGCAACACAACTGGGGCTGTCCAACGTCACTTTGCAGATTGAGCATGTGCCACTGCGTGCGCCCTGCGTGGCAGGGAAACTGGACTCAGCCAACGCCACCTACGTGCTCGATCTGCTTGATCGAGCCATCGCCGGTTGCGTCTCTGGCGAATATGCAGCGATGGTCACCGCGCCGGTGCATAAAGGCATCATCAACGACGCTGGCATCCCTTTCACTGGCCATACCGAATATCTCGCCGAAAAGACCGGCACGCAGCGTGTCGTGATGATGCTGGCCGATGCAGGTGGCAACTCCGGTTTACGCGTCGCCCTGGCCACCACGCATCTGCCGCTACGCTCGGTTTCGGAGGCGCTCACGCAAGAATCGCTGACGACAACACTGCGCATCCTGCACGCCGATCTCGTGACGAAATTCGGCATTTCGCGTCCGCGTATTCTCGTCGCCGGGCTCAATCCGCACGCCGGTGAAGACGGTCATCTCGGCCGTGAAGAAATCGAAGTCATCACGCCAGTTGTTGAATCACTCAGACGCGAAGGCATGGATCTCGTGGGTCCGCTTCCTGCCGACACGTTGTTTACGCCGCATTGCCTTGCCGGCTCGCATGCGCAACTCGCCATGTATCACGACCAGGGCCTCGCCGTACTCAAGTATGCGGCTTTCGACACCGGCATCAATGTCACCCTCGGCCTGCCCATTGTGCGTACGTCGGTCGACCACGGCACTGCGCTCGACCTTGCCGGCACTGGCCGCGCCAATGCACAAAGCCTGTTTGCCGCGGTACAAGCCGCGCTCGACATGTCGCAAGTACGTCACTGAATATTGGAGATCGCATGTCGCACCGCCTCCTGCAATCCATTTCCAAACTACTTCACACTGATGCCTTCGGCGGTGGGCTCCTGCTGGCAATCACAGCAATCGCCCTGGTATGGGCCAATTCACCCGCCGCCGACAGCTACGAACATCTCTGGCATCTCACCTTGCCGCTGGGAATCGGCAACCTCAGCATCGTTGACACCTTGCATTTCTGGATCAACGACGGATTGATGACGTTCTTCTTTCTCGTCGTCGGCATGGAAATCCGTCAAGAGATTCATGCCGGCGCCTTGTCCAGCGTACGCCAGGCAGCACTGCCGGTCATCGCAGCCATCGGTGGCGTCTGCGTTCCCGCGCTGATTTATCTCTTGCTAAACCCCGGCGATATACGGATCGATGCCCAGGCGCGCGGCTGGGCCGTACCAACGGCCACCGACATTGCCTTTGCTGTCGGCATTCTTGCGCTGCTGGGCAAATCGATCCCGGCCAACCTGCGCATTTTGCTGCTGGCACTCGCCATCATCGACGACATCGTCGCCGTACTGATCATCGCGCTTTTTTACTCCGGCGGCCTGGCAACGGAGGGGTTGCTGATCGTTGGTGCTGGCATCGCGCTTGTGCTTGTCTTCCAGCGTTGCGGCGTCGCCTCGGCCTGGGCCTATGTCCTCCCCGGCGCAATCATATGGCTCGGTTTACTCAAGGCGGGCGCACATCCCACACTGGCCGGCGTCGTGCTCGGTCTGTTGACGCCGGCCACAACGCAATCCACACAGCAACTACCGCCCGTCATTCGTGTACAAAAAGCCCTGCACCCATGGGTCTCGCTTTTGATCATGCCGCTGTTTGCGCTAGCCAATGCGGGCGTCGGCTTCGGAGATCACGACTGGTCGGACGCCGCCGCGCTCCATGTCATGCTTGGCGTCGCGCTTGCACTCGTCATCGGCAAGCCGCTTGGCGTCATGGTTGTCAGTTGGCTGGCAGTACGCCTTGGTTGGTGTCGACTGCCCACCAACGTCACGTGGGAAGGTGTTGCGCTGGTCGGCTTGCTCGCAGGCATTGGTTTCACCATGTCGATCTTCATTGCCATGCTGGCATTCACCGACCCACAATTGCTCGGTTCGGCGAAATTGGGCGTACTGATTGCCTCGGCGTGTGCCGCAATACTCGCGTTGCTCTGGGGCTATTTCCGAGTGCGCGACAAGTAATCACGCACCTGACCGCCCTATAATTCCTTCATCCTCGCAGACCGTCAGAAAGTCAGAATCATGTGCCAGCTACTCGGGATGAACGGCAACAAGCCCGCCGACATCTGCTTTTCCTTCGCAGGGTTTCGTACGCGCGGCGGGAAAACCGATGAGCACAAGGATGGCTGGGGGATTGCGTTCTTTGAAGGGCGCGGTTGCCGCTCCTTCCTCGACGTACAACAAGCCTGCGAGTCGCCGATTGCTGACATGGTGCGCCAGTATCCGATTCGTTCAACCAATGTCATTGCACACATCCGCAAGGCCACGCAAGGCCGCAGCGCACTCGAGAACACGCATCCGTTTCAACGCGAATTGTGGGGGCGTCATTGGGTGTTCGCGCATAACGGCGATCTCAAGGATTTTCACCCGAAACTGATCGGCCCGTACCAAGCTGTCGGCGATACGGACTCCGAGCGGGCGTTCTGCTATCTGCTGCATCATCTGCGCAACGAGTTTGCCTCGCTGCCGACCCCTGAGCGCATCTTTCCGGTACTGCGTGAACTATCGAAGCGCATTGCCGCGCATGGCGAATTCAATTTCCTGCTTTCCAATGGCGACTTTCTCTTTGCGCATTGTGGCAAGCAGCTCAACTACATCATCCGGCAGGCACCGTTCGCCACGGCCCACCTCAAGGATGAAGACATGACTATCGATTTCAATGCGGTGAATCACGCTGACGACCGTATTGCCATCGTCGCGACCCAACCGCTCACCGATAACGAAACGTGGACCGAATTCGGCCACCGTACGCTGAACCTCTTCATCGACGGCAAGCTCGTCATGAGTGACTCGACCGCAGAGTAACTACATACACATCCATGGAACATCGCGCCCGCAAGCGTTTCGGCCAGAACTTTCTTTCGTCGCCCGGCATCATCGCCAACATCATTTCCGCCATCAATCCAAAGCGCAATGATTGCATGGTCGAAATCGGACCTGGCCTTGGCGCCATGACGGTTCCATTGATGGCAGCGCTTGATCACCTGCATGTCGTCGAGATCGACCGCGATCTGATCGCACGTCTGAAGGACAATCACAGCCCGGATGCACTCACCATCCATGAAGGCGACGCGCTTGAATTCGACTTCGGCACCCTGGCCGAGCGCGACATCCGTATCGTCGGTAACCTGCCCTACAACATATCGACGCCTATCCTGTTTCACCTCAGCACGTTTGCGCCCAAGGTGAAAGACATGCATTTCATGCTGCAAAAGGAAGTTGTGGATCGCATGGTCGCCGAACCCGGCGGCAGCGAATACGGACGACTGTCGGTGATGTTGCAGTATCGCTATGACATGGATCGGCTGTTCATCGTGCCGCCCGGTGCATTCGTGCCAGCACCGAAAGTCGATTCGGCCATCGTGCGCATGATTCCGAAGCCGGAATCAGCGTTGGCGGTAAAGGACGAAAGCCTGTTCGGTGAAGTTGTTACTGCAGCGTTTTCGCAACGGCGCAAGATGCTGCGCAACACATTGAAAGGCATCGTGACCGAAGCCCAACTCGAAGCCTTGGGCATAGCGCCGACGGCACGCGCGGAAACCTTGTCCGTTGCGCACTACGTCAACATCACGAACTCACTGGTCGCGTAATTCGGCCACCACGGGCGCGTGATCGGAGGGCCGCTCCAGCTTGCGCGGCACCTTGTCCACCGTACTCGATACGCAGGTATCGGCCAAGGCTGAAGACAAGAGAATATGGTCGATGCGCAAGCCGAGATTGCGGCGAAAACCCATCATGCGGTAGTCCCACCACGAGAAAGACTTCTCGGGCTGATCAAATAACCGGAATGAATCACTCAGCCCCAAATCCAGGAGTGCCTTGAACGCCGCTCGCTCCGGTTCCGAGCACAAAATCTTGCCGGCCCATGCTGCAGGATCGTGTACGTCTCGATCTTCGGGTGCAATGTTGTAATCGCCGAGCAAAGCAAGCTGCGGCCATTGTTTCAGCTCTTCGCGCAGCCAGTCGGTCAGCGCCTTAAACCAGCGCAATTTATATTCATATTTCTCCGAGCCAACTTCGCTGCCATTCGGCATGTAGGCACAGACAATGCGCACGCCATTGACGGTCGCAGCAATGATGCGCTTCTGTGGATCGTCGAAATCCGGGATATCCCGGTGCACGGCCTCTAGCGGATGACGCGAAAGGATCGCCACACCATTGTAGGTTTTCTGTCCATTGTGAATTGCCGTGTAACCAGCAGCTTCCAATGCGGCGAAAGGAAATCCCTTGTCCTCGGTCTTGGTCTCCTGCAGGCACACGACGTCCGGATTCTGCGCCGCAAGCCAGTCAAGCAGATGTGGCAGGCGGACCTTGAGGGAGTTGACGTTCCAAGCGGCAATTTTCATGAGCGCGATCTTAACCCGAACACGCCCCGGCAACCCCTATAATGGATCAACGCAAACGGGAGCCCGACATGTCATCCGTGGATCAAGAACGCCGCCGTTTCTGGCGCGCCAGCTTTCATTCCGGCGCAAAACTGCTCATCGACTCGGAAGAATACGATGTGGAGATTGAGGACCTTTCCTTACGAGGCGCGCTCGTGAAATTACCCGAGCGCGTGAATATGCACACCAACGCGCGTTGTCGTCTGCAACTGAATCTCGCACCGGGCACAGACATTCTGCTGTGGGGACACATCGCACATGTCGATGACCGACAGGTCGGGATGAAATGCGAGAACATCGATCTCGATAGCGTCACTCATCTACGCCGATTGATCGAACTCAATGTGGGCGATCCGGTGTTGCTGGAGGAAGAAATTTCCTTCCTGGTACAGCCGGAAAAAATTCCCTGATCAAGGGGAAGCGCAACAGAAAGGGCCCGATTTTCGGGCCCTTTCTGTTTGCGAGGCCGACTCCCAGGATCGGCGGGTTTTAGCGCTTACCCCACCGCAACCATGCCGTTGTGGCGCAGCAAGGCATCCACCGACGGTTCGCGTCCGCGAAATGCCTTGAACGATTCAAGTGCCGGGCGCGAGCCGCCGACTGCGAGGATTTCCTTCCAGAATTTTTCGCCCGTCACGGGATCGAGCACGCTGGCATCAGAACCTTTCGCTGCACGCGCCTCTTCAAACGCAGCAAACGCATCAGCTGACAATACTTCGGCCCATTTATAGCTGTAATAACCAGCCGCATAGCCACCACCAAAGATGTGCGAAAAGCTCTGCGGAAACCGATTCCATTCGGGCGGCACAACAACGGCGACTTCCTTGCGCACGGCGTCGAGAATCTTCATGAAATGCTTCGCCTCGCTTGCCGGAACCGCATGCAACTGAAGGTCGAACAGGGAAAACTCGATCTGGCGCAAGGTCTGCATGCCGGCTTGGTAATTCTTCGCCGCAATCATCTTGTCGTACAGGACACGCGGCAGCGGTTCACCAGTTTCGCTGTGTGCGGTCATGCCTTGCAGGACATCCCATTCCCAGCAGAAGTTTTCCATGAACTGACTCGGCAGCTCGACGGCATCCCATTCAACCCCATGAATGCCCGACACCGGCAATTCGTCGACCTGTGTCAGCAAGTGATGCAGACCGTGCCCGGTTTCATGGAACAACGTGATGACATCGTCGTGCGAGAAAGTCGCGGGCTTGCCATTCACGGGCGCGGGGAAATTGCACGTGAGATACGCCACCGGCGTTTGCACCTTGTCAGCGATACGACGGCGCGTTACCGCTTCGTCCATCCAGGCGCCGCCGCGCTTGGTTTCGCGCGCGTACAGGTCGAGATAAAACTGTCCGATCGTCTTGCCATCGCGTTGAATCTTGAAGAAACGCACGGCCGGATCCCAGGTCGACGTACTGTCGCTCTCCAACGTCACCTGGTACAACGACTCAATGACGCGGAACAGACCTTCGATGACCTTCGGCTCGGGGAAGTACTGCTTCACGTCTTCGTCGGAAAAAGCGTAGCGCTGCTGCTTGAGCTTTTCTGAAGCGTAGGCCATGTCCCACGATTCAAGCGTATCGAGGCCCAACTCAGTCTTCGCAAATGCACGCAGCTCCGCCACATCCCGTTCCGCAAACGGGCGTGCCTTGGCAGCCAGATCGTGCAAAAAGGCAATGACCTGCGCCGGCGTATCGGCCATCTTCGACACCAGTGAAAGCTCGGCGAAGCTTTTATAGCCGAGCATCTTCGATTCTTCGTCCTTGAGCGCAACGATCTGTTCGATCAAAGGCGTGTTGTCAAATTCGGGCTTGCCGTTCAGTTGCGTGAATTCGGATGCACGCGTTGCATAGGCGCGATACATGCGTGCGCGCAAGGCGCGATCGTCCGCGTATTGCAGCACCGGAATGTAGGACGGTGCATGCAGCGTGAACTTCCAGCCGGACTTCCCTTCCCTGTCGGCCGCAGCACGTGCGGCCGCAATGGCGTCGGCAGGAATGCCAGACAAAAGCTTTTCATCCATCACCCATTCGATATAGGCATTGGTGGAATCAAGAATGTTCTCGGAAAATTTCGCCGAGAGTGCAGACAATGTTTCCTGAATTTCCTTGAAACGCGGCTTCTGCGCATC
>DATJJR010000049.1:0-36693 GCA_035492055.1 Rhodocyclaceae bacterium | reverse complement strand
GGAGATCGGTTGTCATGCGTTTCAAGCTGCCTCTGCATATTCACTTGTCCACGCTGTTTCTTCTGATGACCATCATCATCAGCGGCGCGATTACGACGATCGGCTATCGCATGTCGCGCGATATGTTGGCGGCATCAGCGGAAGATTTGACGCACCGTGCGGGTCGCGAAGTGGTCAGCGAGATTCACGGCATGGTCGGTCCTGTGCAGACGACCGTCGAGATATTCGCGCAAGGGCCATTGCTCCAGGCAAAAACCTTGCAAGAGCGCATGGTAAACATCAAGGCGATGTCCGTGCCTCTGCAGGAATCGGCCGGCGTTTCGAGTCTCTACATTGGTTACAACACGGGCGATTTTTTCCTGCTGCAACGATTAGCTAACGAGGATGAGCGCCTGAAATTGAAGGCGCCAGAAGGTACCCGCTTCATCGTGCGCAGCATCGAACGCAAACCCGAAAACTCCATCGGCAAGATTTTTTATCTGGATGAGACACTTGGTCTGTTAAGCGAAGAAGACAGGCCAACGTATCCGGCAAATTACGATCCGCGCTTGCGTGATTGGTATTTGCAAGCGCAGAAAACACTGGCAACGATCACAACGCAGCCCTACCCGTTTTATTCGTCCCCCAAGGTTGGTGTCACCATCGCGCGGCGTATGGGTAATGGCAGCGCCGTCGTCGGCGCTGATATTCCGCTGGATGCGCTGGGTGAAGTCTTGCACAGGCAAAAGATTACGCCGGACAGCCAGCTAGCCATCATCCGTGCCGACGGCAAGGTCATCGCGTACGAAAACCAGGCCAGCCTGCTCGTGCAGACCAACACCTCATCGGCCAATCCTGAACTGCGCGACATCGATGCTTTCGGCATTACACCGATGCAAGGCCTGTCAGCCGCCATCCGCGAAGCGCAGGATCGGGACAAGGTATCTCGCCTGGTATCGCTGCCCGACGGTGAGTGGCAAATCACGGTGCAACCGCTCCGACTCAAGGGGGCCGAACCGCTCTACTTGATTACGGCAATCCCCGAAAAAGAGCTGTTCGCCGTTGCATTGAAAATACGCTCGGCATCGATCATCAGCGTTTTCTTGATCATGCTGGCGGCCATTCCCGTGATTTATCTGACTGCACGCATCATTTCACGCTCGATTCGCATGCTGTCGAAAGAAGCGGAGGCGATACGCCATTTCGACTTCAGCGCACCGGTTCAAGCCAGCTCAATCATCACCGAGGTTCATGCATTGGCTGAAACCATGGGACTCATGAAGCGTGCAATACGCAAGTTCATGACCATTACGCACGCCGTTGCTGCCGAGAAAAATTTCGAGGCTTTGCTGTCCATGCTGCTGAGGGAAACCATGAATGTCAGCAATGCGTCCGCTGGTGCACTCTATCTTGCCGAAGCAGAGGTCCTGACTCCTTGCGTCGCCTTCACCGACAACAATGAGGAGTTCACCACTGCACTGCATTCCATGTCGCTATCGGATGCACCTGCGTCGATCAAGGCAACCATCGCAAAACAGGAAGCACAAGACGCACCACTTTCACCCAGTGAATGCGCACAATTCGGATTGAATGCACTGGTGCGTGAGAATGGCATTTCGTACTGGGTATGTGTGCCATTGCTGAATCGTCAACGCGACCTGCTCGGTATCATGATCCTGCAACGCCAGACACCGATGGATGCCGCACAGCTCGCGTTCGCCAGCGCCATTTCCGATTCGGCCAGCAGCTCGCTCGAAACCCGCGGTCTGATCCGCGACCAGAAAGCACTATTCGAAGCATTCACCAAGCTCATCGCCGGCGCCATTGATGCCAAGAGTCCGTATACCGGCGGCCATTGCGAGCGTGTACCAGTGCTGACCAAAATGCTGGCGCGCGCCGCTTGCGAGGCCAAAACCGGCCCGTATGCAAACTTCAATCTGAATGACGATGAATGGGAAGCCGTACACATTGCCTCGTGGCTACACGACTGCGGCAAGGTGACAACGCCGGAGTACGTTGTCGACAAGGCGACCAAACTGGAAACCATCTACGACCGCATCCACGAAGTACGCATGCGTTTCGAAGTACTCAAGCGCGACGCCGAAATCCGCAGCCTCAAGGCCGTAGCCGCAGGTAGGCCGACAACAACGGCCGAAGCCGAGCTGGCAAGTGAACTGGCTCAACTCGACGCGGACTTTGCATTTATTGCCGAATGCAACGAGGGCGGCGAGTTCATGGCACCGGAAAAGATTGACCGCCTCACACGCATTGCTTCACGCACGTGGATGCGTACGCTTGATGATCGCCTGGGCATCTCGCATGAAGAACGGGAACGCAAGGACAGTGAATCTCGAATGTCTCTGCCCGTAGAAGAACGTGTGCTCGCCGACAAGCCGGAGCACAGGATCAAGCGTCGCGAATCCGAAAAAATCCAGTTGGACAATCCGTGGGGATTTCACATACAGGTGCCCGAGCTGCAGTACAACCGCGGTGAGATGCACAATCTGACTGTCAGTCGCGGCACCCTGTCAGACGAAGAACGCTACAAGATCAACGAGCACATTGTGCAGACCATCATCATGCTGTCGGCACTGCCCTTTCCGCGTCATTTGCAGAACGTACCGGAAATCGCCGGCGGCCATCACGAAAAAATGGACGGCACTGGCTATCCGAAACGATTGCACAAGGACGAAATGAGCCCGGTCGCGCGCATGATGGCCATCGCCGATATTTTTGAAGCGCTGACGGCAACCGACCGCCCTTACAAAAAAGGCAAAACACTATCGGAAGCCATCGACATCATGAGCCGCATGAAAAACAGCCAGCACATTGATCCTGAGTTGTTCGAGCTCTTTCTGCGCTCTGGGGTTTACAGAACATATGCTCACACCTACATGCAGCCGGCTCTCATCGATGAAGTCGATATCGACAAGATGCTGGCTTGAGCGCATCAGACCGGCACAAGGGGCGACAAGAATCGGCGAACGCATGTAGTAAAATCCGCCGCCCGTGCGGTTAACTCCCCATCAAATCGTCACACGGAACAAGCTGCAATGCCATGGCAGCATGGCAACGCTGCCTCGCCGAAACTGCCTTAATTCTCGCTTCCATCGCATGACCCGTACTTCTGCTGCCTGCGGTATCGATTTCGGTACTTCCAACTCCACTGCTGCCCGTATCGTGTCCGGCCATGCCGAACTCATGCCGCTCGAGGGCGATAAAGTCACGCTGCCGTCGGTCGTGTTTTTCAACGCCGAGGACGACGTTACGCGCTTCGGCCGCGCCGGTCTAATTGATTACCTGGCGGGATACGAAGGCCGGCTGATGCGCTCGCTGAAAAGCCTGCTCGGCAGCAGTCTCATCGATGGACAAACCGAAGTGAATGGCCGAGCCCTGCCCTTTCGCGACCTGTTGCGCCAGTTCATTGGCGAATTGAAGCATCGTATCGACACACACAACGGCAGCACATTCGAGCGCGTCGTATTGGGCCGGCCCGTGCATTTCATCGATGGTGATGAAGCTGCCGACAAGGCTGCGGAAAATACGCTGGCCGAAGTCGCGCGCAGCGTAGGCTTTCGCGACATTAGTTTTCAGTACGAGCCCATCGCTGCGGCGTATCACTACGAAACAACCATCGCGCGCGAAGAGCTCGTCCTTGTCGCCGACATCGGCGGCGGCACATCGGACTTCTCGTTGATTCGACTCTCCCCCGAACGCGCACGACAAGCTGAACGCAAGAACGATGTACTCGCCACCGGCGGTGTGCACATCGGTGGAACGGATTTCGATCGCCAATTGAATCTCGATGGCGTCATGCCGATGCTTGGCTACCGCAGTCTGCTGAAAACCGGACGCGAAATGCCGTCCAGCATTTTCTTCACACTTGCCACCTGGCACACCATCAACGCTGCCTACACGCGCCAAAGCATGGCCGAGCAGAAAGCCATGCTCCTCGACAGTCAGGAGCCGGCGAAGACCTCGCGCCTGTTGACACTCCTCGAAACCCGTACCGGGCATTGGCTTGCCAATGAGGTCGAACAGGCCAAGATCGCGTTGTCCAACCAGGCGAGCGTGAAACTCCGCCTCGATGCACTGGAAGAAGGGCTTGCCGAAACATTGACGCGCAAAGCATTTGAGCAGACCAGCGAACCGCTGCACGATCAAGTCGCGCAAACCGTATCGCAACTGCTTGTCGATGCCGGCATCAAGGCAGATACAGTGGATACCGTGCTTTTCACCGGTGGCTCCAGCGGCATCCCCCGCCTGCGTTCACGTATCGCCGCCCTGTTGCCGCAGGCGCAAGCGATGGAATGCGATCTCTTCGGCAGCATCGGCGCCGGGCTGGCCGTCGAAGCAGCACGCCGTTACGGCTGACTTCAGACGTCGGATCTAGTCGACGTCAGACGCCAAAGGCAGCATTACGACAATTTGCGTACCCTGCCCCGGCTGACTGAGAATGTCGATCTGCGCGTTGATCAGATTCGCCTGCTCGCGCAACCCCACAAGACCGTAATGCCCCGGATGTGGTGCATGGGGATCGAAACCGATACCGTCGTCGCTGATGCGCAGGCACAGCAAGGTCCGACCATTGCCTTGCATGGTATTGAAGCTGATCGTGACGCGATTGGCACCGGCGTGCTTTTCAACATTGCGTAATGCTTCCTCAGTAATGCGGAACAATGTTTCCGCACGCTCCTCGGAAAAGGTTGCCAGTGCGGGATCGCAATCGATGCTTGTATCGATACCGGTACGTTCGCCAAAAAGCCTCAGGCGATCCTGCAGCGCAACGCCCAGACCGACGTCACGAGCCGGGTTGTAGCGAATTTGCCCGATGGCGGCACGTGCCTCTTGCAAGCCTTGATGTGCGGCCTTTTCGGCCTCGGCCAACTCATCCGCCAATGCCTCCGGCTGCGTGGCAGCGATCTTCTTGAGCAAGCGAATTTCGGTCAGCATCGCCATCATCGAATGCGCCAGCGTGTCGTGCAAGTCACGTGCGATCTTGAGGCGTTCACGCACGACGGCGGCGTAGCGGGCCTCTTCGGCAAGGCGCTGAATTTCCTGGGTACGTGCCGCAACGCGTTGATCGAGTTCGGCATTGAGACTGCGCAAATCGTCGCGTTCACGTTGCAGTGCACGCAACAAACGGTCCAGTGCCGCACCAAGGCGCGCGGCCTCATCCTGCCCATCAGGCACGGCTATCTGTTTTGCGGTACCCGCCAGAACATCATCAGCGGAACGAGCGATCAGGCGCACGCGCCGTGTCAGGCGGCGTGCGAGCGAAAAACCGAGCACGGTTGCCGCTAGGCCTAGTCCGAGCAGCACGCTGGCGATCTGGTATTGAACACGCGTGGCGAAATCCATGACTTCGTTCAGCGGCTGTACGACCACGACATGCCAGCCAAGTTGCTCAAGCGACTCGTTGTCTTCCGCGCGTGCCTGCGCTACGAGATAACTGCGACCGGCATTGAGTTTGTAGAGCGCAAGATTAGGCGGCAGACTGCCCAAGCCGTATTCCGACAAGACGGCCGGAATCGGCGGGGTCGGCTCTTCCCACGGTTGACCGAGCAGTTCCTTTGGGCCGACGCGAACGATGTTGTGGCGATCGATGAGCAACCACTCCTCGCGCGACGCATGATTCATGCTGCGATTGATATCGTCCGCCAGCTCCTGCACCCAATCCCAGGCCATACGTGCGGCAATCACGCCGAGTACGCTGCCGTTGTCGCCGCGGATCGGCGCGGTCAGCTTGATGAAATGCAGCTCCTTGCGCCCCTGATCGTTGTAGCTCACACCCTCTTCGATCCACGGCACGATTTGGCCCTGGGAGGCCCATGTGTAGAGATAAACATTGCCGCCGATAACCTTGGGGTCGGTCGAAGCGACGATATGTCCATCGGCGTCGCCCGCAGCAATCCAGACGAAATCGGGGAAGTTCTGTTGTACGTCTGCAAGTACGCGCTGAAGATTGGCCTTGTCTTTGCTGCGAATGTCGCCCGACAGCATGGCTGCTGACAGACTGACGGATTGCAGGCGAAGCGACAACGCAAGATTCAATTCCGACGCAATGTGATCGGCCGTGCTCGACAAGCGCAGGTTGTGCTGCTGGATCAGATTGGTGCGGACAATCTGGCCAACCCAGGCCGCTGCGACGAGGGCAAGCGTGAAGGCAAGGCCGAAAACCAGCCAGCCGATGGCAGTAGACAGGCGGTGGCGCGGGTCGAAACGACTGAGAAAGGCAATAAACGATGCGTACATGTGCCAACAATAACAGTTGGCACGCAAACATGCTTATCGTCACAGCAACAGAATGACCAAGGGCACCCTGCAATTCGGTGCCAATTCAGCACTGGAGGTCACGCCTGACAGTAAAATCATGACATGCAAAACATCACATCGACCATGACAGCCACATCCAGCCCATCGCCCATTCGCGTCCTCATTGCCGACGATCAGGCTTTGATCCGACGCGGCATGAGTCTGATTCTTGCCGCTGAACACGACATCGAAGTTGTTGGTCAGGCAGCCGATGGTGCGGAAGCGGTCATGCTCACACTGCAACTGCGTCCCGATGTCGTGCTCATGGACCTGCACATGCCACGCAAGGGGGGGGTGATTGCAACGCGAGAGATCACTTCGCAATTACCCAACACGCGTGTCATGGTGCTGACGACGTTCGATACCGATGAAATGGTCTTCGATGCCGTGCGCGCCGGTGCGCAAGCCTACTTGCTCAAGGACGCCAGCGAAGCCGAAGTGCTCGACACCATTCGCGCCGTTCACCGCGGCGAATCGCGCCTTACTTCGCAGATTGCCGGCAAGGTAATGGATCAATTCCGATTGCTTGCCAATCGCGTCTCCGGCGCAGATGGCGAATTGCCGGAAGCCTTGTCTCCACTGCCCTCACCGCAACCTGAAAAACGCCAAAACCTCTTGAGCGAAAAGGAGGAACGCGTGCTTGAACTGATCGCCGAAGGCATGAGCAACAAGCAGATTGCCAACACGATCTACCTTGCTGAAGGCACGGTGAAAAATTACGTCAGCCGCATCATGGAAAAGCTCCACGCCAATACACGCACCGAGCTTGCCATCATGACCTTGCGCAACAAGCAGGAATGACACTTCACACGCTATTGTTTACGTACGGCGAATTCCCCCTCCTGTGTCGTGTATGACAGAAGCAATATCGACAGGTCTATCGACACCCAGTCCCCTATCGAGCATTGCTCAGAACCTCTGTTTCAAGTCACTCCAAGCAAGGCATAAGGTCACTTTCATTTGGTGACTTATAGGTCAACACACTGACCAGAGGCTTACTACCCAAAAAACTCAAGCACGCCGCAAAACATCGTGGTTAAGCCATGCCATGACAATAGTCATGGCATGGCTTTCTATTTTTGTGACTTTAAACACCACAATAAAGTGACTTATGGTTGGTTCGCAAGGTTTGACTGATGAGTACATTCACGTCGTGCATGCACCTGACAAAGTGCTGACAACAAGAATGATTCATCAACCCGGGTGTTTGGCAGCATGCACCCACCAGAGGAGACTAACCATGTCCAACAGCTCCGTCATATCAATGGAGTCGAGTACCTCCTGGTACTCAAATCGCTGGATCCAACTGGTCATCGGCATCATCTGCATGTCCATGATCGCCAACATGCAGTACGGCTGGACCCTGTTCGTCGAACCGATCAACCAGAAATACGGTTGGGGCCGCGCCGCGATTCAAGTGGCATTTACCATCTTCATCCTGACCGAAACCTGGCTTGTCCCGGTTGAAGGCTGGGTCGTCGACAAGTTCGGTCCACGCAAGGTCGTATTCGGCGCGGGTATCCTGTGTGCCATCGCCTGGGCAATCAACTCCGTTGCCGATTCGCTGCCGATGTTCTATCTCGGCGCCGTCGTCGGCGGTATCGGGGCCGGGACCGTGTACGGTACTTGCGTAGGTAACGCCGTGAAGTGGTTCGGTGACAAGCGTGGCTTGGCTGCCGGTCTGACCGCTGCCGGTTTCGGCGCCGGTTCAGCACTGACCATCGTGCCGATCGCCAACATGATCAAGGATCAAGGCTACGAAGCGGCTTTCCTGAACTTCGGTGTCGCCCAAGGTCTCATCGTCACGGTGCTTGCCCTCCTGTTGATCAAGCCGCCTTCGTCTACCAAGGAAGCCGTCAAGTCGACCACCGTCATGCAAACTTCGCGTGACTTTAGCCTCGGCGAAATGGTCAAGACGCCGATCTTCTGGCTCATGTACTTGATGTTCGTTTCCGTCGCCGCCGGTGGCCTGATGGCAACGGCCCAGCTTGGTTCGATCGCCAAGGACTTCGGCCTCTCCACGACACCGGTGTCCATCCTCGGCCTGACGTTGCCAGCACTGAGCTTCGCACTGACCATCGACCGCATCCTGAACGGCCTGACCCGTCCGTTCTTCGGCTGGATTTCCGACCAGATCGGCCGTGAGCAAACCATGCTGTTCGCCTTCCTGCTCGAAGGTCTCGGCATCCTCGCGCTGCTGCACTTCGGTCGTGATCCAGTGCTGTTCGTCGTCCTGACCGGTCTGGTGTTCTTCGCCTGGGGTGAAATCTTCTCGCTGTTCCCCTCGCTGTGCACCGATACCTTCGGCGCCAAGAACGCCGCCGGCAACGCCGGCATGCTCTACACCGCCAAGGGCACGGCTGCACTGCTGGTACCGATCGGCGCCTGGATCGTGGCCAGCCACGGCTGGGAACCCGTGTTCTACCTGGCATCGGCGCTGAACATCTTCGCCGGCCTGGCCGCCTGGTTCTGGCTGCGCCCAGCTCGCATCAAGTTCCTGCAACGCACCAAGGACGCGGCGGCTGCATAAGCGTCACACACCTTCCGGCTTTACGCCGGGAGACCCGAACAGGGAACAAACGGGAGACTTCGGTCTCCCGTTTTTTTCATTTCAGAACAAGCGTTTCTCCACCGCCACACTTGTTCGGACGTAAAGCAAGCTTCACGTTAACTGAGCCAATTATTTGGTAGGCTGACTGAATGGCTAGGTTTACATATGCGTAATCCGCTGCGCTCCCACCTTCCTGCCACCCGGAGCCAGCTGGCTCCCTTCCTGCTGATCGCCATTCTCTTGGCGGCTGCATGGCTCGTGTCGGCATGGCTTCTGGCCGGGCAATATGCACAACGGCGCGGCCACGAATTTCTCGACACTTACGAGAACAGCATCAATCGTACGATTGAAACACTGGCGCTGGGTCTCAATCGCGACTTCACCCTATTTCAGGGGCTACCTGTCACGCTCGGCCACGATCAATTGATCATCGGATCGCTAGAAGCCGTACGCGGCTTACCAAACGCTAGCGACCTGCAACAGCGCCGCAATCAATGGACACAGGATGCCCGCCTGCAAGCGCTTCATCGGCACTTGTCCGAGACGCAGCGCGCGATCAGCACCTTCAGCATGATCTGGGTACTGAACGCAGACGGTGACTGCGTTTCTGCCAGTAATTACGACACGCCGGAAAGCCTGATCGGCGTTCGATATCCCGACCGCAAGTATTTCACCGAAGCCATCGCCGGCCGCATTGGCCATCAATACGCCATTGGCCGCACGACACAAATTCCGGGGCTGTATTTTTCCGCACCCGTGATTGACGGCAAACGCATCATCGGCGTTGTCGTCGGCAAGGTCGATCTGAGTTATTTCACCTCGACCCTGCAGCAAAGCCAGGCCATCATGAGCGATGAGCACGGTGTGCTCATCTTTTCGCATGACAAGTCGCTTGAAATGCGCACCTTGCCGAACAACACGGTCATGTCGCTCCCGGAAAGCCAGCGTGTCGACCGTTATCGTCGTACCGAGTTCAAACCGCTGCAATTAATGCGCTGGAGCGATACCCGCTATCCCGGCCTGACACGCATCGATCACGATCAGACGCCCTATCTGATCGAGATGAAGCGCATATCCTCCAACGGCATGCTTATTGGAATCCTGCGGCCGGCGCCGGAAATTCGCGACATTGATCAGGACAAACAGGGGCTTTTTTTCCTGCTGTCCGCGCTTGGCCTGCTACTGATCGGCGGCGGTGTTGCAACGCTGCTTTATCTGTCCAGCATGCGTCTCTCACGTTTTATGCAGGAAACGCGGAACGACGACATGCGTCATCACAACGAATTGCTGCAAATGATTGCGCAGGGGCGGCCTTCGATCGATGTGCTGACCGAAGTTGGGCAATTTGCCCAGGCACGCTTTAATGGCGCCCAATGCATGATCCATCGCATACTGCCTGACAATACAACCCGGCTAGCGGTAGCACCCGGCCTGCAATCCGCGCTGATAGAACGTTTGGCGCAAAGTTCCTCTCCATTGCACGACTGTCCGCTGCACTCCGACACGAAAAACCTGGTCGTCATGCATTGCCGACGTGAGGAAAATTCCGATGACAGCAATGCGTTCGGCCTGTTGCTCACAGGCCGCGATACTTTCAGTATTTGGGCGGCGGCCATTCGTGACGAAGCACATGCACTGCTTGGCATTCTCTCGCTGACAACCGCCGGCATTACCAATCCGGACGAAGAACAGATACGCGCCCTGACGGTTTACGCGCAACTCGCAGCGCTCGCGATCCAACGCGAAAGCAACGACGCTTCCATCATGCAAGCACGCAACGACGCTGAAGCCGCCAATCGGGCCAAGGGCGATTTTCTCGCCAACATGAGCCACGAAATCCGCACACCGATGAACGGCGTGCTCGGCATGACCGAACTTCTGCTCGACACGCCACTCTCCACCACACAGCGCGAACACGCAGAAACCGTTTACCAGAGCGCAACATCGCTACTGCATGTCATCAATGACATTCTTGATTTTTCCAAGATCGATGCGGGACGACTCGACATCGAAGCCATCGATTTCGATCTTGCTGCACTATTGAATGAAATCACCGACATGTTTGCCCTGCGTGCTGCCGACAAGCATCTTGAACTGATCTGCCAACGCTCATCACGACTGCCATCGCACCTCATCGGCGACCCGATTCGGCTGCGGCAGGTTCTCGTCAACCTGATCGGCAACGCTATCAAATTCACCAACACGGGCGAAATTGCCTTTGGTGCCGAAAGCGCCGGTACCGAAAAACCGGATGAAGACAACACACGTCTCCTCTTGCGCTTCACTGTCCGTGACACGGGGATCGGCATTTCACCAGACAAGCAAAAATATCTGTTCACACCTTTCACTCAGGCCGACAGTTCAACGACACGCAAATTCGGGGGCACCGGCCTCGGGCTTTCCATTGCCAAACGCCTGATCGAGCTCATGGGTGGCGAAATCAGCCTGTCCAGCGAACCCGGTCGGGGCTCGACATTTTCCTTTGTGCTGCCCTTCGCCCGTCAGCCGCACAGCACGACAGCTGCTTTCCCGAACCTGATCGGTCGCCGCATTCTCGTGGCCGAAGGCAACGCAACGACGCGCAATCTGATCTGCCAATGGCTGCGTGAATGCCAAGGCACGCCGATACCGATGCACCATGTCACCGCGGCAAAGGAATTTGCCATTACCGAAGAAGCTGCTGGCCGCAAAATCGACGCAGCCATCATCGATGCGACACTGCCATCCATTGATGGACACGATCTTGCCGGCTTGCTGCGCGCCGAGCCGCTGACTGCACACATCCCGCTGCTTTTGCTCTCGTCAATCGGCACAGGTAACCATGACTATTTCCAGGACGGGCTGTTCTATATGCCCAAACCCGTCAAGAACGAAACCTTCTTCAGCGCATTGCAAACCCTGCTGACGGGAATACGGATACCCCATGAACAAGCGCATTCGATGTCATCGTCATTGCAGAAGCGCCGCCAATCGGCTCGTCCGGCGCGCGTGCTGCTGGTCGAAGACAACCCCGTCAACCAGCGCCTGGCCTTGATCCTGCTGCAAAAGCTCGGCCATGAGGTTGACACCGCAGCCAACGGCAACGAAGCATTGAAGGCACTCTCGCAACAACATTACGACATTGTCCTGATGGATTGCCGCATGCCGATCATGGATGGTTATGAGGCCACGCATATCATTCGCAAAGGAAATGCTGTGCTCGATCCAAAGGTGGCCATCATTGCCATGACTGCCAATGCCATGGCCGGCGACCGTGAGCGGGTACTTGAAGCGGGCATGAATGATTACCTCGCAAAACCAATCAATGCAAAAGCCTTGGACGAAATGCTTCAGCGTTGGCTCAAGTAAGTCGATAAAAACGCAAAAGGAAACAAAATTACTGCGCTAATCGTCAGCACGTCGCAAGATCGCGGCAATGCTGATGGTGTATGATGACCCGGAAACCTGCATGAATGCAGGTTAAATTGGAAAACAGCCCTAAGGATAACCAATGAAATCCGCATTGCTTCGCACCACTCTCTTTGCCGTCGCCGCAGCATTGACGGCACCTGCCTTCGCAGACGACACCATCAGCGTGAACGGCAAGGTCATTCCCAAGGCACGCATTGAAGCCCTCGTTGCCGGCCAGGTCCAACAGGGTCAGCCCGACACTCCGGAACTGCGCAATGCCGTCAAGGAAGAACTGATCCGCCGCGAAGTGCTGGTTCAGGCAGCCCAAAAGGCTGGCGTCGACAAGCAGGGCGATGTTCAAACGCAAATCGAGATGGCACGTCAGCAAGTCATCATCGGCGCCTACCTGCAAAACTTTGTGAAGAACAACCCGCCTACTGACGCACAAGTGCGTCAAGAGTACGAAGCCATCAAGGCACGTCTGGGTGACAAGGAATACCACGCTCGCCACATCCTGGTGCAAACCGAAGACGAAGCCAAGGCCATCATTGCGCGCCTGAACAAGGGCGACAAGTTTGCCGATCTGGCCAAGCAATCGCTTGATCCGGGCAGCAAGGATCGCGGTGGCGATCTGGGCTGGGCCTCGCCGGCTTCCTATGTGCAACCGTTTGCCGACGCACTGGTTGCGCTGAAGCCGGGCGCCTACACCAAGGATCCGGTCAAGACCGACTTCGGCTATCACGTGATCGAACTCGACGAAGTTCGCGACCTGAAGATCCCGACCTTGGAAGAAGCCACACCGCAAATCAAGCAACGTCTGGCTCAGCAGATCGTCGAGAAGCAAGTGAACGAACTGCGCTCCAAGGCCAAGGTCAGCCAATAATCCAGGCTGAACAGGGCAACCAAAAGGCACCTTCGGGTGCCTTTTTTACATCTTGTCGCTATGTGATAGCGGTTTCATAAAGATACTCTCCGCTACCTCAATTAACGGCCCCTCTAAGCCACGCCTAATTCTCGAGGAGCAGGATTCACACTATTCAATATCTCAAGGCTCTTGTGCATGAAAAGCCTCGCTGAAGAGACTCTGGCCAAGGTTCCTGAAGTCACGCTGGGATTTTGGCTCATCAAGATCGCTGCGACCACACTCGGCGAAACCGCCGGTGATGCTGTGTCGATGTCAATGAAACTGGGCTATTTGGTTGGCACGGTAATTTTCGCTGCAATCTTTTTTGTCGCTATCGGTGTACAGATCAAGTCAAAAAGATTTCGGCCTTTCGTTTACTGGAGCACGATCATCGCCACCACAACAGTCGGCACGACCCTGGCTGACTTTGCCGATCGCTCGCTCGGGATCGGATACGCCGGCGGTTCAAGCTTGCTGATGACCTTGCTGCTCGGCTCGCTCTTTTTTTGGTACCGCATGTTGGGTTCTGTGTCGATAAACACGGTCATTTCATCCAAAGCGGAAATCTTTTACTGGCTGACGATCATGTTTTCCCAGACGCTGGGGACCGCGCTGGGTGATTGGACGGCCGACACGATGGGCCTAGGCTATACCGGTGCAGCCGCCATGTTCGGCATGCTGCTGGTTCTCATTGTGCTTGCATACTACTGGAGCAATATTTCGCACACCATGCTGTTCTGGGCAGCATTCATATTGACTCGGCCACTCGGTGCCGTCGTCGGTGATTTTCTAGACAAGCCACTGAATCAGGGTGGTCTGGCTCTCAGTCGATACGCCGCATCGGCTGCCCTTCTTGTCTTTATGTTTGCCGCTATTGCTTTGTTCAGACAACAAGCAGCCAGACAAACGCATTGACCGCCTAGGGCGATGCAATCATCTCCCTAGGCGTAGCCGCAACTCAAGCCGTGAGTCACGGTTGACTCGCTCAACCGACCCACTTGCGAGCATTGCTAAACATTGTCATCCATGGCGAATCTTCGCCCCATGCCTTCGGATGCCAGGACATCTGCACCGTGCGGAACACACGCTCCGGATGCGGCATCATGATGGTAAAGCGGCCATCGGCCGTCGTCACACCGGTAATACCATCGGGCGAACCGTTCGGATTGAACGGATATGTCGTTGCCACCTTGCCGTGGTTGTCGACATAGCGCAGTGCCTGGATTGCGTGTGTCTGCGCACCATCCTTGAAGACCGCACGACCTTCGCCGTGGGAGATGACGACAGGAATGCGCGAACCGGCCATACCGTTCAAGAAAATTGAAGGCGATTGCTGAACTTCAACCGTCACAAAGCGCGCCTCGAATTGCTCGCTGCGATTGCGGTGGAAGGTCGGCCAGTGTTCTGCACCCGGAATGATCGATGCAAGGTTGCTCATCATCTGGCAGCCGTTGCATACACCCAGCGCAAACGTATCCGAACGCCAGAAAAAATCCTCGAACTCATCGCGCAACTTGGCGTTGAATAGAATCGATTTCGCCCAACCCTGCCCTGCACCAAGCACGTCGCCATAGCTAAAACCACCACACGCGGCAATGCCCTTGAAGTCGGAGAGATGTTGACGGCCACTTTGCAAATCGGACATGTGCACGTCATACGGCTCAAAACCGGCACGCTCGAAAGCGGCCGCCATTTCGACCTGCCCGTTCACACCTTGTTCGCGCAAGATGGCAATGCGCGGACGCGCGCCACCAACCGCAGGTGCCTGTTTGCTGCCTGCGACATCCACAGCCGCCGCGCCACCGAGTGCCGCATTAAGTTCAGCTTGCTCCGCGGCAGAAAGATCCGCAGCACCAGGCAATGCACGGCGCGACGGCATCGCCGGTTTGGCATTCGGCTCGAAAGTCAGGTGCGGCGAAAGGCCTGGATTGTCGTCCAGCAGCGCGTCGAATTCTTCCTTCGCACTGGCTGCGTCGTCGCGCAATGCGGCAATGCGATAACTGGTTTCGGTCCAGGTGCGCTGCAGATCGGCGCGCTTGGCGGTGAACATTGAATGCGCATTGCGCCAGACACGGATTTCATCCGCGTCGTTCAGCGTGCCGATTACATGACTATGTTTGCTTAAACCAGCAGCGCGTAACACATCCATGACGGCTGTGCGATCGTCACGGCGAATCTGCACGACTGCGCCAAGCTCTTCGTTGAACAAGACTTCGAGCAGCTTGTCATTGATCCGACCCGACAAACCCTTGCCATCGCGCTCCTGTCCATCGACATCGTTGCCAAGCATGTCGTAGCAGAGGGAATCCAGATTCAGCGATACACCGACATGGCCGGCAAACGCCATTTCGCAGACGGTCGCAAACAGGCCGCCGTCGCCACGGTCGTGATACGCAAGCAGCTTGTCGTCACTACGCAATGTTTGAATCGCATCGAAGAAAGCGCGCAGCGAAGTTGCCTCGGCATCCGGTACCACGTTGCCGCTTACACCCCAGGCTTGTGCCAAGGCAGAACCGCCGAGGCGATTTTTGCCAGCACCTAGATCGATCAGGATGAGTTCGGTTTCGCCCTCTTCGGTCATGAGTTGCGGCGTCAACGTCTTGCGGATGTCACCGACTGGCGCAAAGCCCGAGATGATCAACGACAGCGGCGCGATGACCTGCTTGTCCTTGCCGTCCTCGCTCCAGCTTGTCTTCATGCTGAGCGAATCCTTGCCAACCGGGATCGACAGATCAAGCTTGGTACAGAAGTCCACAGTCACAGCCTTGACTGTATCGAACAAGGCTGCATCCTCACCCGCGTGGCCAGCAGCCGCCATCCAGTTGGCGGACAGCTTGATGTCGCCAAGCTGCTTCACATCGGCAGCAGCGATATTGGTAATAGCTTCGCCGACGGACATGCGGCCGGAGGCCGGCGCGTCAAGCATGGCGATGGGTGCGCGCTCGCCCATGGCAAAGGCTTCGCCACGCGTGGTTTGGTAACCGAGTGCCGTCACAGCGACGTCAGCCACCGGCACCTGCCACGGTCCAACGAACTGGTCGCGGGCGGTCAAACCGCCAACGGTACGGTCGCCAATGGTGATCAGGAAGCTCTTGGATGCCACGCTGGGCATCGCCAACACACGCTTGGCGGCCTCTTCGATCGTCACATCGGACAAGTCGAATGCAGGCACCTCATGTTTCACGCGCTTCGCATCGCGATGCATGCGCGGCGGCTTGCCAAGCAACACTTCCAAGGGCATGGCGACGGCATCGTTCTTGAAATGTTTGTCATGCACGATGAGTTGACCGTCATCGGTCGCAGTGCCAAGCACAGCAAACGGACAACGTTCGCGTTCGCACATCTTGCGGAACAGTTCGAGGTTCTCCGGCGCAATGGCAAGGACATAACGTTCCTGCGATTCATTGCACCAGATTTCCTTCGGCGACATGCCCGATTCCTCAATCGGCACTTCACGCAACTGGAACAGTGCGCCGCAGCCGGCATCGTTCACCAGCTCGGGCATGGCGTTGGAAATGCCGCCGGCACCGACGTCGTGAATCGCGAGAATCGGATTGTCTTCGCCCATCTGCCAGCAACGGTCGATGACTTCTTGCGCACGCCGCTCGATTTCCGGATTGCCGCGTTGTACCGAAGCAAAGTCGAGATCAGCCGTGTTGGTACCGGTCGTCATCGACGAAGCCGCACCGCCGCCGAGGCCGATGAGCATACCCGGGCCGCCGAGCTGGATCAGCAATGCGCCTTTGCCGAACTTGATCTTGAACGAGTGTTCGGCGCTGATGTTGCCGAGGCCACCGGCGATCATGATGGGCTTGTGATAGCCTCGCACCTCGCCGTCGAAGGTCTGCTCGAGCGTACGGAAGTAGCCGGTCAGGTTCGGGCGACCGAATTCATTGTTGAAGGCCGCTGCACCCAACGGCCCGTCGATCATGATGTCGAGTGCCGAAGCAATGCGTTCAGGCTTGCCGTAGCTCGATTCCCACGGCTGTTCAAAACCAGGGATATTGAGATCGGACACGGAAAAACCCGCCAGACCGGCCTTGGGCTTCGCGCCACGACCGGTTGCGCCTTCATCGCGGATTTCACCGCCGCTGCCGGTGGAAGCCCCGGGGAAAGGCGAAATTGCGGTCGGATGGTTGTGCGTCTCGACCTTGGTAATGAAGTGCGTCAACTCGTCCTTGTAGGCATAACTGCCGTCGGCGCGCGGGAAGAAACGCTTGTTTTGAGCACCTTCGATAATCGAGGAATTATCGGCATAGGCAACGACGGTACCTTCCGGATGTGCCTTGTGCGTCTCGCGCACCATGCCGAACAGCGACAGCGGCTGATCTTCGCCGTCCACGGTCCAGGTCGCGTTGAAAATCTTGTGGCGGCAATGCTCGGAATTCGCCTGCGCGAACATCATCAGCTCGGCATCGGTCGGATTGCGCTCGAGTCGGGTGAAATTCTCGACGAGGTAATCAATTTCGTCAGGCGACAAAGCCAAACCCAGCTCAACATTGGCCGTCAGCAAAGCCGCCTTGCCCTGCCCCAACACATCGACCGAAGTCAATGGCGTCGGCGGCACATGACGGAACAAGTGATTAACGTCATCCAGCGACTTCAGCACCGACTCCGTCATGCGGTCGTGCAACCGGGCAAGCAGCGCTGTTTCGTCGTAAGTACCGGTTACGCGATAGGCAATGCCGCGCTCGATGCGCTTGATCGAATTGAAACCACATTGACGGGCAATATCGGTCGCCTTCGAAGCCCACGGTGAAATCGTGCCGACGCGTGGCGTGACGAGCAACAGGTCGCCGGCAGGTTCGGCATCCAGGCTTTGTGCAATGCCCAGCAGATCCTTGAGCCGCGCCAGTTCGTCCGAAGACAAAGTACCGTCCAGTTCAACGAAATACCAATGCTCGGCAGCCAGCGTGGCAACACCGAGGGATTTGACGGTTTCGGAGAGACGGGCAAGACGGGTGGCGGAATAAGCGGCAAGGCCGCGCAGCTTGAGGATGTCTGACATGGTCGGCGAAAGTGATGCAAAGCTTGGCCGCAAGGGGTTTGCGGCAAACCGAGATTATACCTTGCCGAGCCTGCCTCCCGCCTTGGGTCTGCCTGCCTTACCAAGCCGTTTTCAGGCGAATTGGCCGTCCTGCAGTTTCAAAACACGATCCGCACGCGCCGCCAGCTCAAGATCATGGGTCACAAGGACCAGGCTGCTCTTGCGGCTGTGATTGAGGCCCAGCATGAGGTCGAATACCGTCGCTGCAGTTTGTCGATCAAGATTGCCGGTTGGTTCGTCAGCCAAGACACAAGCCGGGCGCGTGACCAAGGCGCGGGCAATGGCAGCGCGCTGGCGTTCGCCACCGGACAGTTCACCGGGACGATGGGCCAAACGGTGACCCAGGCCCACCTCGCCGAGCAACTCAGCCGCGATACCCAGCGCCTCGTGCTTCTCCATGCCGCGAATCAACAAGGGCATGGCTACGTTTTCCTGCGCCGAAAATTCCTGCAGCAGGTGGTGGAACTGGTAGACGAAACCAAGACTCTCGTTGCGCAGACGACTGCGTTCGGCATCGCCAATGCCAGCCATGTTGCGCCCGAGAATTTCCACGGTGCCCTGGCTGGGTACATCCAGGCCGCCCAGCAGATGCAACAACGTGCTTTTGCCGGAGCCGGATGCACCAACGACGGCAACGCACTCACCGGCAGCAAGATCAAGATCAATGCCGCGCAAGACATCGACCTTCAATTCGCCTTGGGCAAAGGTCTTGGTCAAACCTTTGGCGGAAAGCACCAACCCGGGAGCAAGCAAAGCTTGCGAACCTTGGTCACCCCTTTCCCCGGGAAAGGCGTTGGGGGAAAGGCTGCTTTTGTTATTCATATCGCAGTGCCTCCGCAGGATTGGTACGCGAGGCGCGCCAGCTCGGATAAAGCGTGGCAACAAGCGTCAGCACAAAAGATACGAGCGTGATGACCCATACGTCGCTCCATTGCAGATCGGACGGCAATTCACTGATGTAGTAAACATCCTTGGCCAGGAAATGAAAACCGAGCACATGTTCAAGGAAAGGGACGATTACATCGACATTGAGCGCAATGATCACGCCACCGATGACGCCGAGACCAAGACCGATGCTGCCAATCAGGGCCCCCTGCACGATGAAGATCATCATGATGCTCTTCGGCGCCGCGCCCAAGGTGCGCAGGATCGCAATATCGGCCTGCTTGTCAGTCACGGCCATGACCAGTGTGGAAACGATGTTGAACGCCGCCACGGCGACGATCAGCAGCAGAATCAGGAACATCATGTTCTTCTCGATCGCGACGGCGCGGAAGAAATTGGCATGGCTTTGCGTCCAGTCCTGCGCGTAATCCGCCTGTGGCAGTACCGCGTACAAATCACGAGCAACACTGGGTGCGGCGAATAAGTCGTCGAGTTTCAGACGTACGCCGGATACTTTGTCGCCCATCTGATAGAGCCGCTGCGCATCCTGCATGTTGATGAGCGCAAGACCGCTGTCGTATTCATACATGCCGACGCTGAAGATGCCCACCACGGTGAATTGCTTCAGGCGCGGCAACACGGCCGCTGGTGTCACCATGCCTTGCGGCGCAATCAGTGTCACCTTGTCGCCCACGAAAACATTCAGCGCGCGCGCCAGATCAGACCCGAGGACGATACCAAACTCACCTGGCTTGAGGTCCTCCAGGAAGCCCGCCTTCATGTGCTGCTTGAAGTCGGCGACCTTTTCCTCTTCATCCGGCAAGACGCCGCGAACGATGGCGCCACGCACGTTCTCGTCGTAGGACAACAGACCTTGCTGCTCGACATAAGGCGCTGCGGCAAGTACACGCGGCTGTTTCACCACGATCTGGGTCACCGACTGCCAGTCCGACAGCTCACCGCCATCGGCGGAAACCTGCACGTGCGATGCCACGCCGAGAATGCGCGTACGCAATTCCTTCTGGAAACCGTTCATCACCGACAGGACCACGATCAGGGCCATCACGCCCAGCGCGATGCCTGCCATGGAAATCAGGGAGATGAAGGAAATAAAGTGGTTGCGGCGCTTGGCGCGGGTATAGCGCAGGCCGATCAGCAGCTCGTATCGCATGGGGTCGGATGCTAACATGCGGCCATGCTTGCCCGCCCCGCTTCGCCATCTTCTGAAACAAGTTCCGCCACACGCCCGTCTGTGTTGCCGCCTGTGTTGCACTTGCTTCTCCCTGGCCTGTTGTGGCCTGCATTGGCGATGCGCGACATGGTCTTCGATTTGAACTTGCCGGCGCTGTCGTGGTTGCTTGGCAAAGGCCGGCTGAACCGCTCGCTCGTTTCGGGGCAGCAACAATGGTTGTCCAATGCCACTGGCCTCGCGAATTTTCCCTACGCCGCGCTACGTGCAAACGCCGGCGGTGACGCAGGTGAAGATGGTCGCTGGCTCTGCCTCGACCCCATTCGCCTGCGCGTCGAACGTACGCAATTCATTGTTGAAGAACCAAGCTCGTTGCACATCACCGCTGAGGAAGCCGCAGCCTTGGTACATGACCTCGCACCGCTCTTCGCTGAACTTGGCGAATTGCATATCGCCAGTCCGCATGAATGGCATCTGCACCTTGCGACCGCAACTCCGCTTCGGACGACACCGTTGCCCGATGCTGTCGGCTTCAATGGCGACAACCTGATGCCACAAGCCGACAATGCCAGCGTCTGGCGACGCTTGCTCAATGAGGCGCAGATGCTGCTGCATGCGCATCCAATCAACCGAGCGCGCGAACAACGCGGTCTACCAACGATCAACAGTCTGTGGCCATGGGGCGAAGGCGCACTTGAGGCAAAGACTTCCCTGCATTGGCATTCAGTACAAGGCCACGGCGCGCTATGGCAAGGCTTCGCACAATTTTCCAACGCGGCGTGGTCACCGGTAGCGGACCGATTCAACCCGTCTTCTGGCAAGACGTTGATCGTGCATGCAGCGCTGGCTGAATCGACGGCGCAAGGCGATGCCATGCGCTGGCGCGAAGCCATGAAGCAGCTTGAGAGCGATTGGTTCGCACCCATGGTGGCCGCCTTGCAGGATGGCACGCTGCATGAGGTTGTCTTACACGGCATGGGAACTGGCCATGCACTCGCCGCACGCGTCACGAAAAATACACGCCTTGCTTTCTGGCGCTCACCGGCCTCGCTCGACATTTTGGGAATTCAGCCATGACGCGCATCACCACTCGTAGCGTACCCATGCGCGCGCATCTGATGCTTGAGCAAAGTGGTGTTCATCCCTTGCTTGCACGGCTCTACGCTTCGCGTGGCATCAGCAACGCCGAACAGCTCGATACCTCCTTTGCCAAGCTGATTCCGCCAAGCCAGATGAAAGGCGCAGCTGAAGCCGGTGCGCTGCTCGCCGATGCAATCGCCGCAAAGCAGCGCATCCTGATCGTTGCTGATTACGACTGCGACGGCGCTACAGCTTGTGCACTTGGCTTGCGCGGACTGCGTATGCTCGGGGCCAATGTCGACTATCTGGTGCCCAATCGCTTCGAGACAGGCTACGGCCTGTCGCCTGAGGTCGTTGCGATCGCGGCACGGAAAAAGCCGGATCTCATCGTCACCGTTGACAACGGCATCGCCAGTGTCGAAGGCGTTGCCGCAGCCAATACACTTGGCATTCGCACGCTCGTCACCGATCACCATCTGCCCGGCGACACGTTGCCGGACGCCGCCGTGATCGTGAATCCGAATCAGCCCGGCTGCACTTTTCCGAGCAAGGCGCTGGCCGGTGTCGGTGTCATGTTTTATGTCACGCTGGCCTTGCGGGCCGAACTTCGCAAGCGCGGCGCCTTTGAAAACACGCCGGAACCTAACCTTGCGTCGCTGCTTGACCTCGTTGCGCTCGGCACGATTGCCGACGTGGTACCGCTTGATGCGAACAATCGCATTCTTGTTGCGCAGGGTTTGCAACGCATTCGCGCCGGCCAGATACAACCGGGCCTTGCTGCGCTCTTCAATGTCGCAGGCCGTGATGCTACACACGCAGCCAGCTTCGATCTCGGCTTTGCCATTGGACCACGCCTCAACGCGGCCGGCCGCCTGGCGGATATGTCGCTCGGCATCGAATGCCTCATTACCGACGATCTCTCACGCGCAGCTAACATTGCGCAGGAACTCGATGCCATCAATCGCGAACGGCGCACCATCGAGGCCGGCATGCAGGCCGATACCGCCACACTGCTCGACAATATCGACGTGGCCGGCCGTGCCAGCCTCACGCTCTACGATTCCGGCTGGCACCAGGGTGTGATCGGTATTCTTGCCGGGCGCGTGCGCGAAAAGACGCATCGCCCCACGTTCGCCTTCGCGCGCGCGAACAGCGACGTTGCGGACGGCGAGCTCAAGGCCTCGGGCCGCAGCATCCCCGGGCTGCATCTGCGCGATGCGCTCGACCTTGTATCCAAACGACATCCCGGATTGCTGTTGCGCTTCGGCGGTCACGCTGCTGCTGCTGGCCTGACGTTGCGCGAAAGCGATCTGCCCTTGTTCGATTCGGCTTTCGAAAAAGTCGCGCAGGAACTGCTCACGCCCGCCGATCTGACACGTACGCTCGAAACCGACGGTACGCTCGAATCCGGCTACTACGGCATCGACACAGTGCGCGTTCTCGAGTCGGCCATCTGGGGCCAGCATTTTCCGGTGCCACTGTTCTCGGACACTTTTCGCGTCATGAATCAGCGTGTACTGAAAGACAAGCACCTCAAGCTCACACTGCAAAAAAATGGCAGCCGTTTCGATGCCATCTGGTTCAATCACGCTGATCCGGTGCCCGATGAACCACAACTCGCTTTTCGACTCGCCATCAACGAATTCAACGGCATGCAGTCGGTGCAACTCATGGTCGAAGGCGTCTCTGAATCGTAAGCTGTCAGCAGCCTTTCAGCGACAAGATACACACGATAAGCACATAAAAATTTGATCGTTCGTCTTTGGTGAGGCGCTCATTAAGCTCGCTTCCTTGAGCTTGCCGGAAAGTCTGGCAAACACAACAAGGGAGAGAACATGACTGAACACATCCAAGGGATACAGGCGCCGTCCGCATCATCTGGCAACGCCGCAGACACGCATCAAGCACACACCGATAAACGCGGCATCAGCGAAGACATCGTCGCACTCATCGTCGGCCTCGTCTTTTTCGCATTGGCATTGCCGACGATTGCCGGTGTCGATTTACTCGGCTGGACTGTCACCACATCGGTATGGATTGATCCAACCAAGGCACTCGCGCCGGTCGCCAAATCCTACGCAAGCCTCGGCGGCGATGGCGCCCTGCTCGCCACTATCGGTGCGTTGCTCGTGTTTGCCGCCGCTGCAGCCGCACTGCTCAAACTCGACGCACAACGTTTCATCCTCAAATTCCTCGTCGTATTCGCGCTCAGCTATCTGAGCTGGGTGCTCGGCAGCCATGCACACATTGCGACCATCACGCCGGCTGACCTGGCCAAGTTCGGCGTCAGTTGGTCGCTGCATCTCACCAATGAAAGCGGCTTCATCCTCGCACTCATCGCCGGACTGGTCATCGCCAATGTCTTTCCGCGTTTCGCAGCATGGCTGAGCGATGCCATCCGCCCCGAGCTCTATATCAAGATCGCCATCGTCATTCTCGGCGGTTTTATCGCCGTCACTGCGGCCGAGAAATTGAGCCTCGCCTCAACCGTGTTGCTGCGTGGCATTGCTGCCATTGTCGAGGCGTATCTGATCTACTGGGCTGTTGTTTATTTCATCGCGCGTAAATGGTTCGGCTTCAATCGCGAATGGGCGGTTCCGCTGGCATCTGGGGTTTCCATCTGCGGCGTTGCTGCAGCCATTGCCACGGGCGGTGCGATTCGCGCCAAGCCGATCGTGCCGATCCTGGTGTCGTCCTTGGTGGTCGTCTTCGCTGTCGTCGAAGTACTGGTCCTGCCGTTCGTCGCACAGCACTGGTTGTCGAACGAACCACTGGTTGCGGCTGCCTGGCTCGGCCTTGCCGTCAAGACCGATGGCGCTGCTGTCGCCAGCGGCAACATTGCCGAATCGCTGATCCTGGCCAAGAACGCCGCGCAAGGCATCAACTATCAGGCCGGCTGGATTCTCGGCACCACCGCCGCAGTGAAGGTCTTCATCGACATCTTCATCGGCGTCTGGTCTTTCATCCTCGCCTACATTTGGACCAATCACATCGACAAGCGCGAAGGCGATCGCGCCAAGGCCGGCGAGATTTGGCAACGCTTCCCCAAGTTCATCATCGGCTTCATCGTCACTTTTGCGATTGCCCTGGTGCTTGTGCTGGCTGCGCCTGAATTGACGCCGAAGGTCAAGGCCGCTGCCGGCGAAGCAAACGTGTTCCGTGTGTTGTTCTTCCTCCTGGCGTTCTTCTCCATCGGCGTGCAGTCGAACTTCAATCGCCTATGGAAAGAAGCCGGCATCGGCAAGCTGGTCGCCGTGTATGTCGTCAGCCTGTTCGGCTTCGTCATCTGGGTTGGCCTGTTGATTTCGTGGATTTTCTTTGCTGGCGTAAAGCCGCCCTTGGTTGGCTAAATACTGGCTAACGCTCAATATCTTCAGGAGACATCAATGAGTAACGATCGCAACGTATTTCAAACCGAACTATCCAAAGCAACCCATGAACCGCTGCTGCCGATCGAGAAAAAACTGATCGGTTGGAGTCTAGGCATCGGCATCATTTCGCTAGCCATTCTGGCTGCGCTGAAGTAATACGTCGTCCACTACAGACGTAAAAACGCCCCGCATTGCGGGGCGTTTTGCTTTGGCGATATTGCGTTGGCAATACCGCTTATTTTCAACTACTGGTAGAAGTAATAAGTCGCCGTGTAAGGCGTACGTCCAATGGCCTTGAGATTCGCGGCATTACACGCATCGGTCGGCGCCAGACCGCCCGTCGTATACAAGCGCTGGACGCTCTTGATCCTCGAGAACATGCCGTTTCCAGTATTCGACTTCGCTGTCAGCAGCAACCATGGAATGGCCGTGGCATCGGGACCTGCATCTTTGGCTGCTACCTGACCAACAACAGTGCTGCCATCCACAGCTTCCCACGTCGGGCCGGCGTAATGCTTGCCAAGAACATGTTTGTCACGCGATGCCAGTGTCGCCTCAGGTGCCTTGAAAACCCATTCGTAGCTGCCATTCGGCTTCTGGTCGCATTGGTAAATCTGCACCCCTTGGGCCAGCGCCTCAACGACCAGAGATTGACCGGCCGGCGGATTCAATGCGGCCGGCGTTCTCGGTGGAACAGGCGCTGTTGCACAAGCGGAAAGCAAACCAGCAAGCGCAACCGGCACCATGACATGACGATAAGCATTCTTCATTTCTCTGAGCCTCCTCCGGTTTTTCCAGTAAAGCGAACTGACTAATAACTCGTAAATTGCACGCCCAGTTTGTGTTGAAAACTCTCTCCCAGTCTCGGCCCCAAGCCAGGAAACATGGCCCGTAAAGTTTGCGGCATTTCACGCAAGCCAGTGCGCATTTCCTTTACGAGCATCTCACCTTCGCCTTCATCGAGGCCTTTCAGCAACGACTCGCGGCAATGTACGACGGTGCGAACCATGGCATCAGCGAGCAAATCAAGGCCATCACCATCAGTGTTGCGCAACAGTGATATCAATCGATCATAGACATCAAGCAATACATGCAGCTCAACACTTACCGCATCGGCTTGTTTCGTCAGGCGCTTGAAAGGAAGGACATTCGACATGTGGCTCAGTGTGACACATGTGTGCCCAGATGGTCAGCCGGTATATCCGCGTACTAGATAGCCACGCGCCAAAACGTCCGCCGATTGAGGCTTGGAAAACAAATAGCCCTGAAACTCGGTGCAGCCCAGATTGATGAGATGCGCGTACTGCGCCTTATTTTCGACGCCTTCCGCAACTACCTTGAGACCGAGACTGCGTGCCAGCGATACAACGGCGGCTGCGATGCTGACCTGTGTATTGCGCTGCCCCAGTTCACGGACAAAAGACTTGTCGACCTTGAGCGTATCGATGGGCAGACGCTGCAGATATGCAAGGGATGAATAGCCCGTACCAAAATCATCGATGGCAATGCTGACGCCGAGTTCGCGCAATCTGTGCAACTCGGTGACAAAGCGATCGACATCACGCATGACAGTACTTTCAGTGAGTTCGAGTTCGACGTATTCGCCGGGCAAGCCTGTCTCTTCGAGGATGCGGCCGACCATTTCGTACACACGCGTATCGAACAGTCGCGCCGATAGATTCACTGCCATGTGGATGCCCGCAAGTCCTTGTTCACGCCATGTGACGGCCTGCATCAAGGCTGTGCGCAGTACAAACTCCGATAGCGACTCGATCAGGCCAGCCTCTTCGGCAATCGGAATGAATTTTTCCGGCGACACAAAGCCCAGATCGGCACTGATCCAGCGTGCCAGCGCTTCAAAACCGACCGTCTTGCCATCGCGATCGACTTTGGGCTGGTAGACCACATGAATTTCGCCACGATCGAGTGCACGCCGTAACCGGCTTTCCAGCACCATACGCTCGGTCGCCTGCGTGCCAAGCTTGCGCGTGAAGAACTGGTAATTGCTCTTGCCCTGCTCCTTGGCCAGATACATCGCGGCATCGGCACTTTTGATCAATGTCGCCGCCGTATCGCCATCACTTGGATACAAGCTCACGCCAATACTGCATGTCACAAACAATTCGTGGGCGCTTTCGTTACGACCGACATTGACCGGCTCTGCGATCTCAGCCAGCAATCGGTCCAGCAAGCGGGCAATGGTCGAAGACTCGTAGTAGTTGTTGAGAACAAGTACGAATTCGTCGCCGCCGTAGCGCGCCACAGTATCGGTTTCGCGCAAACAGCCACGCAGGCGCCGTGCGATCTCGATCAGCAAACGGTCGCCCGCTTGATGGCCCAGGCTGTCGTTGATGAATTTGAAGTTGTCCAGGTCAATGAACACGACAACCGAGAAATAGCCATAACGGCGTGCATAGGCAATTGACTGCTCGAGACGATCGATGAGCAATGTCCGATTGGGCAGCCCGGTCAACGCATCGTGCGTCGCCTGATATTCAAGTTCGGCCTCGTGGCGCCGCCGTTCGGTAATGTTCTCGACCGTGCCTTCGTAGTAGAGGAATTCACCATCACTGTCGTACACGGCATGTGCATTTTCCGAAATCCAGATACGCGATCCATCGCGGCAATACACCTCGGACTCGAAATCCTCGACTCTGCCGTGCGAACGGATCAGGCGCGTAAATTCCTCGCGGCGCTCGGGTTCGACATACAGCGATGTGCCGATGTCAGCAATGCCTGCCATGAGTGCCGATGGCGATTCATAGCGATACAAGCGCGCGAGCGCCAAATTGGCGGCAAGGTAATGACCATCAGCGGTCGTCTGAAACATGCCGATGGCAGAGTTCTCGAAAATGCTGCGATAACGCAGTTCAGCCTGCTGCACACGCGACTGCGCCTCAACCCATTCGGTGATGTCGGAAATCACACCTTCCAGCACCAGATCGCCATGTTCATCCTTGACCGGCGCACCACGCTCACGTACCCATTTGAGCGTTTTGTCTTTGCAATAGATGCGATATTCGAACGTATAGGGCATGCGCTCCGCAACGGCCGCGGCCAGGTAGCCATTGACGCTCATGCGATCCGCCGGATGCGTGATCGACTCGAAGGAAACGGAACGATTGCCGCACAACTCTTCGGCCGTATAGCCGGTGATTTCCTCGCAACTTTCGCTGAGCAGGAGCATCGTCCAGTGCTTGTCGATGGCGCAGCGATAGATCATCCCGTCGAGGATGTGCATGAGATCGCTGAGCATGCGATCGCTATCGACGTTTCTCCAATCGTTCATCGTCGGCCAGGTGACATATGTCGAATCACGGCAACAAGCTAAATGCGCCATGGGTCGGGAAAACTCTCAAAGGGAAATCTCTATGAACAAGCAAGCGCCAAAAATATCCGAACAAGGAATCCGACGATGCTCACAGCAGGAATGTCCGACCGCTCAACAGACACCTACGCAAGCAACTAGCAAGCCTCATGCCTTGCCGCTGAAACAAGCATTTGCAGGGATATTAAAGACTGCATTTACGCAAAAATGAAAGTTGCGCACGTGAATGGTGCACTCAACCCCGTACAAAGCGCCAAAACGGGGATGACAATCTTCTGGCATGACCCCTGTTCACCATCCTGCACCAAAAAATGCTCATGCGTTCACTGGAAGCGGGCAGTGATAGCGGCGAACCGCCGTTCGTCGTTGCGCGAGCGCATGGCGCAATCAACATTTGCAATCAACCTGAATGCTGCACCGCAATATTCATCGACTACACTTCGAGCCTCGTTTGCAATACTTCCCGCAGTGAGCGCCTTTCTCGCAATTTTCTCTGGTTTGCCATGCCGTCCCTTCAACAGTGTTCTTGCAGCAACACCGATCCCCTCTCAGACTCCATTGATTCGGCACTGGCCGATTCACGCAATATCGCGCTCGTGCTACTGGCACTTGCCGTGGGTGGCTTTGCCATCGGGACCACCGAATTCGCCACGATGAGCGTGTTGCCGCTGTTCGCGGCAGATCTCGGCATCGACGCACCAACCGCAGGACATGTCATCAGTGCCTATGCGCTGGGTGTCGTGATCGGCGCTCCCATGCTGGCGGTACTCGGTGCACGTATTCCGCGTCGGACTTTGCTGATCACGCTGATGGGCATGTTCGCGCTTGGTAACGTGCTCTCCGCTCTGGCGCCAAGCTATCACTGGTTGCTGGTGTTTCGTTTCCTCAGCGGACTGCCGCATGGTGCTTACTTCGGCGCCGGGGCCTTGATGGCAACGTCGCTGGTACCGGAGAATCGTCGTGCAACGGCAGTTGGCCGCATGTTCCTCGGCTTGACCTTCGCCACTATCGTCGGCGTGCCGATGGCGAACTGGCTCGGTCAGGCCATCGGCTGGCGCTGGAGTTTTGTGTTGGTCGCACTCCTTGGCGTGCTCACCATGGTATGCGTGCGGCTGTTCGCACCGATCCAGCATGCCGATCCGCAATCGAGTGCATTGCGCGAACTGGGCGCACTCGCAAAAGGCCAAGTGTGGTTGACGCTCGGGATCGGCGCCATCGGCTTCGGCGGGCTCTTCGCCGTCTATACCTATCTCGCCGACACGCTCATGGCCGTGACGCATGTGCCGCTGACAACGGTTCCGCTTGTCCTCTCCGTATTCGGTCTTGGCATGACGGCCGGTAGCATTGTGGTCCCATGGTTCGCCGATCGCGCATTGATGCGTACAGCTGGCTGGCTGCTGGCGTGGTCAGCTCTCGTGCTCGCGCTGTTTCCCTTCGCCGCCGGAAATGTCTGGACAGTCACGCTCGACATCTTCCTGATCGGCATGGGCGGTGCGCTCGGCACTCTCTTGCAGACACGTCTGATGGATGTTGCTGGTGATGCGCAAGGCCTTGCCGCTTCGCTCAATCATTCGGCCTTCAATACTGCGAATGCGCTGGGGCCGCTGCTCGGCGGCATGGCGATCGATGCAGGCTACGGTTGGACCTCACCCGGCTGGGTTGGCGCATTGCTTGCACTCGGCGGCCTCGTCTTCTGGGCAATATCATGCGCACTGGATAAGGCAAAAGGCTCAATGCCGAATTAAGAATCCAAAAGAAGAATTCAAAATCAAACGCAGGGATTCACCTGTATTTGCTACGCCGCAGACGTGCGCGCACCGGGCGCTTGCGCGATCATTGCCTCAAGCGCGCTGCCACATTCACGACCCCAGTTGAAAACAGCATCGATGGCGCTCGTTGCCTCGGCAAAATAAGTCTCTGCATTGACAGTGACCTGCGGTCCGCCAAGGATCTGGATACGAATCATCTGTACCAGCGCTTTTACCTTTATCGCCGCTGCTGCACCCTGCTTGTCCACCGCGCACGCTTGGTCAATCAGCGACTCGGCGCGCGATACGAGGAACATCAAACGTACCCGCGCCACCGCTGGACATACACCTTTGGCAGCAACACCGCTGCCGGTGGCGCGCGCCTGACCAAGGCATTCGGTCAGATGCGGCAATCGATGCGCGAAGTTGCGCACCGCACCGGTCGGCAATAGCGTACCCATCGGCAATTCGACGCGAGCTTCGCCAATTGCATCAAGCCAATTCAACAGCGTGGCAATCAGATTGCTGTGTGCAGCGATGGATCGTTCCACGGGATAACCACTGAGCTCATTGACCAGTACCCCCCAGCGATGTCGCCACAAGGTAATGTCGTTGGGTGTGAAGCAGGGATAGCTGTGCTTGTTTTCCTGCTCGGCAGCGCGTTGCAATTGCGCCATCAGCGGCTCGATTTCAGCGCGTTTGGCGCTCAAGCGGCGCTCGAAATTTTTGTCCCCGGCAAGCCAGGCCGTACTCATGCCACGATGCTGCTGAATATGCGACATCAGGCCGAGCATGGTCTTGCACATCTCGATGGCAGCCTGTGCTGAACCAGCATGGCTACCCTGAAGCTGGCTGCGACGGCGCAGCAGCCAGACTGCAAGACCAACCAACAAAGGCACAACGGATGCAAAAACGTAGTGAAGCATGTCGAATGAAATACCCATAATTGTGTCGCTTACTCGAAGCGGTAATCCTGAATCGTTGTAGTCAGCTGGCGCGCCAACTGATCGAGATAACCCGACAGCTCGGTGTTTTCACGCACCAGATGCTCGTTGCGGTCGGCAAGTTGGGCAACCTCTTCGATGTTCTGCGCCAGGCTCTGACTGGCAATACTCTGCTCGCGGCTGGATTGCGCAATGTCGGCCACCAGTGCACGTGTGCGTTCGGTGCTGTCTTCCACTGTTTGCAGAATGTCGCGTGCAGCCTGCGCTTCCTGCGTACTTGCAAGCGAACGTGCATGCGTCACGGTCATGGTCTCGACCATGCGACCGACATCATTGCGAATCTGCTCAATGCGGCGATGAATGTCGCGTGTGGCATCCGATGTACGTTCTGCCAGCTTGCGCACCTCGTCGGCAACCACCGCAAAGCCACGTCCGGCCTCGCCTGCTCGCGCCGCTTCAATGGCAGCGTTAAGCGCAAGCAGATTGGTCTGGTCGGCGATCTCGGCAATGACCTTCACGATCATGCCAATCTCGTGAGAACTCTCACCCAATTGCCGCGCGGTTTGCGTCGACACATCAACCGATGCCGCCAGTTCATCGAGATTGCCTGCCAGACTGAGCACGCATTGCGCACCTTTACCCGCTACCTGCTGTGTTCCTTCGGCCACGGTAACGGCTTCGTCGGCCTGGCTACTGGCAGCGGCCAGGCTCACCGTCAATTGTTCGAGCGTCGCCGCCGATGACACCGTAATGTCGCGCTGCTTGCGTACGCCACTGTCGCCGCCACTGGCATTGCGTGTGGCCTCAGTCGCGACACTAGCCAGTTCATGCGACAAGCGGGTAAAGGCCACGAACACCTGCACCAGCGAACGTGTCATCGCATTCATGCGCTCGACCAGCATGCCCTGCCCGCGCACGCGTGTGGGATCGACACGCGCAGTGAGATTGCCGCCTTCGACATCGCCAACAAAGCGCATCAATTCGGATTGCCAAACGGCCTGTGCGTGAAGTCGCGTCCGCAGCAGACTCACGGCCCACAAAAACACCACAGCGGACAGTATTCCTATTCCGGTCACCCATGCATTCGCGCTCGCCGACATGGCGACGGTCAAGACAATGCCGCCACCGGCCAGAAAAAATGCCGCCGCCATGCCGACCAGACCACCATTTCCTTTCGTGTTATGGGTGCCCATGACGCCCTCGATCAAGGTTGCTTTTTGAAAAATCCCCGGCTTTTCTAGCAAGCCTTATTCCACATAGATAAAACAATGATTTAAAAGAAAACAATCCAAACCCATCCAAAAAAGAAGTGTTTTTGATGCATGTTTGAAGTGCGGTAGCGAAAAAGCGCACCGCGACGGTGCCGAGCCGCTTGGATGTGGGAATACGCAGGGACGCGAGGCTGCAGGCTCCGGTATAATTTCTGGCTTTTCTCGAGCCGGAAAATCGAACATGGAAGCAGAACGCATCAACGCCATCGGCAACAAGATTGCCGACCTCGCCGCGCGCGGCACCGAACTCCGGAGGTATCTTTGACTTCGACGTCAAAGCAGAGAAGCTCGAAGAACTGAATCAGGAACTGGCCGACCCCAAGATTTGGGAAGACGCCGAGCGCGCCCAGTCTCTTGGCAAGGAAAAGAAATCCCTCGAAAACGTTGTTCTGACGCTTGAGGGCGTTTCGTCCTCGCTCGCCGATGCACAGGACCTGTTCGACATGGCCAAGGAAGAAGGCGACGACGACACGCTGGAAGCGGTCGCCGCCGATCTGGAAAACGTTGAATCCACCGTCGCGGGCCTTGAGTTCCGCCGCATGTTCAACCAGCCGGCCGACCCCAACAACTGCTTTATCGATATCCAGGCCGGCGCCGGCGGCACCGAAGCCTGCGACTGGGCCAGCATTCTGCTGCGCCAGTATCTGAAGTATTGCGAACGCAAGGGCTTCAAGGCCGAACTGCTGGAAGAAACCGAAGGCGACGTGGCCGGCATCCGTTCCGCTTCGCTCAAGGTTGAAGGCGAATACGCCTACGGCCTGCTGCGCACCGAGACCGGCGTGCACCGTCTGGTGCGCAAGAGCCCCTTCGACTCTTCGGGCGGCCGCCACACTTCGTTTGCCAGCTTGTATGTGTATCCGGAAATCGACGACTCGTTTGAAGTCGAGATCAACCCTGCCGACTTGCGCGTAGATACATTCCGCGCCTCCGGCGCCGGCGGCCAGCACATCAACAAGACCGACTCCGCCATTCGTATTACCCACGCGCCGTCGGGCATCGTCGTGCAGTGCCAGAGCGACCGTTCGCAACACCGCAACCGCGCCTCGGCCATGGACATGCTGAAGTCAAAGTTGTATGAGCTGGAAATGCGCAATCGTCAGGCCGCAGCCGACAAGCTCGAAGCCGGCAAGACCGACGTAGGCTGGGGCCACCAGATTCGTTCCTACGTGCTCGACCAGTCGCGCATCAAGGACTTGCGTACCAACGTCGAAATCTCGAACACCCAGAAGGTGCTCGACGGCGACCTTGATCCGTTTATTGAAGCGAGTTTGAAACAAGGCGTGTAAGTTGAATGAACACAAGGGGTCACCCCCTTGTATCTCCTGAATAAGCCGTCATCTAAGCTGTAGAGATATGAACCAGCGCGTCATCCCGATCCGGGCAGGTGGTTTCAGCCTGCCCAGCGCAACCGGTCCCCTCGTCGGGCAGCCGGTGGATACGCTCGACCGCCCGATCCGCGACCTGCGTATTTCGGTCACCGACCGCTGCAACTTCCGCTGCAGTTACTGCATGCCGAAGACGGTGTTCAATCGCGACTTCAAGTTCATGCCGCACGACTCGCTGCTTTCCTTCGAGGAAATCGAGCGCGTCGCGAAGATATTCGTCGATCAGGGCGTGCAGAAGATACGCCTTACCGGCGGTGAGCCGCTCTTGCGCAAGCACCTCGAACGTCTGATCGAAAAGCTGGCGCGACTGCCGGTTGAGCTCACCTTGACCACCAACGCCTCCTTGCTGGCCAAGAAGGCGCAGGCTCTCAAGGACGCCGGCCTGCAACGTGTCACCGTGAGCCTGGATGCGCTCGACGACGAGACGTTCAAGAAGATGAACGACATGGACTTCCCGGTCAGCGACGTGCTCGAAGGTATCGAAGCGGCAGCCGCCGTCGGCCTGGGTCCGGTCAAGATCAATATGGTGGTCAAGAAAGGCGTGAACGAACATGCCATCCTGCCCATGGTGCGCCATTTCAAGGGCAGCGGCCATATCGTGCGCTTTATCGAATACATGGACGTAGGCTCCAGCAACGGCTGGAAGATGGACGAAGTGCTGCCCTCGCGCGCCATCGTTGATCTGATCGATGCCGAGCTGCCCATAGCACCGGCCAACCCCAATTACCGCGGCGAAGTCGCCAAGCGCTGGAAGTTCAAGGACGGCGGCGGCGAAGTCGGCGTGATTTCTTCTGTGACTGAAGCCTTCTGCTCGACCTGCACGCGCTTGCGCCTCTCGCCCGAAGGCAGTCTTTACACCTGTCTGTTTGCGCAGCAGGGCCATGACATTCGCCAGTTGTTGCGTGGTGGTGCGGATGACGAAGTCCTGGCGCGCACCATCCAGGCCATCTGGCAGCAACGCGGCGATCGCTATTCCGAGATTCGCACGGCCGAAACTGCGGCCGCAAAGAAAATCGAGATGAGTTACATCGGGGGCTAGGATGACGCTGAGCTCGGACAATATCACCGGCCTTATCCTCGCCGGCGGCCAAGGCAGCCGCATGGGTGGTAGCGACAAAGGGCTTGTGCTCTTCAATGACAAACCCATGATCGTGCATGCCATCGAGCGCCTGCAGCCTCAGGTCGGTTCGCTGATCGTCAACGCCAACCGCAATGCCGATATCTACACCGGTTTTGGCTATCCGGTTGTCGCCGACGCAGCCAACCCTCAGGACGAAGCCTTTGCCGGCCCGCTCGCCGGCCTGCTGGCGGGCCTGCGTGCATGCACGACCGACTGGTTGTTGACCGTGCCCTGTGACTCGCCGAATTTCCCGCTCGACTTGGCGACACGTTTTATCGAGGCAAGCAAGCAAGCCGGCTGCAGCGATCTATTGGTTGCGCGCACGCCGGTACAGACCCACCCTGTCTTCATGCTGGTGCACAAGGAGCTTACGCACCAGCTCGCCGCCTTTCTTAATAGCGGCGAACGCAAGACGGGGTTCTGGCAGAAACAGAACGGCGCGACCTTCGTCGATTTCCCCGATGAAACGTCCTTCGCCAACCTCAACACCCCGGATGAACTGAACTCCCTGGAGAGCAGCAAGTGACTTCCCTGATTCAAGCAATCTCCTGTCAGAGCGACTACGACCCGAACGCCCTACCCGTATCACGCGCGCAGGAACTGATCCTCTCGATGCTTGAGCCTGTTGGCGGCATTGAACGCGTATTCGTGCGCCAAGCCCTCGGTCGCGTGCTCGCCCAGGATGCAATCTCGCCGATCAATGTACCGGCCAGCGACAATTCGGCGATGGACGGTTATGCCGTACGCCACGAAGATTTGTCCGCCGATGCACCGACGCAACTAAAGGTCGTCGGTACCGTGCTCGCGGGTCACCCGTTTGATCGTGAACTCAAAGCCGGCGAAGCCCTGCGCATCATGACCGGTGCTGTGGTCTGCGCCAGCATGGATACGGTGGTGATCCAGGAAGTGACAACGGTAGACGGCGACACAGTCACCATTCCGCCCGGCCAGAAAAAAGGCCAGAACATCCGCCGTGCCGGCGAAGACTTGCGTAAAGATCACGCCGCGATTGTCGCTGGAAAACTGCTGCGCCCGGCCGAGCTTGGCCTGCTTGCTTCCATCGGTGCAGCTGAAGTCAGCGTTTATCGCAAGGTGCGTGTGGCACTCTTCTCCACCGGCGATGAACTCCGCTCGCTGGGCACGCCGCTAGAAGGCGGCGAAGTCTATGACAGCAACCGCTACACCATGTGGGGCGTGCTCACCCGCTTGGGCTGCGAAGTCATCGACATGGGCGTGGTGCCGGACAATCCACAGGCACTCGAGGCCGCACTGAAGAGCGCATCTGAAAACGCCGACATCATCCTCACCAGCGGTGGTGTTTCTGTCGGCGAGGCAGATTTCATTCGAGAAATGATGGCGCGCCTCGGCGAGGTCCTGTTCTGGAAGATTGCCATGAAACCGGGCCGGCCCATGGCCTTCGGCAAGATCGGTAATGCCTGGTTGTTCGGTCTGCCCGGCAATCCGGTTGCCGTGATGATTACCTTCTACCAGTTCGTGCGTCAGGCCATCCTCAAGCTGGCAGGCCAATCGCCCGTGCTACCGGTGCCGACTTTCAGTGTGCCGACCACTGTGGCACTCAAGAAGAACGCCGGCCGTACCGAATTCCTGCGCGCCAAGCTCAGCAACGGTCCCAACGGTCTTGAAGTCAGCCCCGCCGGCGCTCAAGGCTCCGGCGTGCTGCGTTCAATGTCGGAAGCCAACTGCCTCGTCATTCTCGAACACGAGCGCGGCAATATCGCGGCCGGTGAAATCGTCCAGGTGCAGGCTATGGATGGACTGGTCTGAACTAAGAAGCAAATCCGACGGCGCTAGCGCGCCAACCTCGCTTGCTTTGCAAGCATCACAAACGGGCAGCGTGGCTGCCCGTTTGTTTTTGTGCTTCAATTACCGGGTCGTCGCACGAAATAAAATGGCCGCATAAGCGGCCATTTTGCGAGGTTAAGCCGAAGGCTGAACGAGGTCAGCGCGAAGTGCGGGCGGGTTTAGCTCACCACGTTCCGTGGCGAGCCCTTAACAAACGCCTCAATATTGTCGATCAACTGATCGGCCAGCGTCTGCATCGCTTCGTCGCTGGCCCAGGCCACGTGCGGCGTGAGGATAAAGCCGGGGTGATCACGCAGGTCGCTGAAAGGGTGATCCAGCGGTGGCGGTTCCTGGCTGACGACGTCGAAGCCGGCGCCGGTAAT
>DATJJR010000048.1:0-15207 GCA_035492055.1 Rhodocyclaceae bacterium | reverse complement strand
CCGTCAAAACCCAGTTCACGCGCAACGAATTCACGATCAATCGGATAACTCGTCCCGGCCAATGCGGCAGCGCCGAGCGGCAATTGGTTCACGCGCTTCTTTGCATCCTGCAGGCGAGCACGATCGCGTTTCGCCATCTCCACATAAGCCAGCAGATGGTGGCCAAAAGTCACCGGCTGCGCGACCTGCAAGTGGGTAAATCCGGGCAGCGGTGTCGCAGCATGTTGCTCTGCCAGATTCAGCAACGACATCTGGTAATTCACAAGCAGGCCGTCAACGGTGTCGATGGTGTCACGCAACCACAGACGGATATCGGTCGCCACCTGATCATTGCGCGAACGGCCGGTATGCAGGCGCTTACCGGCATCGCCGATCAGCACTGTCAGGCGTTTTTCGATGTTGAGATGCACATCCTCGTCATCGAGATTCCAATTGAACTCGCCGCGCTCGACTTCACCCTTGATCTGCGCCAAGCCTCTCTGGATGGCGGCCAGATCGTCGGCAGAAATGATCTTCTGCTTCGCCAGCATCGCTGCATGCGCAAGCGAGCCGCGAATGTCCTGCAAGGCCATTCGATTGTCGAAAAACACCGACGCGGTATAGCGCTTGACGAGATCGGACACCGGTTCGGAGAAACGGCCCGACCAAGCCTTGCTGGAGGAATCACTCATGATGAAAATTCTTGTAAAGCAGGGGTTTGCAGCGAATAATTGAGGCGGTTTTTATATCCCCGCCCGATGAAGAGAACAAGTATACGGCATAAGCCTCCCGGTGCCCCGCTCACCGTCCTGCCCGACTTTTGCAACTTGGGCGTGTGGTTGCGCATTCTGGTCGGCGTCAATCTGCTCGGCCTCCTATGGACGCTCGCACATGCGCCTCAATGGTCGTACCTGCCGCGTGACTTCGCCGCGACAGCCTTGTGGCTGGAACCGCCGCTGATTGTGCTGTTGCCGCTCCTGCATCTACTGAACGCACACTTGGGCAGGCTATCGCCGCAACTTGGCTGGGGCGTAGTGACTTGTCTTGCCTTGTCTGTCGTTGGGATGCAACACCTGTTATTGACTTCGTACCTTGCAATCTCGCTGGCCAATGATCTTCTGCATGCGTTGTTCTGGACGGGCGCCGCCTGCTTTGCGATGCGGGCCTATTTCGATTGGCGCAACACGTTGTACTCGCCCGCACTGGCTGAAGCGCGGCTACTCGCACTAACGGCACGCATTCGCCCTCATTTTCTCTACAACAGCCTCAATGCTGTACTCGGCGTGATTCGTCATGATCCGAGACGCGCCGAAGCCGCACTCGAAGCGCTGTCCGATCTTTTTCGCGTGCTGATGAAGGAAAACCGCCAGCTCGTATTGCTTTCGGACGAAATCAGCGTCGCTCGTCAGTATCTCGAACTTGAGCGCCTGCGCCTCGGCGAGCGCCTGCGAATCGACTGGCAAATCGACGAATGCCCGCCCGATACACTCATGCCGCCGTTGATGCTGCAACCCTTGCTGGAGAATGCCGTCTATCACGGCATCGAGCCTTCACCTACACCCGCGGCCATTACGATTCAAATCGGCATGCACGGCAAACGCATCCGCATCAATATCGCCAACCCGGTCAACCCCGGCTTTGGCAATCCTGGCAATCAAATGGCGCTCGCCAATATTCGCGAACGCCTGATGTTGTTCTACGACCTCGAAGCCGAACTTGCCGTACAGGAGCAATCCGGTCGCTATACCGTCGTCGTTGATTTGCCTTTACGGCAAAAGAGCAACTCATGACGCCGCTTAAGATTCTCATCGTCGATGATGAAGCACCGGCGCGTGCTCGCCTGCGCGATCTGCTGTCTGACTTGTCCGCAACTCTGCCGCATGTCATCGTGGCTGAAGCCATTGACGGTCTGGCGGCGCTCGACGCTTGCACCGAGCATGCACCAAATGTCGTGCTCACCGACATCCGCATGCCGCGCATGGATGGACTTGAGCTGGCCCAGCATCTGGCACGCATGCCGCAACCCCCGGGCGTCATTTTCGTCACCGCCTTCGACCAATATGCGGTTGCCGCCTTCGATCTGGCTGCCATCGATTATTTGCTCAAACCCATACGCGCAACACGCCTCGCAGCAGCACTTGAAAAGGTGCGCGGTTCAACGTTGCGCGCCGAGCAATTACAGGCACTCGCACCGAACGGGCGCACGCAATTGCGCAGCACCGAGCGCGGACGCAGCCTCCTGATTCCCGTTACCGACATTTTGTTTCTACGCGCCGAACAGAAATACGTCACGGCTCACACGCGTGATCGCGATTACCTGCTGGAAGAATCGTTGAGCCAACTCGAACAGGAGTTCGGTGAGGTGTTCGTGCGCGCACATCGCAATTGCCTTGTCGCACGCAAAGCACTGGCCGGATATGTACGTGGACAAAGCGATGAGGAAGGCGAAGGCTGGCTCTTGTTGCTGCACGATTCAGCAGAGAGAGTTCCGGTCAGCCGCAGGCAATGGGCGCAAATCAAAATCTTGTTGAAGGCTTAGCCACAACCGGTGGATTGAAGTTTTCGAAATCAATTCGGATCATCAAGGCCATCAACAAAAACAAACAGGCCGGGGAAATACCCAGCCCGTTTGCTTACGGTTGCAATAGCTGCTGTAGAAACAATCAACCGCTGTTCCGCAAGCCTGCTGCAATCCCGTTGATCGTCAGGTGAATGATGCGCTTGGTGCGATCGTCCGTCTCGCCCATGCGATGGCGCTCCAGCAGTTCGACCTGCAAATGATTGAGCGGATCAAGGTAGGGGAAGCGATTACGGATCGAGCGCGTCAACAACGGATTGCTTTGCAGCAAGGACTTCTGTCCTGTAATTTCAAGCAGAGCCTCAATGGTCAATTGCCATTCCGCCTTGAGGCGCGCAAAGATGGCGCTGCGCAGTTGCTCATCCTTAACCATCTCGGAATAGCGTTCAGCGATGGCGATATCGCTCTTGCCAAGCACCATGTCCATGTTGGACAACAAGGTGTTGAAGAAGCCCCAGGTTTTGTTCATCTCGGCAAGCAGTTGCATGCCGGCCTCGCCCTTTTGCGCGCGCCACGCCTGAATTGCAGAACCGAAACCGAACCAGCCCGGCAACATCAGACGGCATTGCGCCCATGAGAACACCCATGGAATCGCACGCAGATCTTCAATCGCGGTGGTTTTCTTGCGTGAGGCAGGGCGACTGCCGATGTTGAGTTCGGCGATTTCGCTGATGACCGTGGATTCCCAGAAATACCGTTCGAAGCCCGGCGTGTCGTAGACCATGCCGCGATAAGCCTTGAATGCCTCGGCCGACAGCATTTCCATCGCCGCGATGTACTCGGGCGTCGGATCATCATGGTCGTGCGGCAGCAACGTCGCTTCAAGCGTTGCCGACGCCAGGATTTCCAGATTGCGGCGACCGAGCTCTGGGTTGGCGTATTTGGAAGCAATCACTTCACCTTGCTCGGTGATGCGAATACGGCCCTGCACCGCGCCTTGCGGTTGCGCCAGAATGGCCTGATAGCTCGGGCCGCCACCGCGACCGACGGAACCACCGCGGCCGTGGAACAGGCGCAGCGCGATGCCATGTTTGCGAAACACATCAACCAGTTCACGCTCGGCTTGATACAGCGACCAACCCGACGTCAGGAAGCCACCGTCCTTGTTGCTGTCGGAATAGCCCAGCATGGCTTCCTGCACACCGCTGCGCGAACCGAGCAGGCGCGAATACACCGGCAGCTTGAACAGTGCGTCCATGACCGGTCCGCTACGCTCAAGGTCGCCGATGGTTTCGAACAACGGCACGATGTTGACATCCAGCGCACCCTCTTGCGGGCGCAGCATACCGGCTTCCTTGAGCAGTACGGCAACTTCGAGAATGTCGGAAACACCATCGGTCTTGGAGATGATGACGTTCTGGATCGATGCCTTGCCGAAACGCTCGTGCAGCCAATGCGCGGTCTGAAAGATTTTCAGTTCACCGGCAGTTTCGTCGCTGTAGCTCGCGTAAGGCGATGCCAGCAAACGCGGTGAATTAAGCTCATCGACCAGCAGCGCGATGCGATTCTCTTCGGACAACGCAAGATAGTCGGTGCCCGGGCGCGCAACGCCGATAAGCTCGGCCACGACACGTGCATGCACGTCAGAGTTTTGGCGCAAATCCAATGACGCCAGATGGAAGCCGAAGATCGACACGGCACGACGCAGACGACGCAAGCGGCCACGGCTGATCAACGTGGAACGATCGGCGACCAACGATTCGTGGATCACGTCGAGATCACGCTTGAATTCCTCGGCGGACGCGTACGGTTCACTGGCCGGCATATCGCGCGGCGGTGGAATATCGTCAAGCAGCTGGGCAGTGGCGCACAGGCGAGCGTAAATACCGGCAATGGCAAGCCGATACGGCTCGGCTTCGCGATGCGGATTGGTTTCCGGCGACTTCGCCGCCAGGGCCTGCAATGCCGGCGTGACATCGACCAGGCCCGCGGCCGCCGACATTTCCGACGACATCTTCTTGATCTGGGGAATGTAGAAATCCATGGCACGACGGCTTTGCGCACGCATGGCCTGAACCAGCACATCCGCCGTGACGAACGGATTTCCATCACGGTCGCCGCCAATCCAGGAGCCCGGCCGCAGGAAAGGCGGCAACTCGGGCGTACTGCCATCGGCCTTCTTCCAGCCGGTAACCGCCTTGGCAAGATGATCCTCAAGTTCGTTGTAGAGCAACGGCAGTTGGCGCAGGAAAGTCGTTTCGTAATACGTCAGCGCATTGGTGACTTCATCCATCACCGACAACTTGGTGCGACGTAGCAGGCGCGTTTGCCACAAGGTGAGAATTTCACGGCGCAGCATTTCTTCGCGCGTAGCGCGTTCATCGGGTGTGAGAATCGTGCGATCACGCTCCTCAAGTACGCCAGCGATGGCCCACTGGCAATCGAGAATGCTCTTGCGCTGCACTTCGGTCGGATGTGCCGTCAATACTGGGCTCACCACCGAGCTTTCGAAAAACTCGGCCAAGCCGGTCGCGTCCACGCCCTTGTCGAGCGCGCGCTGCAAGGTATAGGAAATATCGCCTTCACGTGGGGGCGAACCGGCCAGCGCATGCGCACGGCCGCGGCGGATGTGATGCTGATCTTCGGCGATATTGGCCAGGTGCGAGAAATAGCTGAAGGCGCGAACAACCTGGGAGGCCTCTTCAAGCGACAAGGTATCGAGCACAGCAACCAGTTCGGCGCGTGCAGCACTGTCGTCGTCGCGGTGATAGCGCAGCGAGAGCTGACGAATGCGCTCGACCAGCGCAAAGCTTTCGTCGCCTTCACGCTCGCGGACTGTCTCTCCGAGCAAACGGCCGAGCAGGCGAATGTCTTCGCGCAGAGGAAGGTCCTTGTCGAGACCATTGTCGGCGGATTGGGTACTCATCGCTTTCCTTGAATCGGTTGAAAATCCGGCCCTTGCATGTTTGCGCCCGGACATGGCTAAAAATGTCGCCATGCTAGAATCGACGGCACTTTTCGCCCGGTGCGAACACCGCGCGCCGGCATTTTCGAATCCGTCCGGAACGCCCTTGCGAGTATTCCTTTGAGCACACTCCCCGCAACTCCGCCCGCCCCAGAACGCATCGTCATCGCGACCCGTGAATCGCGTCTCGCACTGTGGCAGGCCCAGCACGTGCAAGGCCTTCTGCGCCAATTATATCCGGGATGCAGCGTCGAACTGCTGGGCATGACCACGCGCGGCGACCGCATCCTCGATCGGCCGCTGGCCCAGATCGGCGGCAAGGGTCTGTTCGTCAAGGAGCTCGAAACCGCCTTGCTCGACGGACGAGCCGATATTGCGGTGCATTCACTCAAAGATATTCCCATGGTCTTGCCCGATGAATTCAGGCTCGTCGCCATCGGCCCACGTGAAGTGCCGTTTGATGCCTTTGTCTCGAACCGCTATGCCAGCCTCGCCGATATGCCACCGGGCGCCGTAGTTGGTACCTCAAGCCTGCGTCGCGAAGCACAGATCCACGCCAATCACCCCTATCTGGCCGTCAGCCCCTTGCGCGGCAATCTGGACACACGCCTGAAGAAGCTCGACAGCGGCGAATACGACGCCATCATTCTTGCCGCCGCTGGCCTGACGCGTCTCGGCCTCAAGGAGCGTATCCGCGCAGAACTCCCGCCCGAAGAATCGCTACCCGCAGCCGGCCAAGGCGCGCTCGGCATTGAAGCCGCCGTTCATCGTGCCGATGTTGCAGCATGGCTGGCGCCCTTGCACGACATTGCAACCGCAGCCTGCGTACGCGCCGAACGCGCTGTTGCCCGCGCCTTGTCAGGCAGTTGCGACGTGCCGCTGGCCGCTTTTGCGCAAATGCAGGGCGCACACTTGCATCTGCGCGGTCTCGTTGCCTTGCCCGATGGCAGCCGCATCGCCGCCGCAGAATTGACCGGCTCCGCAGACGATCCGGAAGCACTCGGCCTCCAGCTTGTCGCACAACTGCGCGAGCGTGGTGCCGATGCCATTCTTGCCACGTTGTCGGCGGCCTGAATGTCGCTGCACGGACGCCATGTTGTCGTCACCCGGCCGGTTGGGCAGTCTGTGCATTTGGCCGAAGCACTTGTTGCCGCCGGCGCAACGCCCGTGTTATTTCCCGTACTGGAAATCGCACCGCTCACCGAGCCAGCGGCGATTGCCGCATTGGTCGAGTACATCGTCGTCCTCGATCAATACGATCTTGCGGTCTTCATCAGCCCGAATGCCGTCGAATTCGGGCTGGCGGAAACACTCAAACGACGGACATGGCCAGCACAGTTACGTGTCGCGACCGTAGGCCAAAGCAGCGAAGCGGCACTCCAGGCCCACGATCTTGGTGGTCAGGAAAAACAGGTACTCTGCCCGCAAGGCCGGTTCGATTCGGAAGCCTTGCTCGATCTCCCCGCGCTTCAGAACGTCGCCGGCAAGCGCATTCTTGTTTTCCGCGGGAATGGCGGGCGTGAATTGCTGGCAGAAGCGCTGAAACAACGTGGTGCCAGCGTCGATTACGCCGCCTGCTACACGCGCCATCGCCCTGATCGCTCGCCGGATACATTGTTCCGGCTTTGGGAAGCAGGACAGCTTGATGCCATCACTGTCACCAGCAGCGAAGGTTTGCACAATCTGGTGGCCATGCTCGGCCCGCTCGGCCATGCCTGGCTCAAGAAAACCCCCCTGTTTGTGCCACACGCGCGCATTGCCGCCGCTGCCGAGGCATGTGCGCTACACAACGTCACTCTCACCGCCCCGGCCGATGTCGGACTGATGACCGGTTTGCTAAGATACTTCGATGATGAACGAAACCCAGACAAAAGCTGAAGCCACGACGGCCAAGGCAAACTCACTGAAGCAGCCTGCAGTGCTGATTGCACTCGTCGCGCTCGCAGCAGCGCTGCTGTTGTGGTTCGTCAACGGTAGTCGCATCAGCAGCATCCAGAACGATCTCGCGCATCGTCTCGGCGAAGGCGATGCCGTCGCCAACGAAAGCCGCGCTGACAGCCGGCAGGCCAAGGAAGATGTACAGGCGCTCACGGCACGTGTCAGCCTGCTGGAAGCCAAGCTCAACGAAACGCAAGGCCAGCAGGCGGCGCTCGAAACCATGTATCAGGAACTCGCGCGCGGGCGCGATGAACGCCTGCTTGCCGAAATCGAACAATCCGTTGCCATCGCTGCCCAGCAATTACAACTCGCCGGCAACGTCGAGGCCGCGTTGATCGCACTGCAAGGTGCGGATACACGCCTCACCCAGAACGGCAACGCACAATTCACAAACCTGCGCCATCTGATTGAACGCGACATCGATCGCCTCAAGGCACTGCCGCAGGCCGACGTGTCCGGCATGGCGGTCCGGCTCGAAAATGTCACGGCGCTGGTTGATGACTTGCCGCTTGCCTATACGCAACGACCGCCGCGCAACCAGAACGAAGATAAAGCAAAGCTGCCGACACCGGTCGAAAGCGCATGGTGGAAAGGCGTGTTTACCGGCGCCTGGAGTGAAATCAAGCAATTGGTCCGTGTCGAACGCATGGATCATGACGCACCCGCGCTGATGGCGCCGACACAAGCCTTGTTTCTGCGTGAAAACCTGCGTCTGCGGCTCGTCAACGCACGCCTCTCGCTGCTGCAACGCGACAGCCAAAGCTTCCGCGATGACGTCGGCCTCGCAACCAAATGGCTCGAGCTGTATTTCGACATGAGCAATTCGGACGTCAAGCTCGCGCATGACAGTCTGCAAAAACTGGCCGGCACCAATCTAAGCCTCGCCCTGCCGACGCTTGACGAAACCCTCGCTGCATTGCGTACGCTGCGTGCCGCGCGCGAGAAAAAATAATGCGCACACTGCTCTGGTTTATCGTCCTCGGCGCGCTCGCTGTCGGCCTCGGTCTTGCTGCCGAGCACAACGATGGTTACGCACTCGTCGTCCTGCCGCCGTGGCGCATTGAAATTTCGCTCAATCTGCTGATCCTCGCCACGATCGTCGGTTTTGCATTGACGTATCTGTTGCTGCGCGTGATTTTTCTCACGCTTGCATTGCCAGAACGTGTGCGGGCTTTTCGTGAAGCGCGTCGCCGCAAGAAGGCCGAAGGCGCATTGCGTGAAGCCTTTTTGTTCTGGCTCGAAGGCCGTTATGCGCGCAGCATGACCAACGCCGATCTGGCATGGAAAGCCGGCCATGCACCGGGACTTGCCGCGTTGATCGCGCTCGCGGCCGCGCACGAAATGCGCGATGAAGAGAAGATCATCGAATGGCGGAAGCGCGCCATTCAGCATGACGAGCAGATCGGCAACGCACGTTTATTGCTCGAATCCGGCTTTGCCGTGAACTCGCGCGATTTCACCGAAGCGTTGGCCATGCTCAACCAGATTGAGCATCGCAGCGGTCGCCATATCGTGGCCATGCGTCTTGCCTTGCGTGCACATCGCGCAGTCGGTCATTGGAACGAGGTCGTCCATCTGACGCGACAACTGAAGAAACATCGCGCCCTCACCGACGTACAGGCAGCACCGCTGATCGCCGGCGCGCATCGCCAACGCTTGCTGTCTCTCGCCGCCGACGGTCATGGCCTTGCCACGTATTGGGATCGCATCCCGGAGTTGGAACGACACGCGCCGGGTTTGTCTCTCGAAGCCGCACGCTGCATGCTCAAGGCTGGGGAGTCTACTGCCGCACAGCAGGTCATTGAAGACGGCCTTGATGTCGAATGGAGCTCTGATCTGGTTGCGCTGTACGCCGACTGCACTGGCGGTGATACTCTCGGCCGCATTGCACGTGCCGAAAGCTGGCTGGCCGGCCATCCGGATGATGCCGCCTTGCTGCTGGCTCTGGGTCGTCTATGCCAGCAACGACAGCTTTGGGGCAAGGCGCAAAGCTATTTCGAGGCAGCGCTCAGTCTGCAGGAAAGTCGCGCGGCACGCATCGCCCTGGCACAACTGCTCGATCAGTTGGAGCAACCGGAACTCGCCAACCCGCACTATCGCGCCGCAGCACTACTCGATTGAAATAGCCGGCTGAAATGATCCGCCGCTAAACCGCCGGCCGTCCGGCCGGGCGCAAATACGCCGCCGCCATTTCCTGCATTTGTTTCGTGCGAGGGTTGTTTGCGTCGCGATTCTGCATGACTTCAAGGTAGTGCGACAGCTTGGTCCGCAAACTTTCATCTTCATTGCCCTGCTCGCAGGCACGTACGATGGCAAGTGCGGCATTGAAGGTCAGCGACAGATTGCGCGTCTCGTCCGCAAGGCGGATGAACTCGTACATCGCATCCTCCATCCGGCCCTGCTTGGCCAATGCAACGGCCTTGCGATTGAGGTCTAGCATGGCCTTATCCGACTCAAGCGTCAGGCGCTTCGCAACCTCGCTCATGCCGCCCTTTTCAAGCACGCCGGTAATCCGCGCCTTCATTGCGTCGTTGCCGTAGTAATCGTCCAGCACGCTGGCAGCAATCTCGCTGGCACGCGCTTCATCGCCTGCTGAAATGGCGATTTCCATCAAGGCCATGCGCATCGCGTTATCACCGACGATGCGCTCATCGGCCATGGCATTAAGTTGCGTATAAAAGCTCTTTGCGTCGACTTCGTTGTCGGTCGCCTTGGCGCGCGCATATTTTGCGACCAGATCTGCCATTCGATAGGCACGCGACTCCTCGCCTTCGTTGTCGAGTCGAAGATAGTGGTCGTTGAGCGTACCGATCAGTCGGTTGAGCTGCTCGACGGCCTTGTTGTCCGGCGAACCGAGCAGCAAGGTGGTAAAGCCCGCGAAATCGCCTGCTTGCAGCGTTACCGAGCCGGCACCGTGCGCAAACATGGCGTCGTACGCAGAAGCTGCATCGGCGGCGTCGCCGAGCTCCATGGCCATGCGCACGACTTCACGATGGCGATGGATCGCACGTGGATTGCGTGCCAGCACCTCCTTCATCAGTGACCGCGCACGATCCGGTGAGCCCTTGATCTCATGTACGCGAGCCAGCAAGTCGTGTGCTTGTGTGAAATCGCCGCTGTCCGCAATCAGATTTTCCAGCAACGCCCGCGATTCGTCGTAGCGATCAAGTGCAAAATAGGTTCTCGCCGCACCCATGCGTGCCCACGGCAGGCGCGGGTATTCGACCAGCACATCCTCATAATGACGATGCGCTTCCTCGTTACGATTCAGCTTGAGCAAACAGTCGCCAATGAGTCGCAGGCAGTCGAGTCGGTATAGCGTCCCCGTCTCGATTGCACGCCGCGTCATGGCCAGGCAGCTTTCGTGATCGCCCGCATCGAACATGTCGGTCAGCGGCTTGAGGGCGAGTTTCTTTTCGTAAGCCTTGGACAGACGCTCGGCCAGGATGCTCGGCGTCAAGGGCTTGATCAGGTAATCATCGGGGGCCAGTTCGGCGACGGCAAAAATCTGTTCATAACTGCGTTCGGCCGTAACCATGATGAACACGCAGGACGTTGGAATCAGCCGGCGGTGACGGCACTCTTCCAGCAAATGCTGGCCATCGCGCACGGCACGGCCGCTCTCTTCACTCAGGATGTAGTCGCAAAGAATGACGTCGAAGGGCTCGCGATTATTGATGCGAAACAATGCATCGCCATAACTCAATGCCTGATCGACGATCTTGCCGCCCATGCCGATGATGCTGTTGCGCAGCCATACGCGCATCGTGGCCGAATCCTCGACCACCAGAAAACGTAACTTGCTCCAGTCGTTTGCCATGTCTCTCTCTTGAAATCAGGCAGCGGCCGTAAAGGGCCTGCTCACGCCCAATCGCGGGGACGCAAGAAGTCGCTGTACAAACGCGCCTCCTCGCTACCCGCCTCGGGCGACCAATCGTAGCGCCATTTCACCAACGGTGGCATCGACATCAGGATGGATTCGGTGCGCCCACCGGATTGCAGACCAAACAAGGTACCGCGATCGAAGACAAGATTGAATTCCACGTAGCGGCCGCGACGATACGCCTGAAAGTCGCGTTCGCGCTCGCCGTATGGCGTGTCCTTACGCCGTTCACAGATCGGCAGATACGCCGACGTAAAGGCATCGCCAACAGCGCGTACGAGATCGAAGCAGGTCTCAAAATTACGGTCATTCAGATCATCGAAGAAGACGCCGCCGATGCCGCGCGGCTCTTGCCGATGCTTGAGGAAAAAATAATCGTCGCACCACCGTTTGTAGCGCGGATAAACGTCGTCACCAAAGGGCTGCAGCGCCTGCTTGCAGGTCTGGTGGAAATGCTGCGCATCTTCCTCGAAGCCGTAATACGGCGTCATGTCCATACCGCCGCCAAACCACCAGATTGGCTGCTGCGCAGAGGATGATGTCCCTGCCGTGTCCTGCTCGTTCGGGTATGCCACGAAGCAGCGCACATTGGCATGCGCGGTCGGACAATACGGATTACGCGGATGCAAGACCAGCGACACGCCCATCGCCTCCCATCTACGGCCGGCGAGTTCAGGCCGATGCGCCGTTGCAGAGAGTGGCATGGCATCGCCGGTGACATGTGAAAAATTGACACCGCCGCGCTCGAAGAAATGACCATCTTCAATGACACACGATGTACCGCGGCCCCACGCATCGCGCAGGAAAGGTTTGCCATCGAACGATTCCAGCGCATCGACGATACGCGTCTGCAGGGCAGCGAAGTAGTCGCGTACCGCCTGGATGTCCGGCTGGTCCATGCTCAACGCTTGATGGCGCGATAGCCGATGTCGTGACGATATTGCATGCCGTCAAAGCGAATGCCGTCGATCGCTTCGTAGGCCAGTTTTTGTGCGCCGCGCACGGTATCACCCAGCGCCGTGACGCAGAGTACGCGGCCGCCAGCGGTGACGACCTTGCCATTGCTGTCGATCGTGCCGGCATGGAAAACATGCGTGTCTTCGGGTTCGGCGCCGAGACCGTTGATGACATCGCCCTTGCGCGGCATTTCCGGATAGTTGTGTGCCGCAAGTACGACGCCCAGCGCCACACGAATGTCCCAGTCGGCTTCGACCTGATCCAGCTTGCCGTCAATCGCGGCTTCCAGCAGCGTCACGAAATTGCTCTTCAGTCGCATCATGATCGGCTGGGTTTCCGGATCGCCCATGCGGCAATTGAACTCGAGCACCTTGATCGAACCATCCGGCTTGATCATCAGGCCGGCGTAGAGGAATCCGGTGTAGGGAATGCCGTCGGCTTCCATGCCGCGCAGTGTCGGCATGATCACTTCACGCATGGCGCGTGCATGCACGTCGGGTGTCACCACTGGTGCCGGTGAGTACGCGCCCATGCCGCCGGTATTTGGCCCCTGGTCGCCATCGCCCAGGCGTTTATGGTCCTGGCTGGTCGCCAACGCCAACGCATGCTTGCCATCAGCCATGACGATGAAGCTGGCCTCTTCGCCACCCAAAAATTCTTCAATCACGACGCGCGCGCCAGCGTCGCCCATCTTGTTGTCGAGCAACATCATGTCGATGGCGGCATGCGCTTCGTCTAGCGACATGGCGACGACCACGCCCTTGCCGGCAGCCAGACCATCGGCCTTGACGACGATCGGCGCGCCCTCCTTGTTCACATAAGCGTGTGCGGCCGCGGCATCGGAGAAGGTTTCGAATTTCGCGGTCGGAATGCCATGGCGCGCCATGAAGCGCTTGGAGAAATCCTTCGAACTCTCAAGCTGTGCGGCCTCCTTGGTCGGCCCGAAGATACGCAAGCCGCGGGCGCGGAAGATATTCACGATACCGGCAGCCAGCGGCGCTTCCGGACCGACGACCGTCAGATGGATGCCTTCTTTCTCGACGAAATCGGCCAGCTCGGTTGGGTCGGAGATCGGGACGTTCCGCAGCTCTTGTTCGCGCGCAGTACCGGCATTGCCGGGCGCGACATACACGACTTGCAAACCAGGCGACTGCGACAGGCGCCAAGCCAGTGCATGTTCACGACCACCGGAACCGACGACGAGCAACTTCATGAATGATTCTCCAATGCCTGTATTTCAGATTGCGATGTCAGTCGCCGAATGACCACTTGGTCCAGATGAAAATCACGTTGCCATAACCATGTCCACCAGGCACATACGTGCCTTCCAGCGAAAGCCTCTTGTAGCCGACCGAGGCCAGCGGCAGTACCGCCGGGAAAGGTGTGTAGTTGGCGATATCGGAACGCGCCGTGATGAAAACGGTATAGCCGAGGCCGGCATTCCAGTCCTTCTGGCTGCCCCACATTGCCTTCCAACCGTAGCCGGCCATCCATTCAGGCTTGTAGTGCGAATCCTGGAATTCCATCGCATACAAACCGTGCCAATTGCCCTTGTCGTCATAGCGACCGCGGCCGTAGCCAAGGCCCCAAGGCTGCTCCTGGAAGCTGTCGATCTTTTCGCGCGAATAGGCCCAGCGCATGTGATACGTCTTGACCGGGACATACAGTTCGGACGAGCCGTCATTCCAGGTTTGCGATACGTCGTCAGTGAATGAATCCCAGCCCTTGGTTAGCCAGTTTTCATCCGCAAGTACGGATGCACTCACACACAAGCAACAGGCAGCGAAGATGGCACGCAGGATTCTGGACATGATTCACCTCAATCAATGACGGAAATGTCGAAAACCGGTAAACACCATGGCGATATTTTGCTCGTCCGCGGCAGCAATGACTTCGGCATCGCGTACCGAACCGCCCGGCTGGATCACAGCGGTAGCGCCGGCCTGCGCGAGCACGTCAAGGCCGTCGCGGAAAGGAAAAAAAGCATCCGAGGCAACAGCACAACCGGCAATCTTGAGGCCGGCGTTTTCGGCCTTGATCACGGCAATGCGCGAAGAGTCAACACGACTCATCTGTCCAGCGCCGACGCCGATGGTGATGCCATCCTTGGCGTACACAATGGCATTCGATTTGACGTACTTGGCCACACGCCAGGCAAACAGGAGATCGGTCAACTCTTGTGCCGTCGGGGCACGTTTGGTGACGACCTTCAGATCGTTTGCACTGATGCGCGCAATGTCGGCGCTCTGCACGAGCAGGCCGCCGCCGACGCGCTTGTAATCGAAACCTGCACCGGTAGCTGCCATGGGAACAACAAGCACGCGCAGGTTTTGCTTGGCATTGAACACGGCGCGGGCTTCGGCAGTCACTTCCGGCGCAATGATGACTTCGGCAAACTGGCCGGACACGGCTTCAGCGGCCGCCTTGTCGATGGCTACGTTGAAGGCGATGATGCCGCCAAAGGCTGAGGTCGAATCGGTCGTGAATGCCTTGCGATAAGCCTCGGTCGCGTTGGCGCCGATGGCTACGCCGCAAGGATTGGCGTGCTTGATGATGACACAGGCGATCTCGCCCTTCGCGGCATCGAAAGCCTTCACGCATTCCCACGCCGCATCGGCATCGGCGATGTTGTTGTACGAGAGTTCCTTGCCCTGAATTTGTTCGTAGCTGGCAATACTGCCGGCGACCGCTTGCGGCTCCTTGTAGAAAGCCGCCTGCTGGTGCGGATTTTCGCCGTAGCGCAGGTCCTGCACCTTGTCGAATGCGAGTTGCAGCTTGTTCGGGAAGACCTGCGGCACATTCATGTCGTCGAGGCTGGTCAGCCAATTGGCGATGGCGCTGTCATAGCGCGCAGTATGCGTAAAAGCCTTCTTGGCCAAGGCAAAGCGCGTGGCATAGGACAGTGCGCCACCGTTGTTTTTAAGCTCAGCGATGACGCTGGTGTAGTCTTCGTGGTCGGTAACGATG
>DATJJR010000047.1:0-5632 GCA_035492055.1 Rhodocyclaceae bacterium | reverse complement strand
GTGAATCCTTCGGTGTATTTGAGGCCGATGGCCCAGACGATTTCGAGCAAACCGGCCAAAACCAGCCATAGCCAGGTGACATTCCCTTGCATGATTTTTTCTCCGCAGGGCCGTCCCCGAATGAAAAACAGCCACGGAGTCGTCTCCGCGCCGGTATGATTTTAGGCGGATTCACTCAATTCCTGTGCAGCAACCAAGGGGAGCAACAAAATCATGCCCTACCGGCAACATGTGGTCATCATCGGCGGCGGCTTCGGCGGACTCGAAGCAGCAAAGAAATTCAAGAACGAGGACGTCGCGGTCACGCTGATCGATCGCACCAATCACCACCTGTTCCAACCGCTGCTCTACCAGGTTGCCACCGCCGGCATGTCGTCGCCCGCCATCGCTGCGCCGATTCGCCACATCTTTCGTGGACAGGCGAATCTCAACGTCATCTACGGCGAAGTCACCGCCATCGACTTGAAACGCAAGATCGTCAGCATCGGCAAAACCGGCGACTATGACTACGACACACTGATCGTCGCCAGTGGCGCCACGCACAGTTATTTCGGCAACGACCATTGGGCGCAATACGCGCCTGGCCTGAAGACGCTCGATGATGCGCATGAAATTCGACGCCGCGTGCTGCTTGCCTACGAATACGCCGAGCGCACTTCAAATCCGAAGGAACAACAAGCGTGGCTGAGTTTCGCCGTTATCGGCGCCGGTCCCACTGGCGTGGAAATGGCCGGCACGCTGGCTGAGATCGCATACAAGACATTGCGCGACGAGTTTCGCAATATCGAACTTGATCGCGTCCGCATCACACTGGTCGAAGGTAGCGATCGCGTACTCGCCGCCTATCCGCCGGATCTTTCGGCCAAGGCGCAGAAGCAGCTTCATGCACTGGGCGTCGTCGTCAAGACGAATAGTCAGGTCAGCGACATCAATGCCGACGGCATTGTCATCGGCAAGGAAAATCCCGAGTTCCTGCAGGCACGCACCGTCATCTGGGCGGCTGGCGTTGCGGCATCGCCACTGGGCAAGCAACTCGGCGTACCGCTTGATCGCGCCGGCCGTGTGATTGTCAGCAGCGACATGACCGTGCCTGGTTATCCGGATGTCTACATCATTGGCGATCTCGCCGCCTGCATCGACGCCAATGACAATACCGTTCCCGGTGTCAGCCCCGCTGCCAAGCAGATGGGCCGATGTGCAGCAGGCAATATTCTGCGGAAGATGAATGGCGAAGCGCCCGTACCGTTTGCTTACAAGGACTACGGTTCACTGGCAACCATCGGCAGGCATTCGGCCATTGCTGCAGTGGGCAAGGTCAAGCTTTCCGGCTTTCCGGCCTGGCTGTTCTGGCTGTTCGTGCACATCTACTTCCTGATTGGCTTCAGGAACCGGCTTACCGTCTTCATCGATTGGGCCTGGGCCTACTGGACGTACGAAAGGAATGCGCGCATTATCATCGAGCACCGCAAGCACTAGACAGCACGTGCGTTGCGGCGCGCGACTGGATCATGCGTCAGACCGATTCGGCCGCAGCACGCAAATTGGATTCGTCGATTTCGGGTGCCAGCATCAGCGCGAACTGATGCGCGTACTCACGCAGGAACGTGCCACGATGTACCGCGAGGTACGTCGTGTTTTCCTCGAACAAATGATCGGCGTTCAGGAGCTTGAGTCCCGTATCCTTGGCCGGATTGAACGCCATTGACGCAATGATGCCGATACCCAGACCGACCTCGACGTAGGTCTTGATCACATCGGCATCAATCGCCGACAACACGAAATCGGGATGCAGATCGGCCTTGTCGAAAGCGCGATCCACCTGCACACGGCCGGTATAGCCATCGTTGTAGGAAATCAGTGGATATTCGGCCAGGGCTTCGAGCGTCAGTTCCTTGAGCTTCGCCAGCGGATGGTCGAGTGGCACGATGACGCCGTGATGCCATGAATACGAAGGAAAGGCCGCGAGCGCGGGATTCACGTGCAGGCTTTCGGTGGCGATGCCGATATCGGCCGAACCGGCGATCAACATCTGGGCAATCTCGGCTGGCCCGCCTTGATGCAGCGTCAAATGTACCTGCGGATAACGCGCCTTGAATTGCTTGATGACCTCGGGCAGTGCGTAGCGCGCTTGCGTGTGCGTCGTCGCAATGGTGAGATTGCCGTGTTCGCGACTGGCAAACTGATCGGCGATGGTCTTGAGATTCTGCGTGTCGCGCAGAATGCGCTCGACCACCGGTACCAGCTCCTTGCCCGGTGGTGTGAGGCCGAGCAGACGCTTGCCTCTGCGTACAAACAGTTCGACACCGATCTCTTCTTCAAGATCCTTGATGTGCTTGCTCACGCCCGGTTGCGACGTGAACAGGGCATTGGCGACTTCGGTCAGGTTGAAATCCTGCCGAACCGCTTCGCGGACGATGCGCAATTGCTGAAAGTTCATACGGATACCCGATTGGCGAGATAGTCGATTTGTTGCGGAAACAGACGAATATTCTTGGTACGCACGACGACGCTTTCGCCTTCAACAAGCTTGAGTTCATTGGCTTGTTCACGCGTCAGTTCAGCTTCAATCGGCGTGGCCGGATTGACCGGATTCTCGAGTTCGACACGCACCAGCGTGCCGATAGCGAGCACACGCAGCACTTTGCTTGGAATACCCGATTGTTCTGTACCGTTGGGACGAACGATCTCGAGATCGTGCGGACGCGCGTAGGCAACCGCATCACTGTCCTGTTCAACCTGCGTCTTCAGCGTGTGCTCGTCAAGCGGCAGCGTGTGATCGCCGACGGCCAAACCACCGCCTTGCACGCGGCCGTGGAAAATATTGGCGGAGCCGAGGAAACCGTAGACGAACGGCGTGGCCGGCTGCGTGTAAACCTCGGTCGGCGTACCGATCTGTTCGATATGGCCCTTGTTCATGACGACGATGCGGTCGGCAACTTCCAGTGCTTCTTCTTGGTCGTGTGTGACGAAGATGCTGGTGATGTGCAGCTCATCGTGCAGACGACGCAGCCAGCGACGTAACTCCTTGCGCACCTTGGCATCGAGCGCGCCGAAAGGTTCATCCAGCAGCAGCACCTTGGGCTCGACGGCCAGCGCGCGGGCGAGGGCAATACGCTGACGCTGACCGCCGGAAAGCTGTGCCGGATAACGATCGGCCAGCCAATCAAGCTGCACGAGGTTGAGCAGCTCATGCACCTTCTTGTTGATCTCACTATCGCTCGGACGTTCTTTGCGTTTCTTCACGCGCAGGCCAAAGGCGACATTCTCGAACACAGTCATGTGACGGAACAGCGCGTAATGCTGAAACACGAAACCCACCTGACGTTGCCGCACATCGCGGCGCGAGGCGTCTTCGCCATCGAACAGCACCTTGCCCTCGTCCGGATGTTCAAGGCCGGCAATGACGCGCAGCAAAGTGGTCTTGCCGCAACCCGACGGACCAAGCAGCGCAACGAGTTCGCCTTGCGGGAAATCGAGCGAGATATTGTCGAGGGCGGTGAAGGCGCCGAAGCGTTTGCCGATATTCTGGACGGAGATACTCATGATTGCGGTCTTTCCAAAGGTACGTCTCTGTCGATCTTGGCACTGCGCCATTCGACAATGCTCTTCAAACCGAGCGTGACAAGTGCCAGCAGTGCCAACAACGAAGCCGTGGCAAATGCAGCGGTAAAGTTGTATTCGTTGTAGAGAATTTCGACGTGCAGCGGCAGCGTGTTGGTCATGCCGCGAATGTGGCCCGACACAACCGACACGGCACCGAACTCGCCCATGGCGCGCGCGTTACACAGGATCACGCCGTACAGCAGGCCCCATTTGATGTTGGGCAGCGTCACTTTCCAGAAGATCTGGAATCCATTGGCGCCGAGCACGCGCGCAGCTTCTTCCTCATCGCTGCCCTGCGCCTCCATCAATGGAATCAGTTCACGTGCGACGAAAGGAAAGGTCACGAAGATCGTTGCCAGCACAATACCCGGCACGGCGAAGATGATCTGGATATCGTGATTCGACAGCCAGTCGCCAAACCAGCCTTGCGCACCGAAGATCAGCACATAGACCAGGCCAGCAATGACGGGCGAAACCGAAAACGGCAGATCGATCAGAGTGATCAGGATTTGCTTTCCGCGGAACTGGAATTTGGCAATCGCCCAGGCGGCCGTCACACCAAAAACCAGATTCAGCGGCACGGCGATGGCCGCAGCGAACAGCGTGAGCTTGATGGCCGACAAAGTGTCGGGATCGAGCAAGGATGTCCAATAAAGATCAACGCCTTTCTTGAGCGCTTCGTAGAAAACCTCGGCCAGCGGCACGAACAGGAAAAGCGCGAGAAAGACGAGCGCGGTGCCGATGAGCAAGGCACGTACGATGAACGGTTCGGTCGTCGCCGATTCGACACGCTGGCGCGCAGCGCGCGAAGACAAGGAAGATGAAGGACCGGCCATGTCAGGACTCCTTGCGCTTTTTGGTCCAGCCCTGCAGCAGATTGATCAGCAGCAGCAGCGTGAAGGAAACGATCAGCATGGACACGGCGATGGAAGTCGCGCCGACATAGTCGTACTGTTCGAGCTTGGTGATGATGAGCAGCGGTGTGATCTCCGACACCATCGGCACATTGCCGGCGATGAAGATGACTGAACCGTATTCGCCGACAGCGCGCGCAAAGGCCAGCGCAAAACCGGTCAGCAGCGCCGGTGTAATGGCCGGCAGAATGACGTGGCGGAAGGTTTGCAGACGGTCGGCACCGAGACTGGCAGCAGCCTCTTCAAGTTCCGACTCAAGATCCTCAAGCACCGGCTGCACGGTACGCACGACAAATGGCAGGCCGATGAACGTCAAGGCCACGAGCACACCCAGTGGTGTGAAGGCGATTTTGATGCCGTGCGGTTCGAAGAACTGACCGATCCAGCCGTTGTTGGCGTAGATCGCCGTCAGCGCGATACCGGCAACGGCCGTCGGCAACGCGAACGGTAGGTCGACCAGCGCATCAATGAAACGCCGGCCCGGGAAGTCGTAACGCACCAACACCCAGGCGACCAGCAGTCCGAACACGGCATTCAGCGCGCCCGCAAGCAGCGAGGCCCCAAAGCTGAGCTTGTAGGAAGCAATCACGCGCGGCGTGGTGACGGTTGCCCAGAAGGCATCCCAACCATGCGTGGAGGTTTTGAGAAAAGCCGCCGACAACGGGATCAGCACAATCAGGCAGAGGTACAGCAGCGTGTACCCGAGCGCGATGTTGAAACCCGGCAGGACGTTATGTTTGCGGAAGGAGCTCATCTGATTTCAGTGATCTCCTCTCCTTTCGGAGAGGACAAAATTGCGCCTAGATAGTCAGTGTCTTTGCGATATGCGCACCCGATCGAGTGCGCACGAGGTCCGCGCCTTTGGCGCGGGCGGGTTTATGTCGTCACTTGCTTGAATAAATCTGATCGAACACGCCGCCGTCGGCGAAGTGTGTCTTCTGCGCTTGCGCCCAACTGCCGAACACTTCATCGATGGTGAACGTCTTGATGTTCGGATACATGATGGCGTAGCGCTTGGCGATCACCGGATCACGCACGCGGAAGTAATTGCGCGCGCCGACAGCCTGGCCTTCTTCCGAATACAAGTAGTTCAAGTATTCGGTCGCAACCTTGCG
>DATJJR010000046.1:0-3899 GCA_035492055.1 Rhodocyclaceae bacterium | reverse complement strand
GCGGTGGATGGCGGCCAGGGACATGGTGCCCGAGTCTAGCAACCCTTGTTGCCTCGCTAAATGGGCAATAGCGGGCCTATGGCGGCTGTATTTGCCGGGCCTTGCAAGGCATAGCAATTGCCAATTGCCTTTAAAGCTATTGTCAATTGGAAACTATGGCCTTGGATTGTCAGAATGGCTTCGTCCCTATCAGGAACTGTTTGCAAGGAGAAACACCATGAGCCATGTCATCGCTGCTACCCATCGTCACTTCCATTCGCCGTCAGGCCACTATGTGCTTGAACGACTGAATGAGCTGAAATTCGCCGTCGGCGTTGTCATGGCGCTGAGTGGCGCGGTCATATTGCTCAGCGACGTTGTACGCCGCTTGTCGTAAGCACCGACGATAAATCGCGCGTCAGCAGTGCTCGATATCAAGCGGCGCGAATGACTTGACCAGATCGTCGATAGCCTTGATCTGGGCAAGGAAGAGTTCAAGCTTGGCTAACGGCAAGGCGCTTGGACCGTCGCACTTGGCCTGGTCAGGGTTGGGATGGGCTTCGAGAAACAGTCCCGCTAGCCCGACCGCCATGCCGGCACGGGCCAGATCGACGAGCTGTTCGCGGCGACCGCCGGATGCCGCGGCGCCGGGCGCGCGTTGCTGCAGCGCGTGGGTGGCGTCGAAGATCACAGGGAGATTGCCTGAGACCTTTTTCATCACACCGAAGCCGAGCATGTCGACCACGAGATTGTCGTAACCGAACGATGCGCCGCGTTCGCAGAGGATGATGCGCTCGTTGCCCGCCTCGCGGAACTTCTCGACGATGTTGCCGATCTGCGATGGGCTCAGGAACTGCGGCTTCTTGATGTTCATGACGTTCCCGGTCTTCGCCATGGCGGTGACCAGATCAGTCTGGCGTGCAAGGAAGGCCGGTAACTGCAGCACGTCCACCACTTCGGCCACCGGCGCAGCTTGCCAGGGTTCGTGTACGTCGGTGATGGTCGGCACGCCGAACGTCTTTTTCACTTCTTCGAAAATCTTCAGGCCTTCTTCGAGGCCAGGGCCGCGATAGGAATGAATCGACGAACGATTCGCCTTGTCGAAGCTGGCCTTGAACACGTAGGGAATACCAAGCTTTTGCGTGACGCGCACGTATTCTTCGCACGCGCGCAGTGCCAGATCGCGCGACTCAAGCACGTTGATGCCGCCGAACAAAACGAAAGGCGCGTCGTTTGCGACCTTGATGCGATCGTTGATTGTGATCATCGGAATTCCTTGGAGTTTTTCTCAGCCGAATTTCTTGTGGGAGACGAAGGGGTTGTGTTCCTTCTCGTCGCCGATGGTGGACATCGGGCCGTGGCCGGGAATGAACTCCACGTCGTCGGGTAGCGTCAGCAATTTGGTGCGGATGGCGTTGAGCAGGTCCGCATTGTTGCCCATCGGGAGGTCGGTGCGGCCCATCGCGCCTTTGAACAGCACGTCGCCGACGATGGCAAGTTCTTCCTTGGGGTTGTAGAACACTACATGACCTGGCGTGTGACCCGGGCAATGGAAAACTTGCAGGGTTTCGTTGCCGACGGTGACGGTGTCGCCTTCTTTCAGCCAGCGGTTGGGCTCGAACGGTACGCCTGGTTCGAGACCGAAGAACTGTCCTTGCTCAGGTCCCAGTTTTTCCAGCCAGAAACGCTCGTCTTCGTGCGGGCCTTCGATCTGTACACCAAGCTGGGCGGCCAATGTGGCGGCTTGGCCGCAATGGTCCAGGTGACCATGCGTGACGAGGATTTTTTCCACCGTCAGACCTTTGGCTGCGACAACAGCCAGGATGTTCTGCAGATCACCGCCGGGATCGACCACCGCGGCCTTCTTGGTTTCTTCGCACCAGATGACGGAGCAGTTTTGCTGAAAGCGAGTGACGGGGACGATCTGGAATTTCATGGCGAGGGGCAGTAAAAAAGCTGTTGGAACGATAAACCTGAATTCTACCCGGCCTCGCTTAGTCCTTTCTTCCTAGATGGCATAAAGGCAAAGCCGGGTAAAATTCCGCGCAATCTGTTTATCGTGCTTTTGTCTGCACACATCTTATCTAGACGAGACATCATGAAAATCGCCATTGCCGGTACTGGTTACGTCGGCCTCTCCAATGCCATCTTGTTTGCTCAGCATCACGAAGTCGTGGCGCTCGACATCGTTGCCGCCAAGGTCGAGATGCTCAACAACAAGAAATCGCCGATCGTCGACAAGGAGATCGAGGATTACTTGAAGAACAAGCCGCTCAATCTGCGCGCGACCACGGACAAGCACGAGGCGTATACCGACGCGGATTTCGTCGTCATCGCCACGCCGACTGACTACGATCCTGAGACCAATTACTTCAACACGAAGTCGGTCGAGGCGGTGATCAAGGATGTGCTGGAGATCAATCCCAAGGCGACGATGATCATCAAGTCGACGATTCCCGTCGGCTACACCGAGAAGACCAAGGCACTCTTCAACTGCGACAACCTGATCTTTTCGCCCGAATTCCTGCGCGAAGGCACGGCGCTGTATGACAACCTGCATCCGTCACGCATCATCGTCGGTGAGCGCTCGAAGCGTGCTGAAGTGTTTGCTGATCTGCTCAAGCAAGGTGCGGTGAAGAAGGATATTCCGGTGCTCTTCACGAACTCGACCGAAGCCGAGGCAATCAAGCTGTTTGCCAACACGTACCTCGCTATGCGCGTTGCCTACTTTAATGAGTTGGACACGTATGCCGCGGTGCACGGTTTGGACTCGCGCCACATCATCGAAGGTGTTTCGCTCGATCCACGTATCGGTTCGCACTACAACAATCCGTCCTTCGGCTACGGCGGTTATTGCCTGCCGAAAGACACCAAACAATTGTTGGCCAACTATCAGGACGTGCCGCAGAACCTGATTCGTGCGATCGTCGACGCAAACACCACGCGCAAGGATTTCGTTGCCGAAGATATTTTGCGACGCAAGCCGAAGACGGTCGGTATCTATCGCCTCATCATGAAGGCAGGTTCGGACAACTTCCGCGCCTCCAGCATCCAGGGCATCATGAAGCGCATCAAGGCCAAGGGCGTGCGCGTCATCATCTACGAACCGGTGTTGGAAGAAAGCAGCTTCTTCAACTCAGACGTCGTGAGCAACCTGACCGATTTCAAGGCACAGGCCGATGTCATCATCGCCAATCGCATGACGTCTGATCTCGGCGATGTTGAAAGCAAGGTTTACAGCCGCGATTTGTTCGGCGGGGATTGATCCATTATTTCCCCAGGCCGCGGCGATATTGCACCGCCTCGGCCACATGCGTGCCGGTGATGGTATTGCTGTTTGCCAGGTCGGCAATACTGCGCGCAACTTTCAGAATGCGGTGATAGCCGCGTGCGGACAGGTCGAGCTGGGTCAAGGCGCGCTTGAGTAGTTGCGTACCGGCATCGTCGACACTGCAGTGCAGTTCGATTTCGTCGGGCATCAATTGCGCGTTCGGTTTGCCTTGTCGTTTGTATTGCGCCACGCGCGCAGCGTGAACACGTGCACGAATCTCCGATGAAGGCTCACCGCCGCTACGTGCCGACAGTTCCACCTCGGTAACGACGGGAACATCCAACGCCAAATCGATGCGATCGAGCAGCGGGCCGGATAATTTGGAACGATAACGTGCGACCTGATCCGGCGTGCAGCGGCAGCGTTCGCTGCCGAGATGTCCGCAAGGACACGGATTCATCGCGGCGACCAATTGAAAACGTGCCGGAAAAGTGGCGCGGCGACCGGCGCGCGCGACATGAATGTGTCCGGTTTCGAGTGGCTCGCGTAACGATTCAAGCACACGCCGGTCGAACTCGGGCAGCTCGTCCAAAAAAAGCACGCCGTGATGTGCCAGCGAAATTTCACCCGGCTGCGGCGTTGATCCACC
>DATJJR010000045.1:0-5150 GCA_035492055.1 Rhodocyclaceae bacterium | reverse complement strand
AGCGAAAACACGTCGAAGCTCACGCCGAAGGCCTGCAGATCGGCATCTTGCTCGCGGCGCAACCAGGCCACGGCGAATTCGCGAATGGATTCGGCATTATCGGGGTCGCCGCTGGCGGTCACGCTGGCGCGATCATCGGCGTGCACACTGGCTTTGTCGAGGTATGCCTTGGCAATGTCGACGATGTAGTCGCCGCGATAACCGTCTTCAGGCCAATCGGCGCTGTCTGGGCCGACACCTTTGGTACGGAGTTGCACTGAGCGTGTCAGGTTGTCGATCTGAGCACCGGCATCGTTGTAGTAGAACTCGCGCGTCACATGCCAGCCAGCCGCGGCCAGTACACGACACAAACTGTCACCAACGGCGGCACCACGGCCATGACCGACGTGCAGCGGACCAGTCGGATTGGCGGACACAAATTCAACCTGCAACTTGCGGCCTTCACCGGCATTGCCTCGACCGTAGCTTGCGCCGGCAGACAGAACACTCTTTACCACTTGTGTCTTGGCGGCAGTCGCCAGCGTGAAGTTGATGAAGCCAGCGCCGGCAATGTCAGCTTTCACCAGCCATTCCGAAGCCGGCACATTGGCCAGCAACTGCTCGGCGATCTGGCGTGGATTGGCCTTCATCGCACGGGCCAGTTGCATGGCAAGGTTGGCGGAATAATCACCATGGCTGGCCTGCTTGGGGCGTTCAATCAGGATGGCGGTATCGGTGTGATCGGGCGCGATTTTGGCAAGCGCAACGCGCAGCAGGTCGGCAAGATGGGCTTTGGGATCGAAATACATAAAACGTGCAGGGTGTGGGCGAGGAATCCGCCTCGAATCAAAATTAGCTGGGAATTATACCGAGCCGAAGCCGGACACTCTTTGCTGATCGGGGGAAACCGGGCAAAATCGCGCTCTAATCGCAACGCCCACCTTTACAACCCCACCCGAGAATCGCCACCCACCGTGCGCCTGTTCCGTTTCCTCACGATCGCCCGCGTTGCCAGCCGCTATGGCCTTGACCAGATGGTTCTGGAGCTTGAGCCTTCCGGTTATCTGGTACGCGCCGCCAATGCGGTTCAGTTCTGGCGCAATCTGTCTGCACCGCGTGCAGTACGCTTGCGACAGGCCTTGGAGGATCTTGGTCCGATTTTCGTCAAGTTCGGCCAAATGCTGTCCACGCGCCGCGACCTGTTGCCGCCGGACATTGCCGACGAACTCGCTTTACTGCAAGATCGTGTGCCGCCAATCTCCGAAGCGCAGGCCTTGGCCTGTGTCGAGGCCGCCTACGGCAAGCCGGTCGATGAAGTTTTTGCCCATTTTGAACGCGGCCCTGTCGCCTCGGCTTCGGTGGCACAAGTTCACTTCGCCACGCTGCCGGCCAACGAAGGCGGCCATGAGGTCGCAGTCAAGATCTTGCGACCGGGCATTCGCGCCATCATCGACCACGATATCGCGCTCCTGCAGGTCTTCGCGTCACTGCTTGAAAAACTCTGGCCCGATGGCAAGCGACTCAAGCCGCGCGAAGTTGTCGCCGAATTCGACAAACACCTGCATGACGAACTCGACCTGATGCGCGAAGCCGCAAGTTGCTCGCAACTGCGTCGGAACTTTGCAAACTCCAGCCTGCTGCGCGTGCCTGAGGTTCACTGGAACTGGTGCACGAACACCGTCATGGTGATGGAACGCATGCAGGGCATCCCGATTTCGCAGACCAACGCATTGCGCGAGGCTGGCGTCGACATTCCGGCCCTGGCACGCGCCGGCGTGGAGATTTTCTTCACGCAGGTTTTCCGCGACGGTTTCTTTCACGCCGACATGCACCCCGGCAACATCTTTGTCGCGGTGAATACCGCCGACAAGGGCAAGTACATTGCGCTCGACTTCGGCATCATGGGCACGTTGACCGATCGCGACAAGAACTATCTCGCACAGAATTTTCTCGCCTTTTTCCAGCGCGACTACAAGCGTGTCGCGGAAGCACATGTGGAATCTGGCTGGGCGCCAAAGGACACGCGTGTGGATGAATTCGAAGCCGCGATCCGCGCCGTATGCGAGCCAATCTTCGATAAACCACTCAAGGACATTTCCTTCGGTCGCGTGCTGCTGCGCCTGTTCCAGACCTCGCGCCGCTTCAATGTCGAAATCCAGCCGCAACTCGTATTGCTGCAAAAGACACTGCTCAACATTGAAGGCCTTGGTCGCCAGCTCGATCCCGAGCTCGATCTGTGGAAAACCGCCAAGCCTTTCCTTGAGCGCTGGATGAGTCAGCAGCTCGGTTGGCGCGGTTTCGTGAACGGACTCAAGAAAGAGGCACCACGCTGGGCTGGTCTGCTGCCCGAACTACCGCGCCTCGCACATCAAGCGCTTGTACGCGATGACAGCGAATTGCAAGCGCGCATTGCCATACTCGAAGCTCGTCAGCGTCGCCATACCGGCTGGCTGATGTTGTGCATATTCATTATTGCTGTTCTAAGCGCCGCACTGTGCTGGCGCATCCACATTTCCTAGAGCTCTTTCGCAAGGTTCAGTCATGTTGTTCTGGTTCGTCATTCTCTATTGGGCCGTCTCTGTCGGCATCGGTTTGTACGCGTCAACGCGAGTACGCAACACCAAAGACTTTGCCATCGCCGGGCGGCATCTGCCCTTCCACATTGTTACGGCCACGGTGTTCGCGACATGGTTTGGTTCCGAGACCGTACTCGGCATTCCGGCCACCTTTCTGCAAGGCGGATTGAATGGCGTGGTCGCCGATCCCTTCGGTTCGTCGCTATGCCTGATCCTCGTCGGCCTGTTCTTCGCCGCGCCGCTCTACCGCATGAACCTCCTGACCATCGGTGATTACTACAAGCGTCGCTTCGGACGCTCGGTGGAAGTGCTGACGACGATCGCCATTGTCATCTCCTACCTCGGCTGGGTCGGCGCACAGATCACCGCGCTCGGTCTCGTGTTCAACGTCGTGTCGGGTGGCGCGATCACAAAACTTGCCGGCATGTGGATCGGTTCCGTCACCATTCTCATCTACACCGTCTACGGCGGCATGTGGGCAGTGGCCATCACGGACTTCCTGCAGATGATCGTCATCGTCGTCGGCATGCTGTGGATTGGCGGCGAAATCAGCGGCCAGACTGGTGGCGTCAGCGCAGTCATCGCGCATGCACGCGACACCGGCAAGTTCTCCTTCTGGCCATCGCTTGACCTCAAGGAAATCATCGCTTTCTTCACCGCCTGGATCACCATGATGCTCGGCTCGATTCCGCAGCAGGACGTGTTCCAGCGCGTGCAATCGTCGAAAACAGAAAAGATCGCCGTGTGGGGCTCGGTGCTCGGCGGCTCGCTCTATTTCATCTTTGCCTTCGTGCCCATGTTTCTGGCCTACTCGGCCACGCTGATTGCGCCCGACATGGTCGCCGGCTTGATCGACAGCGATCCGCAAATGATCCTGCCGCGCCTCGTGCTCGACCATGCGCCATTGATCGCGCAGATCATGTTCTTCGGTGCGTTGTTGTCGGCCATCAAGAGCTGTGCTTCCGCAACGCTGCTTGCGCCGTCGGTCACCTTTACCGAAAACATTCTCAAGCCGGCGATCGGCCACAAGCTCAGCGACAGGCAACTGCTGCGGGCCATGCGCCTTGTCACACTCTGCTTCACGCTGCTGGTAACGCTGTACGCAGTCCATTCAAAATCGAGCATCTTCGCCATGGTCGAAAATGCGTACCAGGTCACCCTGGTCGCCGCTTTCGTCCCATTAGTGTTTGGCCTGTTCTGGAAACGATCGACGCACCAGGGCGCACTGCTCTCCATATTCATTGGCATCGGCGTGTGGATTGCCGTGCTGTACTTCTTTGACGATCCGCTGATCCCGGCGCAACTCGCCGGCCTGTTGGGTTCGCTGCTGGCCATGGTGATCGGCTCACTCATGCCGCAATGGCTGCGCATGCCCGCGCATCACGCTGCCGAACGCCACTAAGGCTGCATCATGATTCCGGGCAGATCCAGCGCACTGGCCCGAACGCTCGCCGTCGTCTACACCCTGCTGGTGGTGTATGCCAGCCTGTATCCATTCACCGGCTGGCGCGACACGGGCATCCCGTTGTTCGCCTTTCTCGGTGCGGGCTGGCCACGCTGGTACAGCGTCTTCGACATTGTCGTCAACGTCCTCGCCTACATCCCGCTGGGATTTTTCTGGTTGCCGGTGATCACAGCGCGCTTTGGCCGCATCGGCGGGATTGTGTTCACCTGCGCCATGCTCAGCCTACTCTCCGGCACGATGGAGACGATTCAGAACTTTCTGCCCAGTCGCGTGGCATCCAATCTCGATCTTGCCTGCAACAGCCTGGGGGCGTGGCTAGGCGTGCTCGCCGCATGGCGCTGGAGCAATTTGCTGCTTTCGGAGAATCGTCTGCTGCGCTGGCGGCATCGGCATCTGGCGCAGGAGCCGGGCGGCGATTACGGTGTTTTGCTGCTCGGCATCTGGCTGTTTGTCCAGCTCAGCCCGGAAGATTTACTGTTCGGCAATGGCAATCTGCGCGTGTTGTTTGACTTGCCCGCAGCCTTGCCATTCGATGCGGCCGATTTTGCCCGCTATGAAACCCTGATTGCCCTGAGCGGAACGTTAACCATCGGCCTGCTCGCAAGCCTCGTGCTGCGACGTCCGCGCGGGTGGCATCTCTTGGTGTTGCTGGCTGGCGCAGCGACAATCCGCTCCTTCGCCGCCGCCTTGCTGGTGGATCCGGATAATTTCACACGCTGGCTCACCGACGCCAATCTTGCCGGCATGTGCATTGGCGCGCTGTTGATGTGGCCATTGCTGCATCTCGGTGAAGGCATACGCCGCATTCTGGCAGCCATGCTCGTCTTGGCAACGGCGGCGCTCGTCAATATTGCACCGGACAATCCATACTTGCAGCAGGCCACTCAAGTGTGGCGACAGGGGCATTTTCTCAATTTCAACGGCCTGACCCGCGCCGCATCGTCGCTGTGGCCGTTTCTCACCATCGCTTTCCTGATGTGGCAAGGCCGGAATGAGCGTGGGTAGCGCCTGCTATCATTCGCTCATGAATAACGCAGCAACTCGCAATGCAACGCCGTACGCGCATATCGATTCGCTCGACACCTTGCGCGACGAGCTGCGCAAATTCGTCGCCGCGCGCAACTGGCAGC
>DATJJR010000044.1:0-35526 GCA_035492055.1 Rhodocyclaceae bacterium | reverse complement strand
TAGGCCTTCGCCTCACCACCAAACTTGCGCGACAGCACTGTCGTGATCGCCGCCGTCAACGTCGTCTTGCCGTGGTCAACGTGACCAATCGTGCCCACGTTTACGTGCGGCTTGGTACGCTCAAATTTACCTTTTGCCATGTCAAATCACTCCAACCGGTCAAATTGATCAAAGAACAATTAAAAAAAGAAATGAATTCTGTGGTGCCCTTGACGTGGATTGAACACGTGGCCTCTCCCATACCAAGGGAGTGCTCTACCACTGAGCTACAAGGGCACTGAGTACAACATTTGGAGCGGGTGAAGGGAATCGAACCCTCGTCTTAAGCTTGGAAGGCTTCAGCTCTACCATTGAGCTACACCCGCCCGACTCACAGCAAAAGCAACGCCTCCGCCACACTCCAAGAACATCTACCGCAAAAACCTGGTGGAGGGAGAAGGATTCGAACCTTCGAAGGCAGAGCCGTCAGATTTACAGTCTGATCCCTTTGACCGCTCGGGAATCCCTCCAGCGCTGAACCTCGGATTATTGGCGATCCGCGACCTTCTGTCAACGAAATCGATAAAAACCACGATTCAAAAGCCGTACAACAAAAAGCCCAGCCTACTTTCCAAAACAGGCCGGGCCTTTGAAATTCTGGTGGGTTGTGAGTGATTCGAACACTCGACCTACGGATTAAGAGTCCGCTGCTCTACCAACTGAGCTAACAACCCGTTTTACTACTTTTCGCCACCCTACTGCGAAGCCCGCCATTATAGCGAAGTTTCTCAATCAGTGGTGGGTCGTGCGTGACTCGAACACGCGACCAACGGATTAAAAGTCCGCTGCTCTACCGACTGAGCTAACGACCCGCTGAGCAGGAAAGCCCAAAATTATAGGGTGCGTATTTACCCGTGTCAAACGTTGGCACGGCTTTTCTAGCGATATTTTATGCGTCGCGGTAATAGCGCGTCGGATCGGCGACATGTGCACTAGCAAAGCCTTCATGCCGCAAACGGCACGAATCGCAAACGCCACAGCCACGGCCCTCAGCATCGGCCTGGTAGCACGACACCGTCAGTGCATAAGGCACACCAAGGCGAGTGCCGGTCACGATGATTTCAGCCTTGGACAGATCAATCAACGGCGCGTGAATGCGTAGCGACGCCCCCTCAACTCCCGCTTTTGTAGCGAGATTTGCCATGCGCTCAAACGCAGCAATGTATTCAGGGCGGCAATCGGGATAGCCGGAATAATCGACAGCATTAACACCAACAAAAATGTCGCGTGCGCCGAGGACCTCCGCCCATGCCAGCGAGAGCGACAACATCACCGTATTGCGCGCCGGTACGTAGGTCACCGGAATGCCGCCGGGCTGCACGCCATCGACGGGCACGGCAATCGAAGTATCAGTCAACGCAGAGCCGCCAAATTGCGCCAGATCAAGCTTGAGCGTACGGTGTGCGGCAGCGCCAAGCGCCTTTGCCACGCGTTCCGACGCTTGCAACTCGGCGCTATGTCGCTGACCGTAATCAAAAGACAAGCAGTAACACGCAAATCCTTGTTCACGCGCCATTGCCAACACCGTGGCGGAATCCAGCCCTCCTGACAGCAACACAACGGCAGGTGGCACGTTTTTGATTTCAGCGGGCACGTTCACTACCCCAGAGAATTTTGTGCAATTGCAATTGAAAACGCACGGGCAAACGATCTCGCACAACCCACTCGGCCAGCGTCGCTGGCGACAAGGCACCTTGTACTGGCGAAAAGAGCACGGCACAACGTTCGGCCAAATGCTCCCTGTTCAACACATCAACTGCCCACGCATAATCGGTTTCAGATGCCAGGACGAATTTCACTTCGTCACACGGAGTCAGCAAGCGCAGATTTTCCCAGCGATTCTTGCTCTCCTCACCGGAGTCAGGCGCCTTCAAGTCCATGATGCGAGAGACACGCGAATCAACTTCGCCGATATCCAACGCACCACTCGTTTCGAGCGAAACGGAATAGCCGCTCTCGCATAGTGCGTGCAGTAAATCGATACATGACTTTTGAGCCAACGGCTCGCCGCCAGTAACGCAAATTGTCTTGCAATCGTATGCCGAGATTTTCGCCATCACCTCCGACAGCGGCAACATTTCGCCGCCATTGAAGGCGTATTCGGTGTCGCACCAAACGCAGCGCAATGGGCAGCCAGTCAAACGAACGAATACCGTCGGCAAACCTGCGCGCGACGACTCGCCTTGAATGGAATGAAAAATCTCGCTGATGCGCAGCCGGGGTTCGGCCATGGCACCTCCCCCGTACTTATTTTCTCTTGAGACGCAGTTGTGCGGTCTGTGCCGCCGAACTGTTCGGATATTGCTTGATCAGGGCCTGCAAGGTCTTGTTACCGCCCTTGCTATCACCGCCCTCGATTTGCGCACTCGCCTGCCCGAGCATTGCATCAGGCGCCTTCGCATCGCTCGGCCAACCGGCAACAACCTTGCCGTATTGCTCAGAGGCCTTCGCATAATCCTTCAGCTGGAAAAAACTCGATGCAAGCCAGAAATGCGCGCTCGGCTCACGAACGCTGCCGGCGTGCACACGAATGAAATCGGTAAACGCAGACACTGCATCACGATAGCGGCCGTTCTTCACGAAACCAAGCGCGGCTTCGTAGTCGCGCGTCGCTGCATTTTCATCAACTGCCGTCTTGGAGCCGGTTGTCTCACCACTCGGCAAACCGGCATCGGCTGTCGGCGCAGTCGGTGCCTCAAGCTTGCGCAAACGCGTATCGAGATCGACATAAAAATCCTGCTGTCGCTTCTGCGCGGTGTCGATTGAATTCGACAACACTTCAATCTGTCCACGCAGGTCAGCGATATCGGACTTAAGCGACTCAACCTGGTTTGCAAAATCAAGTTGATTCTTGCTTGCCGTATCCACCGTCTGCTGCAGCGCGGTCACATCGGAACGTAACTTATCGATGCGCGCCCGCGCCTCTCCGTCGTCAAACAAACCGGCGTGCGCCGGCACCGACAAAGCCAACAAACACGCCGCAATGACGCTCAGGCGGAAACGGAAAACCATTGCTTAAAACTCGCCGGTGTACAGGATATCGGCGCGGCGATTTTGCGCCCAGCAGTCCTCGTTGGCATCGGTACAACGCGGCTTTTCCTTGCCCAGGCTGACAGCTTCAATTTGTGATTCGCTCGCGCCGAGAAGTTGCAACGCCTTCTTCACAGCTTCCGCACGCTTTTGGCCCAGTGCAAGGTTGTATTCACGGCTACCACGTTCGTCAGTGTTGCCCTGGATCAGCATCTTGTAACTGGGATTGGCTTGCAGAAACTTGGCGTGAGCCTCAAGCACAGGCTTGAATTCATCGCGAATTGCATAGCTATCAAGGTCGAAGAAGATTTCGCGCTTGGACAGAATGCTGCTCGGGTTCTTTAGGTTTTGCGGGCTGTACTGACCGACTGCGCTAACAACATCGTGACCCGTACGGCTATCAACACCAGCAGCAGATTGCTCAGGCGCAGGCGGTTGCGAGGAACAAGCAGCCAGCAGGGACAAAGCGAGGATAGAAAGAAGGCGACGCATGATAAAACTCTCCGACAACAATAAGATTTTAAGAAAGATACGACTAAAACTGAATTCAATGACTGAGCTTGATGGGTTCAGGGATGTGCTCAATTCTATTACTTAAGCTTAAGCATTACTTGGCAAACGGCCCCCATGCCGGCTCGCGCACGTCTCCACCCGTGGATGGCATTTTGAGCTTGACACGACCATCGCTGGACACAGCAGCCAGCACACCGCGGCCGCCAATCTCAGTGGCGTAGACGATCATGCGCCCATTCGGCGCGTAACTGGGGGACTCATCCTTGCTCGAATCTGTAAGAATTTGCGTCTGCTGGCTTGCCAAATCCATCACAGCCACCTGGAAACGGCCACTGTTACGGGCAACGTAGGCCATGCTCTTGCCATCGGGAGAGATGCGCGGCGTGGTGTTGTAGTTACCCTGGAAAGTAACGCGCTGGGCGGCCCCACCGGTGGTGGCAATACGATAAATCTGCGGGCTACCACCACGATCCGAAGTGAAATAGATGGACTGCCCATCCGGCGAGAAGGTCGGCTCCGTATCAATGCCAGACGAGCTGGCCAGACGCGTGATGCCGCTGCCGTCGGCATTGATCAGATACAGCTGCGAATTGCCATCCTTGGTCAATACAAGTGCAATACGTTGCCCATCCGGCGACCATGTAGGTGCAGAGTTCGAGCCCTTGAAATTGGCGGCAACATAACGGCGACCAGCGGCCAGATCGTGCACATACACGACCGGCTTCTTGGTCTGGAACGACACATAGGCAATGCGATTGCCATCCGGTGCCCACGCTGGCGAAATGATCGGCTCCGACGACGCAAAAGCGACTTGAGCATTGCCGCCATCTGCATCGGCGATCTGCAGTTCATAGCGGCCGGGACGTTTCACCACGTAGGCAATGCGTGTCGAGAAAACACCGGGAACGCCCGTCAATTTCTCGTAGATAAAATCGGCAATGCGATGCCCGGTCGAGCGCAGTTGCGACGAGCTATGCAGCAAGGAGCCATTACCGAGCTGGGCTTGTTTCTGGATGTCATACAAACGGAAGCGTGTTTCGTAGCGGCCATCGGCAGACGGCAAGACCTGGCCGACGGCAAGTGCATCGGCACCACGCCCCTTCCAGTCACCATAGCTGATCGTGGCATCTTCCGGAATCGCTGTCGTGCCCGGATCTACCAGACGGAACAGGCCGCTGAAGTTGAGGTCAGAACGAATGACCGAGGTCAGCGCCTGGGACACAATACGCTCGCCTGGAAAATCGGTCACCGCGACGGGGATGCGATTGGCACCTGCACCGACGATTTCGACGGACAGTTGCGCATGAGCAAGTCCGACGCACCCCAGAGTCAGCGCGGCGAACAAAGAACGGATCGATTTTGTCATCATGGTTAAATTATAAGTCCGACACGAATGTTCAGTTGCTGCCGTTCGGATCGGGTCTCCATGTGAGATCAAGTTGGCGCTGGAAATCACCAGGGTTCGTCGGTTTCGGCAGCGGGCTCGATTTCCGAATGGCGCGATCAACAGCATCATCCAAGGCCGTATTACCGGAGGATTTCTTCAACTTCACGTCCAGTACTTCGCCCGAGGGCAGTTGATTGACAATGAATTCGACCTCGGGGTTCCCGTTCACACTTGGTGGCATGACAATGTTGCCGCGAATCTTGTCGCGAATTTTGCCGACGTAGGAATCACGATCACTCTTGTTCGTTGTTTCCGCTGCCTGAAGTTGAGATAGCTCCTTGCTGGCTGCGCTATTCATCTGACTCGCCATCTGCTGGCGATGATTCTGTGAATCCTCTTTTTTCAGTGCGTCCTGAATCGGATCAAACGGCTTCACCGGCTCAGGCTTCTTCTCCGGTTTTTTGTCCTTGATTGCGATATCAGGCTTGGGCGGACTCACGGGCTTCGGTGGCGGCGCTTCGACCTTGGGCTTGGGCGGCTCAGGTTTCGATGGTGGCGGTTCCGGAGCCGGTTTCGGGGGCGGTGTTACTGGTGGCGTCGGGGTCGGCAGTTTCTCGCCTTGCGTCGGCACTGAACTGACGAGATCGACCTCCACCGCCTCCGGCTGGCTGTTCTGCCAACGCACGCCATAGATCAAAAATATGGCCAGCAGCACGTGCACCACGACCGCCAAAACAATGGCGGCGCGCTTGCCCGGACGGGCAACAGGCGCGTGTGGTTCCCGAACGTCATTCATTGCAATTCCTTACTGCTTACCCGGCTGCACCAACAGGCCGATCTTCGCCACGTTCTGGCGCTGCAATTCGTCCATGATGCTGAGCACGGCGTCGTACTTGACGTTGCGATCACCCGCAATCAGTACCGCCTGCTCCGGATTTTTCTGCTGTGCATCGCGAACACGCTGTGCCAGTTCTGTTTTGCTCATATCCTCTTCATTCGCATTGGCAGAACGGTCAAGCAAACTCAGCGAACCATCGGCCTTGACCGTGATTTCCAACGGCGCCACGGGCGGTTGCGACGATTTGCCGACGCTCGGCAAATCAACGCTGCCCGGCTGGATCATCGGTGCCGTGACCATGAAGATGACGAGCAGCACCAGCATCACGTCGATGTACGGCACGACGTTGATCTGGCTCATGACCTTGCGTTGCCGACGCGCCATTACTTCATCTGCCTTTGCAGAATGTTCGAGAATTCTTCCATGAAGCTCTCGAAGCGCACGGCAATGCGATCGACGTCATGCGCAAAGCGGTTGTATGCAACCACTGCCGGAATCGCGGCGAACAGGCCAATCGCCGTCGCGACAAGCGCTTCGGCAATACCCGGTGCAACGGCAGACAACGTGGCCGTTGCCATGGACGACAACCCGCGGAAGGCATGCATAATGCCCCACACGGTACCGAACAAGCCAACATAAGGCGACACCGAGCCGACAGAGGCAAGGAAGGCCAGATGCGCTTCAAGGTCATCGATTTCGCGCTGGTAGGTTGCACGCATGGCACGGCGCGCGCCATCGACAACGGTGGCAGGATCGAGCGTACGTTGATTACGCAGCTTGCTGAACTCACGATAGCCGGCTTCGAAGATACGCTCCATCGCACCACTGCTATGACGATTGCCGGCAGCATTCTGATAAAGGTTATTAAGATCGCCGCCGCTCCAGAACTCCCGCTCGAATTCGTCGGTGCGTTTGCGGCTGTCGCGAATGGCAAAGCTCTTGCGGAAGATCCAGTACCACGACATGAAAGACACGCCGAGCAATAACAGCATGACGAGCTTGACGACAAGGCTCGCGTGCGCAACCAGTTCGAAGATGGACAAATCCTGTGTGACGTTCATGAAACGCTAGTCTCCAATGTCTTGCAGCAATAACTTGAATTGTTCCTGAATTTCTTTCGGCATCGGCGCCGGTCGCGCGCTTGCCGGATTGAAGCTGGCCACGCGCACACGCGCCGAAAACAGCAGCTCGTCACCCCGCAGCACGTTTTGGCGAAACACCGCTTGCGCCCGGCCGATCATCTCGATCGTCGTACGCACCGTCAACAAATCCTCAAGGCGCGCCGGCTTCAGGTACTCAGCCTCGAGCGAACGGACGGCAAAAGCAATCTCGTGCGTACGGATCAACTCGCCCTGATCAACACCGAGCGAACGCAACCACTCAGTACGACCACGCTCGATAAAGCGAAGATAGTTGGCGTAGTACACGACGCCGGCCACATCGGTGTCTTCGTAATACACGCGGACGGGTAAATCAAAATGCTTCACGCTTTCCACAACTCGCCGCTTGTCTGATTACCCATATTGGTCGGCGCATCAAGCCCGAAATGCCGCCAGATCGATGCCGTGGCAACGCGGCCACGCGGCGTGCGCTGCAGATAGCCTTGCTGAATCAGATACGGCTCGAGCACATCTTCGATGGTGTCGCGTGCCTCGCCAATTGCGGCAGCGAGATTGTCTACACCCACCGGGCCACCGCCAAATTTTTCGAGCACCGCAGACAGCAGCTTTCTATCCATGACATCAAGACCGAGATGGTCGACGTCGAGCATCATCAGCGCAGCATCGGCAACTTCACGCGTTACACGACCATCAGCTTTCACGTCTGCATAGTCGCGTACCCGGCGCAACAGGCGATTGGCAATTCGCGGCGTACCGCGCGAACGCCGCGCGATTTCTTCGGCGCCTTCATCGGCGATGGCGCAATCGAGCAGATGCGCCGAACGCGACACGATGGAAGCCAACTCGGTTGGCGTATAGAACTCAAGCCGCGCCACAATGCCAAAGCGGTCGCGCAGCGGATTGGTCAACATGCCGGCGCGCGTGGTTGCACCGACCAGCGTGAACGGCGGCAGATCGAGCTTGACCGAACGCGCCGCCGGACCTTCGCCGATCATGATGTCGATCTGAAAATCCTCCAGCGCGGGATAGAGAATTTCCTCGACCACCGGCGACAAGCGATGGATTTCATCGATGAACAGCACATCATGCGGTTCAAGATTGGTCAGGATCGCAGCAAGATCACCGGCGCGCTCAAGCACAGGGCCGGAGGTCTGGCGCAAATTGACGCCCATTTCATGCGCAACGATATGTGCCAGCGTCGTCTTGCCCAAGCCTGGCGGGCCAAACAGCAAAACGTGATCAAGCGACTCCTTGCGCATCTTCGCTGCTTCGATGAAGATTCCGAGCTGCTCGCGCACCTTTTTCTGGCCAACATAATCAGCCAGCTTTTTCGGACGAAGTGCGCGTTCCAACGCCTCCTCTTGAGAGGATTCTGGCGTCGCCGCGATGACGCGTTCGCTGAATTGATCGGTCTGAATTGCCATCAGTTGTTTGCTGTTCACCAACCCGCTCCCAAGGAAGCGGGGGATTGCAGTTCGCGGTTATCGGTAGCGCCGCGCCCCAAAAATACCGGCCGAGTTTATCAGCCCTTGCCCAGCAGCTTCAGCGCCTGACGTATCCCGTCACTAACGGTTACATCTTCTGGCAAAGACTTGGTCGCCATCGCCGCTTCCTTGTCGCTGTAGCCAAGCGCCATCAGGGCATTGAGAATATCGCTGCCAGCATCAGCCACCGGCAGCACGCCCGCGCTCATGCCCGGCGCCGTCGGCAACTTGTCCTTGAGCTCAAGCAACAGGCGTTCGGCAGTCTTTTTGCCGATGCCCGGTACCTTGGTCAAACGCCCGACTTCCTGTCGGGCTACCGCGCTAACGAGTTCGGCCACCGACATGCCCGACAGAACGGCCAGTGCGGTGCGTGCCCCCACGCCAGATACCTTGAGCAATTGGCGGAAGGTCAGACGCTCGTCATGGCTGAGAAAACCGAACAACAACTGCGCATCCTCGCGCACGACAAAATGCGTGAGCAGCACAACCTTGCTGCCGACCTCGGGCAGGTTGTAGAAAGTGCTCATGGGCACATCGATGTCGTAGCCCACGCCACCAACATCGACGAGGATTTGCGGCGGATTCTTTTCGGCGAGGATGCCGCTGATGCGTCCGATCAAGTGAAGCTCCTAAAGATGTGCTGACTGTCCGAACTTTGCCTTGTTTGCATCGTTGCTGTCGGGAGAGACACAAGGACGCTCTCCCTCTTGTTCAGCGCTTTCCCTTTTCAATCAGGCGGCCGCCGCGCACACGCAAACCAGCGGTCGCGATATTGCCCAAGCCCTGTCCGCCATGCGCATGCGCAATGGCGCAGGCCAATGCATCGGCCGCATCGGCCATCGGCGTTCCCGGCAGCGACAGCAGACGCACAATCATGTGTTGAACCTGCTCCTTGGCTGCCTTGCCATGTCCGACAACGGCCTGCTTCACCTGCAACGCGGTGTATTCCGACACCGGCAAGCCGGCCAGTACCAAGGCACTGATCGCCGCGCCCCGCGCCTGACCAAGCAGGAGTGTCGACTGTGGATTGACGTTCACGAAAACTTTCTCGATCGCGGCCTGCTGTGGCTGATAGGTTGCCGCCACTTCGGCAATTCCATCGAGAATGACCTTGATGCGCTCCGGCAGATTGTCTTCGCCCGGTGTCTTGATAACGCCACTAGCGACGTAGCTCAGCTTGCTGCCGCGCGCCTCGATCACGCCGAAACCGGTGATGCGAAGACCGGGATCAATGCCGAGAATGCGGACGAGTTCGCTCATTAATCAACGCACCAAAAGCAAACAGGCAGATAAACGAAAAGGCCCGGTACAAGCCGGGCCTTTGCTGATCGATACTTAATCGCTGGCGTCACAACCTTATTCTACGATCATCGCCGACGTGTAGACATCCTGCACGTCATCGAGATCTTCGATTGCGTCGAGCAACTTCTGCATCTTCGCAGCGTCATCACCCGTCAGCGTCACTTCGGTCTGCGGGCGCATCGTGACCTCTGCAACTTCGGCCTTGAAGCCGGCAGCTTCGAGCGCCTCCTTGACCGAGAGGAACTCGGCAAAGCCGCTGATGACTTCGATAGAGCCGTCTTCGTTGGTCGTCACGTCGTCGGCCCCGGCTTCGAGTGCGGCCTCCATCAACGCATCCTCGTTGGTACCGGGTGCGAACAGAAACTGGCCGATGTGATCGAACATGAAAGCCACACAGCCGTCCGTCCCCATGTTGCCGCCATACTTGTTGAAGGCATGGCGCACATCGGCAACGGTACGTGTCTTGTTGTCAGTCAGGCAGTCGACAATGATCGCGGCACCGGAGATGCCGTAGCCTTCGTAGCGGGTCTCGACGTAATCAACACCTTCAAGCTCTCCCGTGCCTTTCTTGATCGCGCGATCGATATTGTCGGCCGGCATGTTGACAGCCTTGGCCTTGTCGACTGCCATGCGCAGGCGCGGATTGAAACCGGCATCGCCGCCGCCCATCTTGGCGGCAACGGTAATTTCCTTGGCAAGGCGAGAAAAGATGCGACCGCGCTTTTCGTCCTGACGGCCCTTGCGGTGCTGGATATTGGCCCATTTGCTGTGACCGGCCATAAAAATTCCTTCAATGCGGCAAAATTGGAGGGCCGAATTCTACCATTCAGCTCCGCGCTCCCTCTCGTCTGGAGTATGTGTGACACAAGTTCTGCGGGTCGCGCAATCGGACACGCTGACATTAACGCCCAACCATGCAATCGTGCGTACTGCATTGATCGCCGAACGTAACCATTGAATATGCAACCCAACACACCGACGCCAACACGCGCCGCAAGCATCGGCTTTCTGCTCGCAATGCTTGCTGCCGTGGGCTTTTCGTTCAAGGCAATTCTGGTCAAGCTCGCCTACGCCGTACCCAGTAATGTTTCACTCGACGCCGTCACATTGCTGTCGTTGCGCATGCTCTATTCGCTACCGGCCTTCGCATGGATTGCCGTACGTGAATCCATCGGCAAACCACCGCTGACGTCACGCCAATGGTTCGTCGTCGTCACGCTCGGCGTACTCGGCTATTACGCTTCGAGCCTGTTCGATTTCATCGGTCTCGCCTATATCAGCGCCGGACTCGAGCGACTTGTGCTGGCTACTTACCCCACACTGACGCTGATCCTCAGTGTCATGCTGTTCGGCGAAAAACTGACGCGCCGAAAACTGGCCGCCTGTGCACTCTGCTATCTCGGCATCGGCGCAGCCTTCATGCATGATCTCGGATTTCATGGCAATCGCGACGCTGTCTGGATCGGCAGCGGCTTTGTCTTTATCGCGGCGATCAGCTATGCAAGCTACCTTGTCGGCGCCGGCCGCATGATCGGACAAATCGGTGCGCAGCGCTTCACCGCGTTTGCCATGCTCGTGTCTACTGCCACGACGCTGGCGCATTTTCTTGTCGAACACCCTGTCACCGCACTGGTACAGCCGTTCCACACACAATGGCTGGCCATGGCGATGGCGGCCTTCTCAACTGTCATTCCGGTGTTCGCATTGACAGCCGCCATTCGTCGCATCGGTGCGCCAAACAGTGCCTTGATCGGCTCGACCGGCCCGCTCATCACGATTCTGCTCGGCTGGTGGTTACTCAACGAACCTGTATCACTGTCGCAACTCGGCGGCATGCTGCTGGTTGCCGCTGGTGTGATGCTGATTGGAAAACGCTAGTCCGCACCGATCTTACAAGTGCGTGCGCCGGCTCACGAAACGCAGGGATACACAAGCGAACACAACGCCGACGATGGTTCCGCCGACAACATCCAGTACTACGTGCTGACGGATGGCTATCGTGGACCAGAGAATCAGCGCGCACTCCAGCACATTCAGGAAACGCAGTATTACCGGCACACCGATATGTCGAAAGAGACGATCCAGCCAAAGCCCCGAAAAAACGGCCGACGCCACATGCAACGAAGGAAATGCATTGCCTGCCGCATCCAGGTTCTTGATCGTTACCATTTGCGGATAGGCATTCCAATCAATGGGGGCAATCGGCACCAAGGTCGGAAAACACCAGAAAATGCCGAGGCAGAACGTGCACATCGCGGCAATCCATGCACAGAACAACAACAGGGCACGCAGATTGCCGAACAGGGCTGGCGGCAGGGAAACATAAACCCAGAGGGATACGTAAACAGGATAGGCCGCTGGTGTGAACGGAATCAACTCGTCCAGTCGCAACAAAGGCATCACGACCGGGGTGCTCAACGGATGATGCAATACGCTGAAATATCCCCAGAAAAACAGGGCCATGAAAGCCATGGTGCCCAACGCCTTGACAGGTGCCAGGATGCAAATGCGCTGCACCATGCGGAAATACCAGGCTGCTGGAGTGATCACGGGCTGTTCAATATCCAAAGGAAGCCCCGCATGCTAACAAACCGTTGTAGCAAACCGGCCGCAAGGCATCGGCCGAACGTCCCGGTGTCATCTGTTTCGAGATGTGTTTGGGCTAAAATCGCGGGCCTATGAATGCCATCAGCCTTATTCAAACCTTCCTGCAAGACCGCCTTGGTGTCGCGCCGGAAAACGTGATTCCCGATGCCCTGCTGTCCGATCTGGGTGTTGACTCATTGATGCAACTTGAACTGATGTTCGAGTTTGAAGACCGCTTCAAGATCACACTTGACGAAGACCAGACGCTCCCGCGGACTGTTGGCGAAATGGTCACATTGGTGGACGATCTGATCAGCCGGCAAGCTTCTGTGCAATGAGCCAGCAGCGACGTGTCGCCATTACTGGCCTGGGCCTGGTCAGTCCTTATGGCGGCGACCTGACGGACTTCTTCAGACGTCTCAGTGCTGGCGAATCGGCCGTGCATCATCTGCTCACCGACGACAAACCACGTCCGCTGTCCATTCCTTTTGTGAGCTGCAGGGATTTTGATCCGGATACCGCGCTGGGAAAACCGCTGGCCTTGATGATGGACCGCTTCGCGCAACTCGCCATGGCAGCCACCTTTGCGGCCTGGGACGACGCAGGACTACCCCGCGCCAGCGAACACGGCAACAGGGACAACTGGGGCTGTAGCTGGGGTACGGCATTGGGCGGAACGTTGTCTTACGAAAAAGGCTATCGCGAACTGTGGCAACAAGGACGTGAACGTTTGTCGCCACTGGCAGTCATTCTGGGAATGAACAATGCAGCCAATGCCCACATTTCCATCCAGCTCGGGCTGGGTGGCGTCAGCATGAGCCATACCGTCGCCTGTTCCTCATCCGCCATCGCCATCGGCGAAGCCTTCCGCCGTGTTCGCTCGGGCGAAGCCACCGTCATGCTGACCGGCGGTTCGGACGTTCCCCAGGCATATGGTGTGGCGCGCGCATGGGAAGCCTTGCGCGTCATGGCCACCGGTGATGCGCAAACCTCTGCGACGGCATGCCGGCCATTTGCTGCCGATCGTCGTGGTCTGGTGCTGGGTGAAGGCGGCGGTGCGTTGGTACTGGAGGATTGGGAACACGCCACGCAGCGTGGTGCACGCATTCATGGCGAACTGGTCGGTTACGGCGCGAGTTGCGACCATACGCACCTGGTACGCCCGGAAGTGGCAGGCCAGGTACGTGCACTGAATGCGGCATTGACCGACGCAAACCTTTTGCCGGACGATATCGACTACATCAACGCGCACGGTACCGCCACTACAGAAGGTGATCCGGTTGAAATCAATGCATTGAAAACCGTGTTCGGCGAACGTGCCGGACAACTCCCTGTCAGCGCCACAAAATCCATGCACGGCCACTTGCTCGGTGCGGCGGGTGCCATTGAAGCCATCGCCACCGTGCTGGCACTGCGCGAAGGCTATTTGCCGCCGACGGCCAATCTCGACAACAACCTCGACGCCGCCTGTGCCGGCGTCGCACATGTGGTGCACGGCCGTGCCGCGCCACTGCGTGCAGCCTTGTCCAACTCCTTCGCCTTCGGCGGCAGCAACGCGGTCCTTGCGTTTCGCGCCGTCGCTCCGTGACACCTACCCAAAAGGGAATCTCCATGTCCACGCCCTCGCCTGAAGCAGTCAACGCACTCCTGCCGGAAGTCACCGCGCTGGTTATCGAAGCCCTCAACATGGAAATATCGCCCGACGAAATCGAACCGGATGCGCCGCTGTTCGGTGACGGTCTCGGGCTGGATTCAATCGATGTGCTGGAAATCTCGCTGCTCGTCTCGAAGCGCTATGGTTTCCAGATGACGGCCGACAATCCGGACAACGCGAAGATTTTTGCCTCCGTACGCGCCCTGACTGCTCACATCGTCAACCATCGTAGCCAATGAGTCGATTGGCACTGACCAAACCACTGCGGGTCGTCGCCGGCACGGCGCTGGTCTTTGGATTGGCCATTGCAGCACACATCGGCAGTACGGGTCTCGGCAGTCCGGACCTGAACACCATCATCGCGCTTGTTCCTCTCTTGTTGGCCGTACTGATGCTGCCATTTTGTCGCGGTGGATGGCGCATGCTGGTTGCGGCTTGCATGCTGGGCCTAGTCCTGTACTTCGCATGGCCGCTGTTGCGCAAGAATGTACCGCTGCTGTATCTGCTGCAGCATCTGGGCATCAATCTCTCGTTGGCTGCCCTGTTTGGCCGCAGCCTCTTAAGCCCGAATGAGGCATTGATCACTCGGCTCGCCCGATTGTTGCGCGGCTCGGCAATTTCCCAGCGCGAAATTCACTACACCCGCGGCGTCACCAGGGCATGGACGATGTTCTTCCTCGCCAATGCCAACATTTCCTTGCTGCTATATGTCTTCGCATCGACGGATGTCTGGTCGGTGTATGCCAACTTTCTCGGTTGGCCGCTGACAGGTGTCATGTTTTTTGGCGAAACGTTGTTGCGCCGACGCGCGCTGCCGCCCGAAGAACGCCCCGGATTGGCCGATGTCGTTCGTGCCTGGAATCAGCATGCCGCCACCCGACGCGATGCAGTACGTCCTCCGGTATCCGGCGCATGAATGACTTGCCCTTGGACTGGCCGCTGGTCTCTGCACACGGACTGGACGACGTGCTGGCCTGGGACACGACCAGACCGCGCCGTGTCCGCGACTTGCTCGCCGACGCAACGGCACTGGCCGCCCGTCTGCCTGCCGGCGGCCACCTGCTCAATATCTGCGAAAACCGCTGGCATTTTGCCGTCGGTTTCTGCGCCGGCCTGCTGCACGGCAAGATCAGCCTGCAACCGACATCGCAATCCACTGAAACCCTGCAACGCCTGCGTTTGGCTTACCCGGACATGGCCGTACTGACGGATGGCGATCCAATTGAGTACACGCGTCAGGGATTGGCTTGCCTCCCCTACCCTCAGGATCTGGCGCCGACGCCAGCCGATATCAGTGTCATGCCATCGGTGCCGGCCGCACAGTTGGCCGCGATCTTGTTTACCTCCGGCTCGACCGGCCAGCCGCAAGCGCATGGCAAAACCTGGGGCAAGCTCGTGGCCAATGGTCGTGCCGCAGCAAAGGTACTTGGACTGGACAAGGTATCCGCCACCATCGTCGCCACCGTGCCGATACAGCACAGCTATGGATTCGAATCCACGCTGTTGATTGCCCTGCACGGCGGCGCCACATTCTGGACTGGCAAACCTTTCTACCCACAGGACATCGTCACGGCACTCGCAGCCGTACCTTCACCACGCCTGTTGGTCACGACGCCTTTTCATCTATCGACACTGCTTGCCGCCAACCTGCCCCTGCCGCCGCTGACAGCCATTCTGTCAGCCACGGCGCCGTTGCCCAATGCCTTGGCAACACGTGCAGAAGCAAGCAGCAACGCCCCTGTGCTGGAAATCTACGGCTCGACCGAAAGCGGACAACTGGCCTGGCGACGTACGTTGAAAGATGCCGTCTGGCAACTGCTGCCGGATGTCGAACTGCATCAGAACGGTGAGCAAACCACCGCCCGCGGCGCGCATGTCGAAGGTGAAGTCATCCTCTCCGATCTGATCGAGCTATTGCCTGACCGACGCTTCATCCTGCAGGGACGCAAGGCGGATTTGATCAACATTGCCGGCAAGCGCACTTCACTCGCGTATCTGAATCGGCAAATCACGGCGCTGCCTGGCGTTCAAGATGCTGCGTTCTTCCTGCCCGATACAGTGGACGAGGCGGATGTCATGCATGTGACTCGCCTCGTCGCCTTCGTCGTCGCGCCGGACAAAACCGTGGCCGAGCTGTTAATCGCGCTACGCGAGAAAGTCGATGCGGTTTTTATGCCGCGCCCTATGCTGCTCGTCGATGCGCTGCCACGCAACAGCACCGGCAAACTGCCGCGCAGCGAATTGGCGGCGTTGTATGCAGCGAAAACCGCGCGAAAATAGGCGGCGATGAATACTGAACCGCACACCGAGTTTTTCTGGGCCGTACCGCTGGATCATCCGGTGTTTCCCGGCCATTTCCCCGAACGCCCCATCGTTCCGGGTGTCTTGCTGCTGGATGAGGCCATTCGCTGTACCGAAAAATGGCGGCAAATCCCGGCTGCGCCCTGGCAAGTACGCGAGGCAAAATTTCTCAGCCCCGTCGCCCCCGGGGAAAACCTGTCCATTCAATTGACGAACACCTCGCGCGGCAGCATCGAATTCCGTATCGCCACTGTCGCATCCACTACCGCGGCACAACGCACGGTTGCCAGCGGTATGCTGACACCAGCACACCCTGCCGCATGAGTGCCGCGCCGGAACAACCTGCCGACATACCCGACTGGCGTCAGCAGAAAGAACGTAGCAATCTCTTCGGATTGCGGCTGATGGTGTGGCTTTCACTGACCTTCGGGCGCCCTCTCGGACGATGCGTGTTGTACGGCGCTGCCGCCTATTTCACACTTTTCTCTCCGCGTGCCAGACGCGCTTCGCGGGCTTATCTGACACGAACACTCGGTCGACCGGCAACTTGGAGCGATCTGTATCGACACGTACTCACCTTTGCCAGCACCATTCACGACCGTATCTACCTGCTGAACGGTCGTTTCGATCTCTACGACATCACCGTACACGGCCACGACACGTTGATGCATGCGGTCGCCGAAGGCCCGGGGGCGCTATTGATCGGTGCGCACTTTGGCAGCTTCGAAGTACTCCGCGCACTCGGCCAAGGCAAGCAGCATTTGCCGGTCGCCATGCTGATGTACGAAGATAACGCCCGCAACCTGAACACTGTTCTGTCCACCATCAATCCGGCCGCGGCACCGCACATCATCCCGCTAGGACACATCGCCTCGATGCTGGAAGCCAGCGCACGGCTGAATGATGGCTGGTTGGTCGGCATGCTGGCCGACCGCCGTCTGGAAAAGGACGCAACGATCAACGTCGAGTTCCTCGGTAAGACCGCGCCTCTTCCACTTGGCCCCTGGCGACTGGCTGCCATGCTTCGCCGCCGTGTGTTCTTCATGGCCGGCGTCTATCTCGGTGGCAATCGCTACGCCGTACATTTCGAGCCGCTCGCCGACTTTTCAACGACACCGCGCGAATCCCGCGAAGCGGCCATGCACGCTGCCATCGGCGCCTATGCCGAACGGCTGGAGCACTATTGCCGGCAAGCCCCTTACAATTGGTTCAATTTTTTCGACTTCTGGCCTTCTGAATGACGCGTAACTTGCTCCTTCTTGTTCCGGGCCTTGTTTCCCTCCTTGTTTCCCTGTGCGCCTTTGGCGCCCTGGAATCCGATCAGGTAATGGCCGAACTCGCCGCGCATCCAGGTGGTCGTGCCCGCTTCGTTGAAAAGCGCTATCTGGCAGTACTCGACAAGCCAGTGGTGGCCAGCGGCGAAATGCTCTACCGTCCGCCGGATTATCTGGAAAAGCGCACCCTGACCCCGCGCCCGGAAACAATGGTGCTCGACCATGACACGCTCAGCCTGGAGCGCGACAAGCGCAAGCTGACGATCAATCTTTCGCGCCAGCCGGAAGCCATGGCTTTTATCGACAGCATCCGCGACACGCTGTCCGGCAATCGCCAGGCGCTGATAAAAAACTACGCGATCTCCCTGTCCGGCACGATCGATAAATGGGTATTGACGCTGTTGCCGCGCGATCCGCAAATTGCTGCACTGGTACTCAAAATCACTATCGGCGGCAGCCACGGTCAGGTGCGCAATGTCGAATACTTGCAGGCGGACGGTGATCGTTCGGTGCTCAGCATCGATCCGATAGAGGACAAATGAGCGGCACATGAGGCAACGCGCCCGCATCTTTCTGCTCTGGCTGGTGGCCATGCTCGCCGGCGGTTGGGTCGTATGGCATAGCCGTTTCAGCACCGATCTGTCCTTTTTTCTGCCGGCCAATCCGAGCCCGGGGCAACAGGTTCTGATCGATCAACTCAAGGAAGGTACGGCCTCGCGCCTTCTCATGCTGTCTGTCGCCGGTGCCGATGCAAAGCAGCGTGCCATCGTATCCAGTCAACTACGCGCGCGTCTTGCTGCCAATCCGGCGTTCGTTTCAGTCCAGAACGGGGAGCATGGCAGCCTCGATGAAGCGCGCGACCTGTTGCTGGCGCATCGCTACCTGCTCAGCCCAGCCGTGACCCCCGAGCGCTTCACCGTCAACGGATTGCATGCGGCCATCGAAAACAGCATCGATCTATTGAGCTCGCCGATTGGCATCCTGTTCAAACCATTCCTGACACGCGATCCCACCGGCGAATTGCCGGAAGTGTTGAACACGCTTGATGCTGGCAGCCAGCCCGAAACACGCAACGGCGTCTGGTCTTCACATGACGGCGAGCGTGCCATGCTAGTCGTCCAAACGACGGTGCTGGGCTCCAACACCGACGGACAGGAACACGCCATTGCGCTGATACGTGCCGAATTTGCACACATCGCAGCGAACATGAGTGCCCAGGCAAGGCCCGACGCGACAGCCGACACCGCGACTCAGGCCTTATCTCCACTGTCGCTGCAGATTTCCGGTCCCGGCCTCTTTGCCGTCGAATCGCGTGCCACCATCAAGACCGAAGTCGCACGACTCTCCACATTAAGCACGCTCGCCATCGTCACCGTGCTGTTTTTCGTCTATCGATCACCACGGCTGATGGCTCTCGGCCTTCTGCCCGTTGCCAGCGGTGCGCTGGCCGGCATCGTTGCAGTCAGCCTTGTGTTCGGTACGGTGTTCGGCATCACCGTCGGCTTCGGTTCCGCACTGATCGGCGAAGCGGTTGACTATGCCATCTATTATTTCGTGCAGGCCGGCCGCCTTGGTATCGCCACCTGGCGGCAACGCTTCTGGCCGACCATCCGGCTGGGCGTTGCAACCTCGGCGTGCGGCTTCGGTGCATTGCTTTTTTCCGGCTTTCCGGGTCTGGCACAACTCGGTCTCTATGCGCTCGCTGGCATCGTGGTCGCAGCCCTGGTCACGCGCCATGTGCTGCCGCCTCTGGCCGGTGATGATATTCGCCTGCCACCGCCAGGCAAACTGGTCTCCGCCCTACCCGACCTGTATCGTGGCTTGCGTCGCTTGCGGATGCCGTTCATCGTATTGTCATTGCTGGCGTCGGCGTATCTGTTCACGCAGCGCGAATCGCTCTGGTACCCCGATCTGTCGGCACTCTCTACCATCAGCAAAGCCGAATCTGATCTGGACAGTCGCATGCGCGCGGACCTGAGCACATCCGACGCTCGCTACATGGTCGTCGTCAGCGCACCGGATCGCGAAGCCGTGCTGCGCGCCGCAGAGAAAGTCGGGCATCACCTCGATGCACTGGTCGAGTCGAATCGCATTGGCGGTTACGACAGTCCCACACGCTTTTTACCCAGTGCAGCAACACAAGAGGCCCGTCGCTCGGCGCTGCCACCGGCCGAAACATTGCGCGCCAATCTGCACGCCGCATTGGCAGGCACGCCGCTGTCTGCCGCGCGGTTGCAGCCTTTTCTTGACGACGTCGAAACCGCCCGTACGGGCCCGCTGCTAATGCGCGAGCAACTGACCGGCGGATTGGCATTGGCCGTGGATGGCATGTTGTTGCACAACGCACAGGGTTGGACTGCGCTGCTGCCACTACGGCCGGCGGCCGAACAGGCAGCGCTGCCGCAAGCGGAGATACGCCAGGCGCTGGCCGGCAGTGGCGCGCTGTTCATCGACATGAAGCATGAATTCGACCAGCTCTACGGCGACTATCTGCACGAAGCGCTGTGGCTGTCCATGGCCGGACTCGGCGGCATCATCGTGTTGCTGGCATTCACACAACGCTCAGTGCGTCGCGTAGGGGCGTCGCTACTGCCGTTGCTGATGAGCGTGGTGCTGGTCACCGCCGGCCTTCATCTGTGCGGCGAGCGACTGCATCTGCTGCATCTGATCGGCATGTTGCTCATTGTCGCCATCGGCTCCAACTACGCACTGTTTTTCGACGAGCAAAAAATACTGGATGGCGATACGCTGCAATCCATGAGCGTGGCCAATCTGACCACGGTCATCGGTTTCGGTACGCTGGCGCTGTCTTCAGTTCCCGTCTTGCATGCCGTTGGCGCTACCGTCGCACCGGGCACGCTGCTTAGTCTGCTGCTGTCGGCGATTTTTGTCCCGCGCAACCACGATGCGGCGCACTGACATGCATACGGCGTGGAAGCCTTCGGCAACACTCCGCCTCAGCGCTGCTATGCATGCGGCCGCGGCCGCCGGCACAATCGTTATGCCTGCCGTCTGGCCCTGGGCACTCGGTGCTGTTGCGGCCAATCACGCGCTGCTGACCGCCGCCGGCCTGTGGCCACGCTCCACACTGCTCGGGCCTAATCTGCTGCGCCTGCCGGCCAGCGCGGCAGCACGTGGTGAAATTGCCCTGACCATCGACGACGGCCCCGATCCGGAAGTTACACCGCGCGTGCTCGACCTGCTCGACGAGGCAGGTGTACGCGCCACTTTCTTTTGTATCGGTCAGCAAGCGCGTGCGTATCCAGTCCTGTGCCGCGATATTGCGGCACGCGGCCACCGCGTCGAAAATCACGGCGACACGCATTCCTCGGCTTTTTCTTTGTTCGGCCCGAAAAGAATGCGGTGCGACATTGCCGCTGCACAAACAACACTCAGTGAACTGAGCGGGGCGGCGCCACGTTTTTTTCGCGCCACGGCCGGCTTGCGCAATCCATTCCTCGACCCGGTACTACACGGCCTGAATTTGCAGTTGGCGACCTGGACACACCGCGCATTCGACACACGCTGCGCCGACCCGGACACAGTGTTTGCCCGACTCACTCGCAGCCTGGTCCCCGGCGACATCCTTTTGCTGCATGACGGCCACGCGGCCCGTTCAGCATCAGGCGAACCGATCATTCTTGCCGTGTTACCTCGATTACTCAAACACTTTGGCGAACGCAATTTGCGATGCGTAACGCTGGCAGAAGCACTGCCGTCATGAGTTTGCCAATCGCCAGCCTTCCCCTGTTCGTCATCGGCACCGGTACCCTGTTATGGTTCTCGCGAAAACCGCTGCGTCAGCGCGGCAGCCACGGGTTCTATCGGTTCTTTGCGTGGGAAGCAATTCTCGCGGTATGCGTACTCAATCGCAATGCACACGGCAGCCAGGCGCTGTCCGAACTTCTCCTGCAATCGGGCTTGCTATTTTTGCTGTTGGGCTTTCTAACGCTACGCCTGCAAGGCCGCTCGCAGACACGTGATGATGCAGTTGCGCAAAACACCCTCTACGGCTGGGAAAGCACCACGACACTGGTGACGAGCGGCATCTATCGCCTGATTCGTCATCCAATGTACAGCGCCCTGTATGCGCTGGCCTGGGGCATGTGCCTGCGTGCATTTGACTGGCTACCGCTGGTTCTGACGCTGATGGCCAGTTACTTTCTGCTACGCACGGCACAAGCCGATGAACTGGAATGTCTGGCGTATTTCGGTGAGTCTTACCAGGAGTACATGCAGCGCACCAAACGTTTTATTCCGTGGCTATGGTGAGCGGCAAGGTTAAAATTTGAGCTCACCTTTCTCTTTCCGGTGCGTGCATTCTTGATGCAGCATTCTTTTTCGATGACGCCGCTGCTGCTGTCCTCCTACACCGCCACCTCCTGTCTCGGCCGCGGCCTCACCGCGACCTCAAATGCGCTGCACGAAGGCCGCAGCGGGCTGACCCCCTGTGCTTTCGAAAGTGTCGACTTGCCGACCTGGATCGGCGAAGTCGCAGACGTCGACGCGGTACAGTTACCCGCATCTCTGCTTCGCTACGATTGCCGCAACAACCGTCTGGCGCAATTGGGACTGGAGGTTGATGGCTTTGCCGACACCGTGCGTACGAGCATTGCACGCTACGGCCGCGAACGCATCGGTGTTTTTCTCGGGACTAGCACTGCCGGCATCCTGCAAACCGAACTGGCCTATCGGCGTCGCGACGCGGTGACCGGTGCATTGCCCGATGACTTCCATTACCGCACCACGCATAACTCCTTTTCGCTGGCCGAATTCGTGCGCAACTACTTCGGTCTCGAAGGCATGGCCATGGCCATTTCCACGGCCTGCTCCTCGAGCGCAAAAGTATTCGCCGCCGCTGCACGCCAACTGGCACTGGGTACCATCGATGCCGCCATCGTCGGTGGCGTGGACAGCTTGTGCCTGACCACGCTGTATGGCTTTGCCTCGCTGCAATTGACCTCGGCCCAACCGTGTCGCCCTTGTGACGCCGATCGGGATGGCATCTCGATCGGTGAAGGTGCAGCCTTTGCATTGCTGGAACGTACCGATGCTGCGCGAAGTAAGTCCGTGTTACTGCTCGGCGTCGGTGAATCGAGTGATGCCTATCACATGTCCTCACCGCATCCGGAAGGACTCGGCGCGCGCATGGCGATGGAAGCCGCGCTGCGCTCGGCAGGGCTGGATGTAAGTGATATCGACTACATCAACATGCACGGCACTTCGACACCTGCCAACGACGCGGCGGAAGGCAAGGCCATCGCAACGCTGTTCGGTCAAAACATCCATGGTGTCCCATGCAGCTCGACCAAGGGCGCAACCGGCCACACGCTGGGTGCGGCCGGTGCGATCGAGGCTGTTGTCTGTGCACTGGCGTTGCATGAAGGCTTCCTGCCCGGCAGTCCGGGTACAAAGACGGTCGACCCGATGATTCCGCTCGACTATCTCGTGCAGACGCGTAGTGCATCACCGCGCTACGTACTCTCCAATTCCTTCGGTTTTGGTGGCAGCAATTGCAGCCTGATTTTTGGAATCGCGACATGAATGCCGCCTGGATAGACGGCGTTGGTTTTCTCGCGCCGGGACTCCCCGATTGGCCGACGGCGCGTGCGGTCCTGCGCGGCGAAATGGAACTAATCCAGGCCGCCTCGATCTTGCCTGCACCCGTGCTGTTGCCACCCGCCGAACGACGGCGCGCCAGTCGTGTGGTCAAACTGACGTTGGCCGTCGGGCTGGAAGCGACTACACATGCCAAGGCGGATGTGGCACAGCTCGCCACAGTGTTCGCCGCCTCCGGGGCCGATGGCCACAATTGCCATGCGCTGTGCGAGCAACTCGCCACCGACGATCGCCAGATTTCGCCGACGCGCTTTCACAACTCCGTGCACAACGCCGCCGCCGGTTACTGGGGGATCGCCACCGGGGCAATGGCGCCCTGCCAGGTGCTGTGCGCGTTCGACGCAAGCTTCGGTGCCGGGCTGCTCGATGCCGTCGCGCAAGTCACGCTGGCACAGCAGCCAGTGCTACTGATCGCCTACGACAGCGAATATCCGGAGCCACTTTTCAGCACACGACCTGTGCCCGATGTGGCCGGTGTCGCGCTGTTGCTCACACCACAACGCAGCGTGCATTCGCTGGCGCGTATCGGTATCGAAACCACGCGCACGGTCGCGGACACGCTACCCGATGACGTGCTGGAGCGGATGCGCACCAGTATTCCCGCCTTGCGCGCCTTGCCGCTGCTGAACAAACTGGCCTGCGGCGAGCACGGCCGCGTCACGCTGGATTATCTGGCACCGCTGCAATTGAATCTGGCTGTCGATTTTCCGCAATGACGACAGTTCGAATGACAACGCCATTGGATGCTGACTGGATTGCCGCACACATCCCGCATCAAGGCGCAATGTGTCTGCTGGCCGAGGTAGCGAGCTGGGATGCGCTCACGATTGTGTGCCGTGCCGCCAGTCATCGCGACCCGGCCAATCCCTTGCGTGCCGATAGCCACCTTGGCGCTGCGGCCGGTATCGAATATGCCGCACAAGCCATGGCCGTGCATGGCGCGCTGCTGACCGACAACGGGCAGCCGCCGCGCCAAGGCTATCTGACCAGCGTGCGTGGCGTCAGCCTCAATGTTTCGCGACTCGACGACCTGCCCGGACTTCTCGATATTCGTGCCGAGCAAATTTCCGGCGATGGCAACAACATTCTCTATCGCTTCAGCATCCATCATGCCGGCGACTGCCTGCTGGAAGGTCGCGCCACCGTGATTCTGGATGCAAGTGGATTAAACAAAAGCGCACCACACAAGGAAACGCATCCATGATCATGAATGTACGTACTGCGCTCGTCACCGGTGGCAGCGGCGGTATCGGTGCAGCCATTTGCAAGCGCCTGGCGGCTGATGGCCACCATGTCGTCGTTCACGCCAATCGCAATCTTGCCAATGCCGAGGCAGTGGTCGCCGCTGTTCTCGCGACGGGTGGCAGCGCCGAAGCCCTTGCCTTCGATGCCACGGACAGAAATGCCACGACCACCGCACTGGAACAACTACTGCAGCGCCATACCGTGCAGATTCTGGTCAACAATGCCGGTATTCATGCAGATGCCGTTTTCCCCGGCATGAGCGGCGAGCAGTGGGACAGTGTGGTGAATGTCTCGCTGAACGGCTTCTACAACGTCACACAGCCACTCACCTTGCCAATGACACGCGCACGTTGGGGTCGCATCATCAATATCTCGTCGGTCGCCGCCATCGCCGGCAACCGAGGGCAGGTCAATTACGCTGCGGCCAAAGGGGCTTTGCATGCCGCCAGCAAATCACTGGCGCTGGAGCTCGCAACCCGGGGGATCACTGTCAATGCCGTCGCGCCCGGCATCATCGAAACCGGCATGATCGAAGGCAGTTTCGACAAGGACACCATCAAACGCCTGGTGCCGATGCAACGTGCGGGACAGCCCGAAGAAGTGGCCGAGCTGGTGGCCTTTCTGGCCTCCGACAAGGCGGCCTATATTTCAGGACAGGTGATCTCGATCAACGGCGGAATGATTTAAATTCGCTTGTTGCACATGCGACGCCTGAGCAACAACGGCAAGCGCAGCAGGAAGCCGAAGAAAAGGCGCGTATGCATCCACGACAGCAAGAGATTGTCGCGCAGGTATTTGAAGTGCGAAACACCACCCTCTTCCGCGGATAGATAGCGCACAGGCGCATCGATATTGAGCGGCGAAACGCCAGCCCAGCACAGGCGCACCACCGCTTCTGGATCAAAATCAAAACGGCGCATGAATCGCTGTCCGCGCATAATCTCAACCAGCGGCGCAATCGGATAGATACGAAAGCCGTACAGCGAATCACCAATACCCATCCACAGCGTTTCCATATTGGCCCAGACGTTCGACACCTTGCGCCCGTTCACGCGCAACGCAGGCGCTTCCGGCCCGAACACCGGCTTGCCCAGCACCATTTTTCCAGGCGCAGCGCGTGACGCTGCCATGAAGTCAGGAATCAAGTCGGCCGGATGCTGGCCGTCGGCATCCATGGTTAGCGCATGGGTGTAACCCTCGGCCAGGGCCTGGTTCAGGCCGGTCAGAACAGCAGCGCCCTTGCCACAGTTTTGCGGCAGCACAATGACTCGCAGACCCGGATCTTTGACGGCCAATGCCTGCAACGCTTCGGTGCTGCCGTCGGTGCTGCCGTCTGTCACCACCCACACCGGCGCCCACTGCGCGCGTGCGGCATGTACAGTATTCAGCACATTGCGGCCGGGGTTATAACTGGGGATCAGGACGAGATGAGTGGCTGAATTTTCAGGCATGGCAAGACATCAATTCCTCACGGAAATAGGTTTCCAGTTCCACGGCAAAAGCGTGCAGATCGGTCGGCGGCGGAAAGCGTTTGCCCAGTCGGATACGACAATGCAAAGGCAACGCCGGACGACGAAACAGCGGCCAGGCCTTGCCCAGGTACGGCGAGGAGAACTCGATGCACAGCGTTTGCACAGGCACATCCGCGCGTGCGCTGATCAGTCCGAGCGTCGGTGCACACGCGTCCATGGGAAAGTTCGAAGTACGGCTGCTCTCGGGAAAGATCAGTACCTTGGCACCCGACTGCAACTCCTGTCTGGCGCAAAGGATCATGGACAGGGGTGCATTGTTGCGGATATAGCGGGCAAGGCGCGCGGCGGCACCGAACAGCGGGTTATCCATCAGGGTCGCCTTCATTACGCATGCAACATCGGGTACGCGGGAAATGATCAGGACGGCATCCAGCAGTGACGGATGATTGGCTGCCAGTACCAAAGGTTCGTCGGCACGCAGCGTATCAAGATCGTCAAGATCGAAGCGACAGGCGCAGCAGGCGCCCAGCATGGCCACGTAGGCACGAAAGCCCGTACGAATGGCGAAACGCCCCAATCGTTGCCCCTGACGGCGCGGCAACACCATGTGCAGCACCATAGCCCACGGCAGCCAGAGAAGACACAGTGATGCCAGCACTCCCAGACCCAGCCCCATGGTCAGGTATTCGTAGGCCATCCAGAGCGGCGCAATGATTGCCCTGATCATCGGATGGAATGAAGCGCCCGAGCAAACAAAGGCAAAGGCGTATCACGCATGTGCGTGCTCCGTTGCATGAATTCCGTGCGCCTCGATTTCCAGCAGCAGATCGGCCCGACAAATATCGGCCTGCAGATAGACGATTTCCACGCCTTGTCCAAGTACCTCACGGAGCCGGGCCTGAATTGACGCAAAGTCCGCCAGATGCCGCACGTAAACCCGATAGCTCAGAGACGCCAGAGTAAAAGGCGCCGAATGCGCATGTCGATTGGCTTCGTCAAGCACGGCAGCGATATTCGCCAACGTTTCATCGCATTGCGCCCTCACATCGCCAGCGTGCAGAGTTTGATGTCCGACGATGCTTGCCGTACCGGAAATGAAAAGAACCTCCTGTCCTTTCATCGACGCCAGCGCCGCACGCGAAAATGTCGGACTGCACGGACCATAGTCGGCCGGATAATGATAGGCACTGACCTGTCTCGGATTCTCGATCGGAATTACCGGCATGTCGCTTGCCAGAAAAGCAATCGACACACGCTTGAGTGCCCCAGCCGGCAAGCCAATGGCACATGCGGCTGGCACATTGCCGGTGATCGTACGGTGGAATTCACGCCAAGCTTCCTGACGACCGATATTGAACTGGCGATAACGCTCCAGTCCATGCGTTTCGCGATTGATGTCGGCAACGTAGTTCCAGACACGCCATAGCTGCGGCAATTGCTGCGCATCAAGCAGGCGAAAAATACGTCGATAGATATCGGCACTGGCGAATTGGAGTGGCGCCACGGCAGCATTGGCGGCATCGGAAAAATCAGCTTCAGCCAACTCAAGTACGCCGTAGAGCAGATTACCCATGCGTCGCCAGGCAATGCCCTCGCTATGCCCGTGTTGCACGTCATCCGATGCCGGGGAATTGCAGAACCACGTTTCATGCAACACCGGCACATCCAGGCCCAATAGGGGTGCAACTATCGCTTGTATCGGCCAAGGGCTCGACTGTGCATCGAATCTTGCCTTGTCGGCAGATGCACCAATGCAAAAACCGCCCAGCGCACGATCATTTGTATGTATCGATTCCGGCGAAGAAACGAAATCCAGCCACATTGGATGATCGCTTGCCGTCACTCGCCAGCCAAGCCCAGCCGTCCTGCGATCTCCAGTACCAGATCGGCCTGGTTCATCGAATAGAAATGCAGACCGGGCGCACCGCAGACAAGCAACGTTTCGCAAAGCTCGGTGACAATATCGAGCCCCAGTTCGCGCACACCGGTCACATCGTCGCCCAGTGCTTCAAAACGTTTTCGCATCCAGCGCGGAATTTCCGCACCACAACTATCGGAAAAACGCGCCAGCTTGGAAAAGCTGCCGATCGGCATGATGCCCGGCACGATAGGAATATCGATACCGAGTTTTTCCGTCTCCTCGACAAAGCGGAAGTAGGCATCCGGATTAAAGAAGTATTGCGTGATCGCCGAATCCGCGCCGGCCTTGACCTTGCGCACAAAAGCCTTCAGGTCGTCCTCGGGCGAACGTGCCTGCGGATGCCATTCGGGATAGGCAGCCACTTCGATATGAAAACGATCCCCAGTCTCGCTGCGAATGAATTCGACCAATTCGTTGGCATAGCGAAACTCGCCGGGATCGCCGGTGCCTGAGGGAAGATCACCACGCAGCGCAACGATGCGCTTGACGCCGGCCTCGGCAAAGTCGGCAAGGATGGCACGGATCTTTTCACGCGACGAACCAATGCATGACAGATGCGGTGCGGCGCAATGTCCGGCCGCGGCAATATCGCGCACTGCGGCAAACGTGCGCTCTTGCGTGGAACCGCCGGCACCGTAGGTGACGGAGAAAAACTCGGGCTGCAGCACAGCCAGCCGCGCTGTCGTCGCGCGCAGCTTGGCCGCACCTTCCGGCGTCTGCGGCGGGAAGAACTCGATGGAAAGGTGATCGGTTTCGACGTGGGAATGTTCTGACATGTTTTTATTTCCCCCCGTGGACGAGCCACGAGAGCAGGCAGGAAATGATGCTGTACAGCAACGCGCCAACGAAGGCGGAACCGAAACTGTGGACTTCAAATCCCTTGAGAATGGAGCCGACGAACCAGAACAGCAATGCATTGATGACGAGAATGAACAATCCCAGCGTGAGGATCGTCACGGGCAACGTCAGCAAGACCAGTATCGGCCGCACCAGCGCGTTGACAAGACCAAGCAGCAACGCCGCGATCAGGGCCGTCCCGAAGGACGACACCTGAATCGACGGCATCAGATAAGCCACGCCGAGGAGTGCAATGGCATTGACAATCCAGATCAGCAGCAAACTCATGGCATGGCTCCTTTCAGTGCGTATTGATCAATAACGATAGTGATTGGCCTTGTACGGACCTTCCTTCGGCACACCAATATAGGCAGCCTGTTGATCCGTCAGCTCGGTCAGCATTGCATTCAGCGTCTTCAACTGCAGACGGGCAACTTTCTCATCGAGGTGCTTGGGCAACGTGTAGACGCCCACAGGATACTTGCCAGTCTGTGTATAGAGCTCGATCTGCGCAATAGTCTGGTTGGCGAATGACGACGACATCACATAGCTCGGATGACCCGTCCCACAGCCCAAATTGACTAGGCGCCCCTTGGCCAGCAGGATGATGCGCTTGCCATCGGGGAAAATCACGTGATCGACCTGCGGCTTGATTTCTTCCCACTGATATTTCTCAAGCGAAGCAACATCGATTTCGTTGTCGAAGTGGCCGATGTTGCAAACGATGGCATTGTTCTTCATCTTGATCATGTGATCGTGCCTGATCACATGGAAATTGCCGGTCGTGGTGACGAAGATGTCGGCCTTGTCGGCAGCGTATTCCATGGTCACGACGCGATAGCCTTCCATTGCGGCCTGCAGTGCGCAGATCGGATCGATTTCGGTCACCCACACTTGCGCCGACAATGCGCGCAGTGCCTGCGCCGAGCCCTTACCCACGTCACCGTAACCGCAGACGACGGCAATCTTGCCGGCGACCATGACGTCGGTAGCACGCTTGATGCCGTCGACCAACGATTCGCGGCAACCGTAGAGGTTGTCGAACTTGGATTTGGTCACCGAGTCGTTCACGTTGATGGCCGGGAACTTGAGGTCGCCGCGCTCGTGCATTTGATACAGGCGATGCACACCGGTCGTGGTTTCTTCGGTCACGCCCTTGATCTTCGACAGGCGAGTCGAATACCAGGTCGGATCGATGGCAATCTTTGCCTTGATTGCAGCAAACAGGATCGTTTCTTCTTCAGAGCTCGGCTTCGACAGCACAGCCTGATCCTTCTCGGCCTTGGCACCGAGATGCAGCAATAACGTGGCATCGCCGCCATCATCGAGGATCATGTTCGAATAACCGCCATCGGCCCATTCGAAAATACGATGGGTGTAGTCCCAGTATTCGGTCAGCGTTTCACCCTTCACAGCGAACACCGGCACACCGGCCTTGGCAATGGCCGCCGCGGCGTGATCCTGGGTCGAGAAGATGTTGCACGATGCCCAACGGACTTCGGCACCGAGATCGGCCAGGGTCTCGATCAATACGGCCGTTTGAATCGTCATGTGCAACGAGCCTGTAATGCGCGCACCGCGCAATGGCTTGGTCGCGGCGTACTCCTCGCGGATTGCCATCAGGCCGGGCATTTCGGTTTCGGCAATGAGGATTTCCTTGCGGCCCCAATCGGCAAGGGACAAATCGGCAATGACGTAATCTTGTTTTGCAGTCACGGTTCAACTCCAGGAACGGTGACCGGGGACGAGGCGCTGCTTCAGCTCACCTATGCCGCCCGGTACGGGTTGGTCAGGTGAGCGCGGTTGTAAATGCTGAACACCGAGCCTGGCGGAATAATTCCGTCGCAGCGCCCCTCGGAGATGGGCGCGATTATAAGCGATTACGCCACATTGGCCCAGTACGCGCACCTCGTAGCAGGCAACGCATGTGCGCACGGCAGAGCTGCATCGCATAATATTTCCAGAACACCATCCTGATCACGTCAATGGGCCTACTTTCTTCGAAGCTGCGCATGTCGAGCTGGATTCGCCTGGGTGCAATCACGGCGGTACTGCTCACAACACTGATTCTGCTCGGCGTCATTGACCACTTTGCGCAACGTTACGCACGCAAGGAAGCGGCGGAGCGTCTGGAACAGATGGCATGGGAAATGCGGGAGTCGCTCGATCGCGGCATCCGTGAACGCTTTGTCGATATCTCGATGCTGTCGACGCTGCCGATCATCCGCCCGAATGGCGATCCGGCAAACATCCGCAAGGTGCTGGAAACCCTGCAGGACCACTTGCCCTATTACGCCTGGATCGGCCTCGCCGATACCAAGGGAAAAGTCTTCGCGGCAACACATGGCGTTCTGGAAGGCAAGGACGTTAGCGGACGCCCCTGGTTCCAGAACGCACAGGAATACGCCTACGCTGGCGACTATCATCCGGCCGTATTACTTGCAAAAGAGCTGCCATACCAGGCCGAACCATGGCGCTTTATTGACGTGGCGGCACCGGTATTTGGTGCTGACGGCAAATTGCATGGCGTACTCGGTGCGCATCTGAGCTGGCGCTGGGCGAAAGACCTGGCGCAACGCCTATTCATGCCCGTGCAAGAAACATATCGCATGGATGTCTTGATCGTGCGCAATGACGGGACCGTACTACTCGGCCCCAAAGGGCTTGAAGAACAGAAGCTCGACACGTTCAGCGTAAAGCGTGCACGCGCGGGCCAAAGCGGTGCGGTCGAGGAAATCTGGCCAGATGGCCGTTATGTCACCGGATATACGCAAACCAACCCGCAGAACAACTATGGCCTGAATTGGATGATTCTTGTCCGCCAGCCTGCAGATGTGGCCATGGAGGCCTTTGATACGCTGGAACTCAAGATGCTGGGGGTCGGTATCGTCATCGCGCTGATTCTGGCCACATTGGGTGCCGGCCTCGCACGCCAGTTGTCGCAGCCGCTTGCCGTCCTCGGTTCGGCCGCAGAGCGGCGCGCCAACGGCGAAGATGCAGAGATCCCGGCGATCGACGACTACCGCGAAATCGCCGCGCTTTCGCAAACGCTATCCGCCATGGTGACGGCTGAGCAGCAGCAGCGTACAGCGCTGCAAAACCTCAATGCCACGCTGGAAAATCAGGTGGAAAACCGTACTGCCGAATTGCGTCTGGCGGCAGATCAACTGCAAACCGCGTTGCTGGAGCAACACGCGGCCAAGGAAGAACTGCAACGAATCGTGCTGCTGGATGTACTGACCGGGCTGCCGAATCGACGCGCCTTTCACGACGAATTGCCGCGTGCGATGGCGCGGGCACGGCGCCAGCAACAGACGATGGCTGTCCTGTTTCTTGATCTCGACGGCTTCAAGGGTGTCAACGACACTTACGGCCATGAAGCCGGCGACGCTGTCTTGCGCGAGTTTGCGGCACGCATCAGTAGTAGTGTACGTACGACCGACATGGTGGCGCGCCTGGCGGGCGACGAATTCACCGTCATCCTCGAACAGCTCGTGGCCGACGACGATGCAACCAGAATCGCGCAAAAGCTGCTCACCCTGATGCAGGCCCCATTCGCGCTCAGCAATGCCAGCGTTCATCTGTCATCCAGCATTGGAATTGCGCTATTCCATTCGGTCGATGCCGTGACGCCCGACCAATTGGTCCATGCCGCCGATCAGGCCATGTACGCCGCCAAGCGCGCCGGCAAGAATCAGATTCAGCACGCCTGACGCCCGCCTGGCTCAAGGACTAGGTAATGCTGAAATCCTTGAGGCTTAGCCACGAACCGGCTCCGGTCGCATCGTAGCCGGGGAGGCTCGCAATCAGCTTGGGAAAGTCGTCGCCGCAGATTTTCTCGTACAGCAATTTGACGGGCGGGGAATCCCAGGTGCTCTTGGCGCCGGCAAGACAATAATTCTCGTGCGCCAGCGGAATGAATTCCAGATTGAACTGCGAAGCCGCTGCCTGTACGCCAAAGCCGGCATCTGCCATGCCGCTGGCCACAAACGCAGCCACCGCCGCATGTGTGAACTCGGCCGATTCATAGCCCTGAATTCTACTCGGCGAAATTTTCGCCTCTTCCAGCATCAGGTCCAGCAAAAAACGCGTGCCTGAATTTTGCTGACGGTTGATGAAGCGCACATCATGTCGGGCCAAATCGGCCAGCGTGTTGATTTTCTTCGGATTGCCTGGCGCCACGTACAGCCCTTGCACCCGGCTGACAAGCTTGATCGCCTTGAAATCACGCGGCTTGAGATAGCGCGTCAGGCGCTCTCTCAACACATCGTTGAGCGGCCGCTGCGGCACATGAAAACCGCACAGGTCGCAATTACCGTGAGTCAACGACTCCAGTGCATCAACGCTGCCGAGATATTGCAGATCGATGCGCACGTTATCTTCCGGCCGCATCAGCTCAGGCAATCGCGCAATGGCGTAGCCATGGCTGGCATGCACTCGAATGCCGGGAGCCAGTGCATTAATCGCGCGCAACAGCTCGATATCGATCTCCGCCGCAAGATTATCAAGCTGCGGTCCAAGGCGCGCGCGGATGCGCTGCGACGCCCAAGCCAGCTTTTCGCCCAGAGGCGTCAACGTCGCCCCTTTACCTTGCTCGGTGTTGACAAGCGGTACGCCGAAAAACAGCGACCACTTGTGAATCAGATTCCACGCATGGCGATAGGAATAGCCCGCCCGCTTCGCGGCTTCGGTCAATTTGCCAGTTTCGGCAATGGCGCCTAGCACATCGAACAAAGCCGGCTCAATGTCCTGTCCCAAACTGTTGCGAAAGCGCCAGGCGGCTTCGATGGAAACGATAGGTTTATGCATTAAATATCATATTGGAAAGACAGATGGTGGCGACTATTATCCAAAGCGTAATACCTTTAAACAAGAAGGGCTTTGGGCTTTATTGAAGCCACATGCCCGAGCTGCGAACTTTATGCACTCTTGTGCATATGTACCGAACTTGTACACCAGAAAATGTACGAGCTCGGGTTTTGGTTCATCTGGAGGAGAAGTCATGACAACTACCCCCGCGTTGTCGGACCAGCAACAAAAAGCGCTGGACGACATTCTGGCCCGTCTCAAGGACGAGCCAGGCCCGCTATTTCCGATTCTGCATGCCATCCAGGACACACTGGGTTACGTGCCGGAAGTTACTGTCCCGCAAATTGCCCGGGCCATCAATCGCTCACGCGCCGAAATTCATGGCGTGATCACCTTTTACCATCATTTCCGCCAACACCCGGTCGGCAAGCACATGGTGCAAGTATGCCGTGCCGAAGCTTGTCAGTCCATGGGTTGCACCGATCTGGAAGCCCATGCCAAGAAGTCCCTCGGTATCGACTGGCACGGCACGACCGCTGATGGTCAAATCAGCCTGGAGGCCGTCTACTGCCTCGGCAATTGCGCACTGTCCCCATCGATTCGGGTGAACGACGACATTGTCGGCCGTGTCAGCAAAGAGCGTTTCGACGAAGTGATCGCTGAACTGAGGACCGCACAATGACCACCCGTATTTACGTTCCCTTGGATTCTTCCGCCGAAGCCATGGGTGCCAAGAAAGTCGCCGCAGCCATTGTGGCCGAAGCGGAAAAGCGCGGGGAGAAGATTGAGCTCGTCCGCAACGGCTCGCGTGGCCTCTACTGGCTGGAGCCGCTGGTCGAAGTGGAAACACCGGAAGGTCGTGTCGCTTACGGCCCAGTCACGGCCAAGGATGTGCCTGGTCTGTTCGACGCAAACTTCCTGAAGGGCGCCAAACACGCCCTCGGGCATGGTCTGACCGAAGAAATCCCCTACCTGAAGAAGCAGGAACGCCTGACTTTTGCACGCGTCGGCATCACCGATCCGTTGTCGGTTGAAGACTATGTCAAGCACGAAGGTTTCGATGGCCTAAAGAAGGCTCTCAAGATGGAACCGGCCGCCATCGTCAAGGAAGTCACCGATTCCGGCCTGCGTGGTCGTGGCGGCGCGGCGTTCCCGACTGGGATCAAGTGGAACACCGTCCTCGGCGCACAAGCCGACCAGAAGTACATCGTCTGCAACGCCGACGAAGGCGATTCCGGTACCTTCAGCGACCGCATGCTGATGGAAGGCGACCCGATGTGCCTGATCGAAGGCATGACCATTGCCGGTCTCGCCGTCGGTGCCACCAAGGGTTATATCTACTGCCGCGAAGAATATCCGCATTCGATCCGTAACCTGAATATCGCCATCGAAGCCTGTGTCCAGGCCGGCTACCTTGGGAAGAACATTCTCGGTTCCGGCAAGGATTTCGACCTAATCGTCCGCGAAGGTGCCGGCGCCTACATCTGCGGCGAAGAAACCTCACTGCTGGAATCGGTTGAAGGCAATCGCGGCTTGGTGCGTTTCAAACCACCACTGCCCGCGCTGCAAGGTCTGTTCGGCAAGCCGACCGTGATCAACAACGTGATGTCGCTCGGTTCTGTGCCCATCATCCTGTCCAAGGGCGGCGAGTTCTACAAGAACTACGGCATGGGCCGTTCGCGCGGCACCCTGCCCTTCCAGCTGACCGGCAACCTCAAGCACGGCGGCCTGGTCGAGAAGGCCTTCGGCCTGACCTTGCGCGAACTACTGTACGACTTCGGTGGCGGCTACATCAGCGGGCGTCCCATTCGCACGGTGCAGGTGGGCGGTCCGCTGGGCGCTTACATCCCGGAGAAGGATTTCGACACGCCGCTGGACTACGAGGCTTTCACCGCCATCGGGGCGCTGGTGGGCCACGGCGGCATTGTCGCCTTCGACGACAGGGTCGACATGGCACGCATGGCGCGCTATGCGATGGAATTCTGCGCCGTGGAGTCCTGCGGCAAGTGCACGCCCTGCCGCATCGGCTCCACCCGCGGGGTGGAGGTGATCGACCGCCTGCGCGCCGGGCAGCAGCCGCAGGCGCAGGAAGCG
>DATJJR010000043.1:0-8632 GCA_035492055.1 Rhodocyclaceae bacterium | reverse complement strand
AGCCAACTGGAAAATGTGCTGGCTGGACGTCAGGTAGACCTTGTTTTGTCGGACATGGCCCCCAATATGTCAGGCGTAGGGGTTTCGGACCAAGCCCGTGTCATGTATTTGGCCGAGTTGACTCTGGATTTTTGTCGTCAGAATCTGAAACCCGGCGGTGATTTGCTGGTCAAGGTGTTCATGGGCAGCGGTTTTGAAGAGTTGCGCGCAGAAATGCGAACGCTGTTTCACCAGGTACTGGTCCGTAAGCCAGAGGCCTCGCGGGATCGGAGTGCCGAAACTTTTTTGCTGGCACGCCAGCGCAAGTCGGATTAAGGCCGTTTTTGCGGCCCAGGCTATCCTGCCGATAGCCTGCTGGAGTTTGCAGTGACAGGCAATCGGCCCTAGAATGAGGCCGTAGTTTCATCTAAAGCCCGTTTCGGGCGAGCGAGGCATGCTTTGAACAATATCTTCAAGAACATCGCGATCTGGATGGTGATCGGCATTGTGCTGATGACGGTCTTCAACCAGTTCAGTTCTCGCCAGTCGGCTCAGAACACCATCGACTATTCGCAATTCATGGATGAGGTCAAGCAAGACCACATCAGCAAGGTCACGATTCAAGGGCGAACGCTCGAGGCAGTGACGACAGATGGCAAGAAGGTCACGACCTATGCACCGCCAGACCTGTGGATGGTGTCCGATCTGCTTAAGTCCAACGTGCGTATCGTTGCCAAGCCTGAAGAGGAACAGTCCTTCCTGACCAGCGTTTTCGTGTCGTGGTTCCCGATGCTGCTGTTGATCGGTGTCTGGGTGTTTTTCATGCGCCAGATGCAAGGTGGCGGCAAGGGCGGTGCTTTCTCGTTTGGCAAGAGCAAAGCCCGCATGATGGATCAGGCTGCCAATACGGTTACTTTCGCAGACGTTGCCGGTTGCGATGAGGCCAAGGAGGAAGTGTCCGAACTGGTCGACTTCCTGCGCGATCCGACCAAGTTCCAGAAGCTGGGTGGCCGCATTCCTCGCGGCGTGCTGATGGTCGGTTCGCCGGGTACTGGCAAGACTTTGCTGGCCAAGGCCATTGCCGGCGAGGCCAAGGTGCCGTTCTTCTCGATTTCCGGTTCCGACTTCGTTGAAATGTTTGTTGGTGTGGGTGCGGCGCGCGTGCGCGACATGTTCGAGAATGCCAAGAAGCACGCACCGTGCATCATCTTCATTGACGAAATCGACGCGGTTGGTCGCCAGCGCGGCGCCGGCCTCGGTGGCGGCAATGACGAGCGCGAACAGACTCTCAACCAGATGCTGGTCGAGATGGACGGTTTCGAAGGCACGACCGGTGTGATCGTGATTGCCGCGACCAACCGCCCGGACGTGCTCGATCCTGCGTTGCTGCGTCCGGGCCGTTTCGACCGCCAGGTCGTGGTGCCGCTGCCAGACATTCGCGGCCGCGAGCAGATTCTCAGCGTGCACATGCGCAAGGTACCGATCGCCCAGGACGTGGATGCCAGCGTGCTGGCCCGCGGTACACCGGGCATGTCCGGTGCCGATCTCGCAAACCTTGTGAATGAAGCGGCGCTGTTCGCCGCGCGTATCAACAAGCGCGTGGTCGACATGGATGACTTCGAGAAGGCCAAGGACAAGATTTTCATGGGTGCCGAGCGCAAGTCCATGGTTATGTCCGAAGAAGAGCGCACCATGACTGCGTATCACGAATCGGGTCATGCAGTTGTTGCCAAGCTGTTGCCGCGCGTTGACCCGGTCCACAAGGTCACGATCATTCCGCGCGGTCGCGCGCTGGGTGTCACTTGGACGCTGCCGGAACGTGATTCACTCGGTCAGGATCGCGATCAGATGCTGCAGCGCATTTCCATGGCGCTTGGCGGCCGAATCGCCGAAGAGGTGTTCATGAATCGCATGACCACGGGCGCTTCGAGCGATTTTGAACATGCCACCAGTATCGCCCGCAACATGGTGACCCGTTACGGCATGTCCGATGCGCTGGGCACCATGGTGTATGGCGATAACGAAGGCGAAGTGTTCCTTGGCCGTTCGGTGACGACGCAGAAGAACATGTCGGAAGCCACGATGCAGAAGGTGGATTCTGAAATCCGTCGCATCATCGACGAGCAATATGCTTTGGCACGTCGTCTGATCGAGGAGAACCGCGACAAGGTTGAGGTCATGACCAAGGCGTTGCTCGAATGGGAAACGCTTGACGCTGAGCAGGTCAACGACATCATGGAAGGTCGTCCGCCGCGTGAGCCCAAACCGAGTACCAGCTACATCAAGCCGCCTGCTGACAGTAGCAGCCCCGGTGCTGCATCGGGTGCAACTGCGCCGGCCTGAGTTTTAAGTCGGTCATGAAACGGATTGCGAGTGATCGCAATCCGTTTTCTTTTTGGGAAATCAAATCGTCAAATTGTCTATGCAACTTCAATGCGGCGCTTATTCGCTTGAGCTCACACGCCCACTCATCATGGGCATCGTCAATGTCACTGCCGACTCCTTTTCCGGCGATGGTCGTGCAATTGCTGCGCATACTGGTGCAGGCATTTCCGCAGCGATGCAACATGCCGAGCAATTGCTGGCCGAGGGCGCGGACATGTTGGATATCGGCGGCGAATCGTCACGACCCGGCGCAGTGCCGGTCTCCGAGGACGAAGAGATTGCCCGTGTCGTTCCTTTGGTAAAGGCCTTGTCCAAGTGTGGTGTGCCGCTTTCCGTCGATACCGTCAAACCCGCTGTCATGCGTGCAGCGCTGGCAGCCGGGGCACATTTGATCAACGACATTACTGCGCTGCGTGTGCCCGGTGCGCTGGCAGCGTTGGCCGACAGCGATGCTGCTGTGTGCCTCATGCACATGCAGGGCGAGCCAGGTACGATGCAGGACAATCCGCAGTACGGCAACGTGGCCATCGAGGTTGCGGATTTTCTTGCGCAACGCATTGCTGCATGCGAGGCGGCGGGCATTGCCCGCAAGCGTATTGTGCTCGATCCGGGCTTCGGCTTTGGCAAGCGGCTTGAGCACAACATTGCCTTGTTCAAAGCCTTGCCCTCATTTCGAAGATTCGAGCTTCCTTTGTTGGTTGGCGTCTCGCGTAAGTCCATGCTCGGGCAGATGACGGGTCGTCCTGTCGAGCAGCGCATGCCGGCAAGCATCACCGCGGCAATGCTTGCGACACAAAACGGCGCGCACATCCTTCGAGTCCACGATGTTGCAGCGACGAAAGATGCTTTGGCGGTACTATCGGCGCTCAAAGGAGAGGAAAGATGAGCCGCAAATATTTCGGTACCGATGGCGTGCGTGGTCGCGTCGGCCAAGCACCGATCACACCGGATTTCGTGTTGCGCCTGGGTTATGCAGCGGGCATGACCTTGATTGATTACCTGCAACAACGGGGCTGGTTCGAGCGGCATAACGACGCGCGCCCGACGGTGCTGATTGGCAAGGACACTCGCATTTCCGGCTACATGCTTGAAGCCTCATTGGAGGCTGGTTTTTCTGCGGCGGGTGTAGATGTGATGTTGTGCGGCCCGTTGCCTACGCCTGCAGTGGCTTACCTGACACGCGCCCTGCGCTTGCAGGCGGGTGTTGTCATCTCCGCCTCGCACAATCCGTTTGACGACAACGGTATCAAGTTCTTTTCCGGACAAGGTTTGAAGTTGCCGGATGTCGTTGAGCTGGAGATCGAACGTCGGCTGGAAGAGCCGATGGTGTGCAAGACATCGGCGCATCTGGGCCGCGCAAAGCGTGTCGACGATGCCGCCGGCCGTTATATCGAATTCTGCAAGAGCACGTTTCCCAATGAGCTTGACCTGCGTGACCTGACCATCGTGGTCGATTGTGCGCACGGTGCGGCCTATCACGTGGCGCCGTCCGTATTTCATGAGCTGGGCGCCAACGTCATTACGATCGGTGCGCAGCCGAACGGTTTCAACATTAACGATGGTGTTGGCGCGACATCCGTGGAAAGCCTGCGCCTTGCCGTGCTTGAGCACAAGGCCGATGTTGGCATCGCCCTCGATGGTGATGGCGATCGTCTCATGATGGTCGATGCGGCCGGCGAGCTCTACGACGGTGATCGTCTGATCTATGTGATTGCCCGTCAAATGGCAAAGCGCAGCCGTAACGAGATGGGCGGTGTGGTTGGTACGTTGATGAGCAATCTCGGCTTCGAGCATGCACTGGGGCGCCTCGGCATCCCTTTTGCGCGCGCCAAGGTGGGCGACCGTTATGTACTTGAGCTTTTGCAAGAGAAGGGCTGGCAGCTTGGTGGCGAGAATTCCGGCCATGTGATTTGTCTCGATCAGCACAGTACTGGCGATGGCATTGTCGCCGCGTTGCAGGTATTGGCGGCGTTGCGTGCGAGTGGCGAAACGCTGACTGAAGCGTGCGCTGATCTGTCCATGTATCCGCAGAAGCTGATCAATGTGCGGCTGCCAGCCGGTTTCGACTGGAAGGCCGACCCAAGCATTCTCGAGGCGGCGGAACAGGCTGAAAAACTGCTGAATGGCAGTGGCCGTGTGTTGTTGCGCCCGTCTGGCACCGAGCCTTTACTGCGCGTGATGGTGGAAGGCGAGCAGGCATCGGATGTCTTGAAGCATGCCGAAGCCATTGCAGCGGCAGTGCGTTCTGCAATCGATGATTAATGCCATGTCCATGTGAATGCATGGCTGCATATAGGTGCAAAAAACAAGGGCCTCGATTGAGGCCCTTGTTTTTTCTTTGTCCCTAAAGCTTATGCCGTCACAGCTTCCTGATGCAGGAAGTGCTTTGCATAGCGCTTGCTAATGCGGCTCATCGGCAGCAACAGGAAGAGATCGGCTGTATTGAAGTCTGGGTCCCAGGCCGGTTCGCCGCACACATAGGCGCCAGCGCGTAGATAGCCTTTGACCAGTGGCGGTACTTCCGGCTTCACGCCAGTGACGAGGCGTTCGAAAGGCAAAGGATTGCGCGGGAAGACGCGGTATTCCGGCGGTGCGATGTATTCGTCAATCAGGTGCACGAAGATGTTTGCAGCGTTGTGACCGCCATCAGCCATGCCGATACTGGCGCAGCCGATCAGATAGTCATAGCCGCCAGTCAGCATGAATTCGGCAAGTTTGGCCCAGAGCAGGCTGATGATGGCGCCGTTACGGTAATCAGGGTCGATGCAGGAGCGGCCGACTTCGACGGTACGGTCGCGCAGTTGATGCAGACGTACCAGGTCGAATTCGCTTTCCGAGTAATAGCTGCCAACGCGGCGCGCTGCATCCGGCGTGAGGATTCTGTAAGTACCGACTACCTTGTCGGCAGTTTCATCACGCACGATTAAGTGTTCGCAGAAAGCATCGTAGATGTCGCTGTCGATGCCTGCTTCGCGGACATTGAGGCGGGCGCCCATTTCTTCGGCAAAGACGCGATAACGCAGGCGTTGTGCCTCGATCACGTCCTGTGCGGTGCGAGCCAGTGAAACCGTGTAATGGGCCTTGTCATGGTTTTTATCGGCGGCTTTTTCAACAGCGGCATTTGCCAACAGCGTGCTGTCTTCAATTTGCAGCATGATTTTCTCCTTGTCGGTTCATGCCGATATTCTTGCGGCCGCCTGTTACTGCAAAGTGAAACCAAAGTTACGCACTCGTGACAATGCGCTTTGGCTTGCGCCGCTCGATGAAAAGGCAGTTGCCGCCAAGCTTTTTGGCCTGACGTTTGGCCTCGGCCATGGCGGCCGAAATTTCGTGGTGGGTTGCGTATTGATGCGGTTCAATGTCGATGCAGCCGATCGATAGCGAAGGCAGTGGATGAAACGCCGGGTTGCCACGGCGGTCTTCGCCGCACAGGCCGTTGCGGGTCAGGTCATCGGCATTGATGAACTGGCGTACGCCTTCGGCGAATTGCGCCAGCGCCTGATCGCAACGTGCGCGCCAATCGGTGCTTTGCATCAGGAGCACGAAATCATCACCGCCGATGTGACCAACGAAATCGACACGTTCATCACAAAGCCCGGTTAAAAGATTGCCGAGCAGTTGTAACACTTCATCGCCGCGCCGATAACCGTAACTGTCGTTGTAGGGCTTGAAGTGACAGATGTCGACGTAACACGCCACGAAGCTGCCGCTGTTTTCGAGCAGGCGTTCGATGTGTTCGTTAATTGGCACGTTACCTGGAAGCTGCGTCAATGGATTGGCGTAGCGTGCCGAACGTATCTGCATTTCGGTGATTTGCACCATCAGGTCTTGCGAGTCGGCGACACCGACATAACGATCCTGTTCGGTCAGGATGAAGCCATCGTGAACCTGATGGCGCTTGGCTGAACCCAGCAGGATGCCGACTTCACTGATGGCCGCATGCATGTCGACGATCAAGGGATGCGTATCCATGAACATGGCGCAGGGGCGCTTGCCGTACAGCTCGCGCTGATAGCGTCGGGCAAAACGTTCAATGAGCGTATGTCGATTGATCATGCCGACCGGGCGGCCGGCTTCGACCACCGGCAATGCATGCAAATCGGTTTCGGCTTCAAATCGGGCGAACACCGTATCGTTATCCAGGTCGGGTGCTACCGGCACGATGCGTTTCAGCAAGGGGGCGACGGTTGCGATCTGGCCGCCGCCATTTTGCGGAAACACCGCAATGCGTTCTGCGTCGAGCAAGTGCAGGATATCTTCGGATAGCGAAGGGTGTGGTTGTATCTGCGGCCGGCAAATGAGAAAACCCTGACCGCAGCGAATGCCAAGATCGCGCACTGTGGCGAAGTCGGCCTCTTCCTCGATGCCTTCCGCAATCAGTGTGGCATTGCAGGCTTCGGCGATATCGACAATCGCCTTCACGAGACGGAACTTGAGTGCATCGTTGGCGATGCCGGAGATGAAATGGCGATCGATCTTGACGAACTCGGGACGAATCTCCGACCACATGCGCAGATTTGAAAAGCCTTCGCCGAGATCGTCGATGGCAAAGCTGTAGCCGAGGCGGCGATAGCGCGCCAGCACTTCGCGGAACACCGAGAAGTCCGTCACTTTCTGATTTTCAGTGATCTCGATGACGATCTGATCGGGACGCACGCCTTGCGAGGCCATGGCTTGCAGCATGTCGTCGCGCATCAATACCGGATCGCCAAGCATGCCGGCGGACAGATTGATGAAGAGTTTGCAGTCGGGCGCCAGGCCGTGCATGCGCAGTGCAGCAAAGCCGCGAATTGCTGCGGCACGGCAGGCGTGCTCGAGCTCGCGACGCATGTCGTTGTGGCTGGCGGCATCGAACAAGGCAGCAGGGCTGTGCAACGGACCATCTTGCGGGCCACGAATCAGCGCTTCGTAACCCATGTACTTGCGGCCGTGCAGATCGACAATCGGTTGAAATACCGCGTGCAACTCCTCGTCGCGCAGAATGCGGCGCAACAATGCGCCAGTGCCCAGGCGCTGATGCGGCGTCGTGGTCGGAGATGTGGTGGCGCCGAGTGAGCCAGCCCACGTGCCGGCAGGAACGGATTCGAGAACGGGGATCGGTGTCACTGTGGTCTCCCGGATATTGCTATGCCATAAAGAATTGAGAGACTAGAGGGCCACGATTACAGCTGTGTTAAAGAATCGCTGAAAACAAAACTTCATCGTTGCATCATGCGATGGTCATGGAGCGTTTCCATCATGCAACTCCATGAAGACGCGGAAACGAAACCTCAAGATTCTGTTCTGGTTGCCGGCGTTGTTACTGACGGCAACGGATGCGTACGCGTGGGGCTTGTACACCCATGTGTGGTTTGCGCAGTCTTTATTGTGGCTGGTGCCACTGGCCGATACGCGCATTCGCGATGCAGCTCGAAAATTCCCGCGCCTTGTTATGGCCGGCGCCTGTTTGCCGGACCTCGCACTGGTTCGTGACCTCGTCGGCTCAACCCATTTTGCCGATAGCCACGACTGGGAAATGGCGGCGATGCAGCTTGAGCGCGCGCGCGCCGACGATGCCAGCGATGAAGCGCGGGCCATCGCATTGGGTTATGCCAGTCATCTGCTTTCGGATATTTTTGCCCACAACCATTTTGTGCCTGCGCATGAGAATGTCTGGGCCGACGTGCCCGTACTGACGCACGCCAGCTGTGAATGGGCGCTTGATTACCATGTGCGTCGCGAACTTTTCGCAACACCAGGAGCAGTGCTTACGAGTGAGCGGGCTGTTTTGTGCGCCTACTTGCAGGATGCGTTTGGTTGCACACCGGGTGAAGCCCGGCGTTTATTGATTGCCCTTGCGAATGGCGACCGTCTGTTGCGTGGCGCTGGATTGCCGGCACTGGCCTATGCCATCGGTCGTCGTGCTGACAAGCGCATGCTGCGTCGTTTCAATCATTACCTCGATCAGACCGTCAAGCGCTTGCCGCAGATCAATGGCCTGATCGCCGGTGAGCGCCCGCAATGGGACGCCAATCCGCCACGCCATCTCGCGCATATTGCAATTGCAGAGGCGTCGATGCCGGAACTTCGGTCTAGACTCGCACTGCCGAGCGACGTATTCCAAGTCGAAGGCTAGTGCCAGGGCGCGTTCTGTGCCACATGCTTTGCACAATGCGATTACGCTTTCGGTGGCGTTTGTTCTGGGGTAACAACGCTTGGTGAATAAAAAACGGGCACCGCTTTCACGGCGCCCGCCAAGGCGTTGCTGCCAGCAAGTAAATCAAAAACC
>DATJJR010000042.1:0-4042 GCA_035492055.1 Rhodocyclaceae bacterium | reverse complement strand
GAGCATGCGCATCAGCTCTTTTTTCAGTTAGCGGCTGACTTGGGAATTCCGGCGGCGATATTCACGCTTCTCATGCTGTTGGCGTGGGCTGTACCACTCTGGCGCGCGCGTTCCACGTTGCGTGAGCAGCCGGAAAATTGGTGGGCAATTACTGCGGCTGGGATCACGTTGCTGCATTCGCAGATCGAATATCCGCTCTGGTACGCCCATCTGCTTGGCGTGTGCGGCATCTTGATGGTGTGCGTGGAACAAAGAAACTTCAGTTTCGATGTCCAACCATCAAAGCTGGCGATTGGATCGGTCATGATCGTAGGTCTGTTTCTTCTCGGTACGACGGCAGTTGACTATGTGCGTATTCAGCGGTGGCTCTACCGCGACATGAGCAAGTCGAGCGCGGCTGTCTCTGAGTCTTACTATCGTGAACTTGCGTCGTGGGGAAAGGGATCTTTACTCGAACCACAGGTAATTCGTATCTTGGCGGCAGTCATGCCGCCCACGCGTGATCATCTGAGCGAAAAGCGCATTGTGTGCGCGCGCGCCTTGCAGAGCCAACCCGAATCACCAGCGGTATTTACGTGCGCCTTGCTGGATTCGCTTGCAGGTGAAGAAGCGCTGGCAGAACAGAACTGGCGTCAGGCCGTCCGTGTTTTCGGCACACAGCAAATTTTCGGGAATCAGGTGTCGGACTATGTGCAGAAGCTTGAAGCCGGGCAGTCGAGCGTGGATCCTGATGCACTGGCATTTGCCCGGCGCATGCAGGCAGTACAAACACACTAGAACCGAACCTTCGGTCCTATCAACGCAGGCGACGTTCTACTGCCTGCTGCATTTCCGGCGGCAGGTTGCCGCTGTCACGCGCTTTTGCATAAGCGTCGCGGGCGTCTGCATCGTGGTGATCCGCATCCAGCGCGCGGCCGAGCCCGAACCACCAGCGCCCTTCGTTGGGGCGAATCAAGAGTGCGTTACGGTAGCAGTTTGATGCATCGGCATTACGGCCGGCACGTTGTAGTAGCAACGCGTAGAGAATCTGGTAATCGGCATTGCGATCAGCATAACTGGCGTAGCGCGTCAGTGTATCGAGCGCAGCGCTTGCGTCGCCGCGTTCATACATCAGGCGAGCCGCGAGCAGCGCCCAGTCGCTGCGTTGCGGTAGCAAACCGACACCATCAAGGGCCAGTGTTTCGACGTCGTTCCAGCGTTGTTGTTCTGTCCACAAACCCAGCAATGCCTGACGGGCGCCAACATGCGCCGGTGCAAAGCGCAAGGCGGCACGAAATGCAGTGGAGGCGGCGTCGCTGTCGCCGCGCTGTACAGCCGTCATGCCGCGCCGGTATTCCACTTCGGCTTGTTCCGAAGGCGTGCCATTCAGTGAGGGCTCTTTGCTGATGCGTGAGGCGCCATTATTGGATTGTGTCGCCAGCGTTGGGAGCGAGGGGGCAAGTGCAGGCATCGAGGACGCCAACGATGCAGTATTTTGTGCCTTGACGGGCGCTTGTGCAGGGGGCGTAGCTGGTGCGACAGCAATCGGCTTTGCCATTGCTGTTGATATCGGTTTGGCGGGCGAGGCGGTTGCGTGGGGATCCTGAGGCGCCGGCGTCGGGGTTGGGGTCAGTGCAGCAGCGGGTGTTTGCACCACAGGTGGCGCGGTGATCGGCGCCTGTGTTGCTGGCATTTGTGTTGGTGGTTGTATCGAAATTGGCGCCGGGGGTTGTGCAACAACAGGTACGGGGGCTGCAACCGTTTGCGGGCGTTGAAGAAACCAGACTGCGCCGCCGCCGACAAGGCCGGAAATGATCACGAGAAGACCGATGAGCACGACCGGATACACGCGGCGTTGCGGCTTGGGCGGCAGGGCGCGCACATTGCGGTCGAGACCGCCGAGTTCGTCTTCGGCGGCCTTGCGTGCGTCGAGGTCACGCAGTATGTCGTTGATGAGGCTCATGACGGAATCAGAAAGAGAGCTGCCACCAGCGTGGATGCTTGGCGCCCTGTGTGTCGGCGGCGGCACGGCGCACCATGGTGGCGGTCACGCGATGGCGGCCTTCGCCCCAGGCGGCGAGCAAGGCTTTGTGCGCAAGGATGTTGACGAGACGCGGTGTTCCAGCCGAATGCCGATGGATCAGGCGCGTTGCAGACGGCAAAAAGACCGATTCACCGCGATGGCCAGCAACCTGCATGCGATGGTCGAGATACGCTTGCAGTTCGCGCTTCGGCAAAGGCGCGATGTCGTGATGGAACACGATGCGTTGCAAAAGCTGGCGTGCCGAGGGCGCGGCCAGTTTTTCGTCCAGTTCGGGTTGGCCGAACAGCACGATTTGCAGCAGCTTGCGTTTCTCCGTCTCAAGATTGGAGAGGAGGCGAATGCTTTCCAATGCCAGCGGCGGAATTGTCTGCGCTTCGTCGATACAAAGCAGCGCTTGCTTGCCTTCCGCGGCCAATTCAAGCAGGCGGCGATTGAGGCTTTTAATCAGAAATGCCGCGTCATTACCGACGACGGCGCCGAATTCCTCGGCCACGCTGGTCAACAGTGCGCGCGGTTCCTGCATCGGATTGGGGATGTAGGCGGCGACAGTGTTGCTGTCGAGCTGGGCGAGAAATCGTCGGCACAACAAAGTCTTGCCGGTACCGACTTCACCTGTCACCTTGATGAAGCCTTCACCTGTCTGATGCGCGACGAGCAGCGTGTTCAAGGCGCTCTGGTGGCTGCTTCCGGCGTAAATGAATTGCGTGTCGGGCGTAATGCCGAACGGCATTTCACTCAGGCCGAAGTGGGCGAGATACATGGATTGTTCCTAGTTCCTCAGCTTTTCGATGCGATCAGTGGTGGCATCGATGTCGGGCTGAGTATCGCCGGGATTCTTGATCAATGTCGGCTTGAGCAGAATGACGAGTTCGACCTTCTGCAGTGTGCGGCTGCGCTGGCCGAACAAACCGCCGACATCGCTGTCGGTCGTGCCCGGCAGACCGGAACGGTCGATGGTGCCGGTCTGGCTCATCAAGCCGCCGATGGCAACGATGTAGCCGTCGCGTGCCCGCACGATGCTGTCGCTTTCATTCACCGTTGAAGCAGCCAGCGGCAGCGTGATCGAGCCGAAGGTAGTGCCGAGATCGATCAGCTTCTCCTTCTCCTGTACTGTGGTGACGGCCGGATGAATGTGCAGGATGATGTTGTTGTCCTCGTCGATCTGCGGCGTGACGTCGAGCGCGATTCCGGAGAAGTAGGGCTGCAATGTGACTGAAGGCGAGAAGGTCGCGGTACCGGTGACATTGGTCGATGTATTGGTCGTCACGCCGGTGACATACAGTTCGTCAGTGCCAACCTTGAGTACGGCTTTCTGGTTGTTGAGCGTAGCGACGCGCGGGCTGGACAACACCGATACCGAACCTTGGGTTTCGAGGAAGTTGAGCAGGGCGGCAAAATTCGATGTCTGCAGTGCCAGGCCAAGGAAGCCGGTGCCATTCTGGGCGTTTGCTGATGACACAAGTGAACCGCCCACACCAGCCGTGCCGCTGACCTGATTGACCGAACTGCTGATCGTACCGGTGGTCGAGAGGCTCGACCCCGGCTGCAAGTTGCCTGCGGTGACACGATTGGTCGTGCCGTTGAAACTGGCCCAGTTCACGCCGGCCTGGAAGGACGAGTTGAGTGTGACCTGGATGATCTTGGCTTCGAGCATGACCTGCCGGTCTGCGATGGCCTGGGTTGCGCGCAGGTAGTTTTCAACCGCGCGAATTTCGCTTGGCATGGCCTTGACCAGTACAACGCCGGACGATGGCGTGATCACGACATTGCGACCGCCTTCGGTTCCGACCAGTGAATCCAACGCGGCCTGCAGATTTCCCCAAAAATCATTCTGGGACGTTGTCTTTACTTGCGTTGTAATGCTGTTCTGTGTTGTCGTGTTGGGCGACGAGCCCTGCGTGGTCGTCGGCACGGCCGGGTTTTGCGTTGCACCGTAGGGCGATTGTGTCGAGTTGGGCGTGCTGCTGATGGCACTCGATGTGACGCGCAGATTGGTTTCGCCTGAGCGTGTCGCATTCA
>DATJJR010000041.1:0-9624 GCA_035492055.1 Rhodocyclaceae bacterium | reverse complement strand
CGCAATCAGAAAGTGGTCGAGGAAACGCCCGCGCCACATCTACCGCCAGCAACACGCACAGCCCTGCTTGCCGCTGCGGTGAAGCTGGGCAAGGCAGTCTCCTATGCCTCGGCCGGTACGGTCGAGTTCATTTACGACGGCGCCCGCGACGCCTTTTATTTCCTTGAGGTCAACACGCGCCTGCAGGTTGAACACCCAATCACCGAGGCTGTGACCAACCTCGACCTGGTTGAATGGATGCTGCTAATCGCCGCCGGGACGCCACCGGATTTCAGCCGGTTGCCAACGCCGCAAGGTGCCGCCATCGAAGTACGCGTGTACGCCGAAAACCCAGTACGCAATTTCCAGCCTTCGCCGGGTACGTTGACCGAGGTCCAGTTCCCGGACGGTGTACGTGTCGATACCTGGGTGCAGACCGGCATTGAAGTTTCCGCCCATTACGATCCGATGATTGCCAAGATCATCGCCTACGGTGCTACGCGCGAGGAGGCCCGCCATAAATTGCTGATGGCGCTGGAGCTCACGCGCCTGCACGGCATCGCCACCAATCTCGACTACCTGCGCAGCATTCTCGTGAGCCCGGCTTTCATCGAGGGCACAGTGTCGACGCGATTTCTTGATCGCTTCGAGTACATCTCACCGGTGGTCGAAGTCATCGACGGTGGTACCTACACAACGGTGCAGGATTGCCCCGGCCGCCATGGCTATTGGGACATCGGCGTGTCGCCATCCGGACCGATGGACGACTACGCTTTTCGCATGGCCAACCGCATTGTCGGTAATCACGAAAGCGCCGCCGGACTGGAATGGACACTGCAAGGTCCGACGCTGCGCTTCTACAGTGATGCGGTGATTGCCTTGACTGGCGCCGATGTCACTGCCACCTTGGACGACGGCGATCCTCTGCCGCTGTGGCGGCCATTGATCGTGCGCGCCTTCCAGGTGTTGAAGATTGCACGCGCATCCAGCGGTGCGCGCGGCTACATCGCCGTGCGCAAGGGTTTGGACGTACCGACCTATCTCGGCAGCAAGTCAACTTTTGTACTTGGCCAGTTCGGCGGTCACGCTGGTCGTACGCTACGTGCAGGCGACGTGTTGCCGATCAGCCGCCCCGATCTCGCTGCCTGCGAAACGCCAGCGCCGCCGTATGTACCGGTGACACCGCCGCCATCGATGATTCCAAGCTATGGCAAGCACTGGGACATCGGCGTGCTGTATGGTCCGCACGGTGCGCCGGATTTCTTCACGCCGCAGGCAATCGACACCTTCTTCGGCAGCGACTATCAGGTTCACTACAACTCGAATCGCCTCGGCGTGCGTCTGGTCGGCCCCAAGCCCGAATGGACGCGCAGCGACGGCGGCGAAGCTGGCCTGCATCCGTCGAATATCCACGATTGCATGTACGCGATCGGCTCGATCAACTTCACCGGCGACACGCCGGTGATTCTGACCTGCGACGGCCCCAGTCTCGGCGGCTTCGTCTGTGCCGCCACGGTGGTCAAGGCGGAGTTGTGGAAAGTGGGCCAGGTCAAGCCGGGCGACACGATTCGTTTCCGGCCGCTGAGTTTCGATCAGGCGCTGGCAATGGAAAAGGCACAGGACGAATCCATCCGCATGCTCGCGCCAATGCCCGGCTACACAGCACCGGAGTTGAGCACCGCCACAACGCGTGGCGACTGCATCGTGCTGCGCCTGCCGGAAGACGGCAAGCGGCCGATGGTGACTTACCGTCAGGCCGGCGACAAATACATCCTGCTTGAATATGGCGACAACGTGCTCGATCTGCGCCTGCGCCTGCGCATCCATCTGTTGATGGAAGCCTTGAAGGAGAAATCCGTCCCCGGCGTGCAGGAACTTTCGCCCGGCGTGCGTTCGGTACAGATCCATTACGATAGCCGCGTTATCCCGCAAGCCGAATTGATCCGCACGCTGGAAGCGCTCGAACACACGCTCGGTGACGTCGATGATCTGCGCATTCCGAGCCGCATCGTGCGCCTGCCGATGGCCTTTGAGGACTCGGCCACGCTCGGCGCGGTGCAACGCTACAAGGAAACCGTCAAGGCCGAAGCACCTTGGTTGCCGAACAACGTTGATTTCATCCAGCGCATCAACGGATTGGCACATCGTGAAGATGTCGAACGCACCGTATTCGAGACAAGCTACATGGTCATGGGCCTCGGCGACGTGTATCTGGGCGCGCCCTGTGCCGTGCCGCTGGATCCTCGCCATCGCCTGCTCACGTCGAAGTACAACCCTGCGCGCACATTCACGGCGGAAGGCACGGTCGGCATCGGTGGCGTGTACATGTGCATCTACGGGATGGATTCGCCCGGCGGCTATCAATTGATCGGCCGCACAGTGCCGATCTGGAACAAGTTCCTGCACAACAGGCAATTCGGCAAGGAACCCTGGTTGCTGCGCTTCTTCGATCGCGTGCAGTTCTATCCGGTCAGCGAACCGGCGCTGGATCGCTTCCGTTCGGATTTCCGTGCGGGGCGCGCTCAGGTTGAAGTCGAGGACGCGGTCTTCGATTTTGCCGAGTACGAGCGCGACATGTCCGCAGCGGCCGATGACATTGCCCGATTCCGCATCAAGCAGAAAACCGCCTTTGAGCTGGAAGTGTCACGTTGGCACAATGACGTCGGCTCGACGGCGACAGAGGACGATGCAATTGCCGCCGCCATCGCCGAAGGCGAAGCCGTGCGCGCCGACATGTCAGGCAACGTCTGGAAAATCCTGGTCGAGATCGGTCAGGATGTCGAAGCCGGCACGCCGCTGGTGGTACTCGAAGCGATGAAAATGGAGTTCACCGTCACCGCACCGACGGCCGGCAAGGTCAAGGCATTGCACTGCCGCGCCGGCAAGCCGGTCAATGCCGGCGATGCACTGGTAGCACTGATATCGGCGTAAGCAAGCTGTAACGCATGGTGAGGCGAGCTGTGCCAAACTGCTTGCTCATGTCCTGTTCGCCAGAGGCCTCATCATGCTGCGTCCCTTCCATATACTTCTGCCCGTCGCCTGTGCTGCATGGCTGACCGGCTGCGCCACGACACCGCCGCAACCCTTGCCGTTCGAACTCGTTGGCAAAGGCAATGCGCAATACCAAGGCCAGTTCAATCCGGCCGATCGCAGCATCGACGTGACCATCGGCAAGAAGCTTTACACCGGCTTCTATGTCACCTCGGTCACGACGTCACGTTCGACGGATATGGGCTATCCAGGCTTCCGTCCCTACGGTTATGGCATGGGCGGCGGCTGGCCGCGCGATATCTGGACAACCAGCAGCAACAACACCGGCAAGGCCTACTTGAAGAGCGCTGATGGCGACAGCCTCGCATGCGACTTCATGTTCGAAGGCGCTCGCCTGCTTGGCGAGTGCCAATCGGTACAAGGCGATACGCGCTACCAGATGGTCGCCGATCCGGCGCCGGCAAACTGAATTTACTTCGGGGCTGCGGCTGTCGATGATGCGGCCGTTGCTGCTGCAGGTGCCGCAGTAGCTGTGTCTGCAGCCGCTTCCGCCGGTTTGGGTTCCACTTGTACAACCGGCTTGGCATTCTGGATCAGATGCAAGACGTTCGTATTGTTGTTTTGATCCGCGAGCATGGCTGCGGTTTGTCCAGCCTGATCCTTGAGCGACGTATCGGCCCCCGCCTGCAGCAAGGTCTTGGTAATGTCGATGTTGCCGTTCTTGGCGGACAGCATCAATGCAGTTTGTCCATTGGGTGCTGGTGCATTCACTTTTGCGCCCTTGCCGAGCAGGAAAGTCACCATCGCCGGCTTTTCTGCGAACACGGCGTAGTGCAGCGGCGTCCAGCCATCGTGGTCGATTTGCGCACCTGCGGCAATCAAGGTTTCAGCCGCGCCCTGCTTGCCGCTGTAGGCCGCGAGCATCAGCGGCGTATCGCCAACGCGATTGCGCACATCAGGGTTGGCGTGACGCTTGAGCAGTTCGCTCGCCAGCTTGTCATTGCCATCACGTGCAGCGATATGCAACAGCGTGCTGCCGGCCGGGTCAACGCTGTTCACGTCCAGGCCGCGATCAACGAGATTCAGCACCGTGTCGGTATCGTCGCGATACACGGCAGCAATGAGGTCATCATAGGCGCCCGCCATTGCAATGCTGCTGGCGGCAGAAAGACCGAGGGCAAGCGCCATGGCGCGGAGTTTCATCGAGGTTTTCATATCAATTCTCAATTTGAGTTTTCATGCGTGCGCATGAGTCAACGCCCGCGGAAAAAGGCGGAAGAAATTGGCCGTCGTCGCGTCGGCAACAGCCGCTGAGCTAATGCCGCGCAACTGGGCAATCTCTGCGGCAACGTATTGAACGAACGCCGGTTCGTTGGTCTTGCCGCGATACGGCACCGGCGCGAGATAAGGTGAATCGGTTTCGACCAGAATGCGGTCGAGCGGTGCCTTAGCGGCCACTTCCTTGAGCGCAACGGCGTTCTTGAACGTGACGATGCCGGAAAAGGACAGATGGAAACCTAATGCTAGTCCACGTTGCGCCACGTCCCACGATTCTGTGAAGCAATGGAAGATGCCGCCGACTTCGCCCGCGCCCTCTTCTTCGAGAATGCGCAGCGTGTCTTCGGCGGCATTGCGGGTATGGATGACCAGCGGTTTTTTCAGGCGCTTTGCGGCACGGATGTGCGTACGGAAACGCTCGCGCTGCCATTCCAGATCGCCGGTCAGGCGGTAATAGTCGAGGCCGGTTTCACCCACGGCGAGCACTTTTGGATGGCTGCCGAGCCTGACCAGCGTGTCGACATCCGGCTCTACCAGCGGCACTTCATCTGCGTCCGGGTTATCAGGATCAGGCGCACCCGCTTCGTAATCGGGATGCACACCGACGGTGGCGTAAAGATTCTCGTGCTGCTCGGCCAGGGCCAACACTTCCGGAAATTTTTCCAGCGTCACGCTGATGCACATGGCGTGGCCGACATTGGCCGCTTCCATGTTGGACAGAATCTCCGGCGTGCGCACGGCGAGATCGGGAAAATTGAGATGACAGTGGGAGTCAACGAGGCGGGACATGACACGAAACGTCTATGCGAAAGCGTTATTTTGCCGCAGGTGCAACCGCCGCAAGGTAACGACCAGCCATGTCTTCCAGCATCAATTGCGCGTTAAGGGGGTGATTGACCGTCGCGCGAATCTTGCTCACATCGGCGTAACCGCGTGCCAGACGCGATGGGTTGGCTTGTCTGGCGAGTGACTGCAGTGCCGGCAAGGCACTGGCGAAATAGCGCGGCGCTTCACCAAGCTGCACGCGTTGCAAGTCGTAGAGCCATTTTTGCAATGCATCGGTGAGATGCTCGGTACGCCAGGCGCCGCTCTTGCCCGACAGGCCGGACAACCACTTGCCGGCCAAAGTAACGACATCATTGTTCTCGGCAAAGGATTCGGCGGCTTTGGCATATTGGCTGTCCAAGCCTTCTTCTGCCCACAGTGCAGCCGCCAACGGCGCACCACCGACCAGCGGCAACAATTTTTCCGGGTTTTTAACGCCCTGAGCTTTCAGCCATGCTGCCGCGATATCGTGATCAGGCAAGCCAAACGTGACCTTGCGGCAACGACTCAGGAGTGTCGGCAACAAGCGCCTGAGATTTGACGAAACCAATATGAAATAGACGTTTGGCGGCGGTTCTTCAAGCATTTTGAGAAGAGAATTCGCCGCCGCCAGATTCATTGCCTCGGCCGGATGAATCAGTGCAATCCGCGCACCGCTGCGGTGGCTGCCGACAAACACGAAATCCTCAAGGGCACGGATCTGGTCAATCTTGATCTGCGTGCTGGCCTTCTTGGATTTGCTCTTGGTTTCGCCCTCTTCGGACTCCTCTTCCTCATCGAGCGTAACAAGGCGAATGTCCGGGTGATTGCCGCTGCTCAGTAACTGACATGAGGTGCAATGGCCGCACGCTGCGGCAGCGGTATTTTTGCTTGCGCTTTCGCACAACAACCAGGCCGCAAACTGTTCGGCAAATTGCACTTTGCCAATCCCCGCCACGCCGGTGAACAACAGGCCGTGGGAAAGCGTGTCAATCCGCTCCAGCAGATTCTGCCAGACCGGAATATTCCAATCATGTATTTTATTAACAGAGACTTGCAAGATTTACCTCAAGCAATTTGTTAATTTCAAGCATGCCCTGGCGAGCGTCTATCACACAAATCCGCTGCGGAAATTCACGCGCCCGCTCCAAGTAGGCGGCGCGCACACGCTCATGGAAATCCAGCTTTTCCTGCTCGAAACGATCGGCGTTCACCTGCGTCTCGCCGCTGCGCTTTTGCTGGCGTTGCTGCGCTTCATCAACCGGCAGATCAAAGATAAACGTGCGGTCCGGCTGCAGTCCATTCTGCACCCACACTTCCAACTCGCGGAGCTTGTCCAAAGCCAACCCTCTGCCGCCGCCCTGGTAGGCAAAACTGGCATCGGTAAACCGGTCAGACAGCACCCATGCGCCACGTGCCAGGGCCGGGCAAATCACGGTTTCAATATGTTCGCGACGTGCGGCAAACATCAGCAACGCCTCGGTTTCCAGGTGCATGGGCTCGGACAACAACAAGCTGCGCAGCTTTTCGCCCAAGGGCGTGCCGCCCGGTTCACGCGTCGACACCACTTCAAAGCCCTTTTCACGCAAATGCGCCACGGCCCAGGCGTGCTGGGAACTTTTGCCCGCGCCGTCGATGCCTTCAAAGGTGATGAAACGCCCTGTCATCAAATGAATTCCTAGTTGCTCTTCTTGAGTATGTACTTGGCCACGGCGCGATTGTGCTCGTCCAGCGAACTTGAAAACTGGCTGGTGCCATCGCCACGCGATACAAAATACAGCTTGTCGCTCGTCGGCGGATTCAGCGCTGCGCGAATCGATGCCAAGCCAGGCATGGCAATCGGCGTCGGCGGCAAGCCGGTGCGGGTATAGGTGTTGTAGGGCGTATCCGCCATCAAATCGGCCTTGTGGATATTGCCGTCATAACGTTCACCCATGCCGTAGATTACGCTCGGATCAGTCTGCAGCATCATGCCCTGGCGCAAGCGGTTGATAAAAACCGATGCCACCATCGGGCGATCAAGCGGACTGCCCGTTTCCTTTTCGACAATGGAAGCCATGATCAACCCGTCATACGGCGTCTTGTAAGGCAGATTGGGGCTACGCTTGGCCCATTCCGCCGCATATTTCGCATTCATGTCGTGATAGGCACGACGCAAGACATCCAGATCGCTGCTCTGCTTGCTGAATAGGTACGTATCCGGCATGAACAAGCCTTCAGGACTGCTTTCATGTGCGCCGATGCGCTGCATCACTTCGGCATCCGACAAACCTTGCGTGTCATGGCGCAAATCAGGACTGGCATCGAGCAAAGCCCGGAATTGATGGAAGGTCTTGCCTTCGACCAGCATGACTTCGCCCTGGCTGACGTCGCCGCGCGTCAGTTTCTCAAGCAGCAGCCAGGGCGTTACACCCTGCTCCACTTCATAACTGCCGGCCTTGATTTCTGATTGCTGCTGCAAGGCGCGAGCGAACAAATGAAATTGCCAACCCTGAAAGCCCAGGCCGACATCGGCCATGGCGTTCGAGGCCTTCTTCAAGGACATGCCCGAATCGATCGTGAAATCCAGCGGGCTCGTGCGCAATTGCAACGGGGTCAACGCAAACCAGACACCCAGGCCACCGACGGCGAGCACAAACAGGAAGCAAAGCAGGAACAAGCGTTTGATGAAGCGCATTGGCAGCCGGGGAAAACAACGGACGGAGGTGAAAATTGCGTCGGTATAATAGCCCACAACCCATATTCGATCCCGCAAAAATGAACCAAGAATGGACTGGATTCCTGTCGCAGCAAGGCTTCTCGGCAGACTTTGAACAGTGTGGCGATCTGCTCGGCGAAACACGTGCCGCAACGATCCTTGTCCCGCTCGTCGACAGCGCGCTGATCCGCGCCACCGGAGACGACAACGCCGCCTTCCTGCACAACCTGCTGACCAACGATGTCACCGGTATTCCGGCCGACGGCCTGCGCCGCGCCGGCTTCTGTACGCCCAAGGGACGCCTGCTCGCCACCTTCACGCTCTGGCATGAAAACGCCGATCTATGGTTGATGACGTCCGCCGACGTTCAGCCAGCAATGCTGAAGAAACTGTCGATGTACATCCTACGCAGCAAGGCCAAGCTGCATGACGGTGTGGATCGCGTTCTGCTCGGACTGGCGGGCCCGAAAGCCGCCGCCGCACTTGCAACTGTTGGCGCCAGCGCACCCGAAAAAGACAAGACCGCCGCGTTTGATAAAGGTCAGGTCATCGGCCTCGGCCCGCAACGCTGGTTGCTTGTGCTTGATGTCGCCACAGCCCCTGAGATCTGGAATGCGCTCAAACAGCACGCCACACCAGCCGGACTGAACGCCTGGCGCCTGCGCGACATTGCCGACGGTGAGCCACGTGTCGTGGTCGCAACGCAGGAACAGTTCATCCCGCAGATGATCAATTACGAAGCCGTCGGCGGCGTGAGCTTCAAGAAGGGCTGCTACCCAGGCCAGGAAATCGTTGCCCGCACGCAATACCTCGGCAAGATCAAACGCCGCATGTATCGCGCTTCGGTCGAGGCACTCACGACTGCCGGCGCTGATCTATATGCACCGGAAACCGGCACACAAAGCTGCGGCAATGTCGTCATCGCCGCGCAGGTCGACGCAAAAAGCAGCGAATGCCTTGTCGTACTGCAGGCCAGCACGGTTGAAGCGGGTGAAGTACATCTGGGGGCGCCTGATGGCCCGCGTCTATCGTTCCTCGCGCTGCCTTACGAAAACGCCTGAAGCGCTTAACAAACGGTGCATAAAGCTCGTTAGATCACATGTAACCACAGGGGCTAAGCCATGAAACTTCAGGGAGAGATAAGTTTCAAGTTGATGCCGCTTGCCATTGCTGTATTAATTGGCGGGTGCGCGGGGAAATTCACACTGATTGATCGAAGTGACGGACAAATCTATAAAGGCTCTACTGATGGCCCTACGATGGGAGGCTCCGGGAACGCAACCCTCTTAATTGAAGGAGAGAGCTATTCGGGTCCATGGATTTATCAAGCAAGCGGTGGCTCCTTTAATTTCACAAACTTTGCCAGCACTTCATCGGCCTCAGGCAGCGCAACCACTGTGGGGTCTAAAGGAGGTTTGGCCACCACAACGCTCAATGGCACTGGCACGTCATCAGGTTCGACCACAACATTAGCCACCTCTGCGGTGGGTAACGGCATGATTAATGCCCGAGCCGCGAGTGGGAAATTTGTACGCTGCGTGTTCTCATTCAATACTATGAGCAACACAGGTATTGGCGAATGCTTGCGAAATGACGGCCGCACTTATGACTTAAACGTAAAGCGCTAAGCAACTCGTCTATCAGCTTGCAATCTACAAATCTCCACATACAACCTAACAATGTGCCTAATCGTCCTCGGCTGGCAGACCGATACACGCTATCCATTGGTCGTCGCTGCCAATCGTGACGAAATCTTCGCGCGCCCCACCGCGCCGCTGGCTTGGTGGGACGATGCGCCCGATGTACTGGCCGGCCGCGATCTTCAGAACAGTGGCACTTGGCTCGGCATCACGCGCACGGGTCGTTTCGCGGCG
>DATJJR010000040.1:0-13830 GCA_035492055.1 Rhodocyclaceae bacterium | reverse complement strand
CGTTTCGATGTTGTGGGTAAGCAGCAGCGTCTTTGCCCCCGTCCGCGCCGAGGCGAGCGCAGCCTCGGTACCGGCGTGGCCACCACCAATGACGATGACATCGAATTTTTCAGGGAACAACATGGACAGCAAATTGACAAGTTTCCGAAGGGCGCAATGATACGCCGCGAAGGACGAAAAACCAAAACCAATGCACATGTTTCACGTGAAACCCGATCTCAAACCAGACAGGCGGTTTCACGTGAAACACTACATAAACGTGTCGTAAGCAAACTTGACGATCAGCACCAACACAATGACGAGAAAAAGCTTTCGAACAAAAGTACTGCCATGACGTAGCGCCAACACCGTGCCGACTTGAGCGCCAGCGATATTGCATACCGCCATGCTTAGCGCCAAGCCCCATAACACATGCCCGGTAGGCACAAAGTAAAACAAGGCCGCAGCATTGGTTGAAAGATTGACGACCTTGGCTGCCGAGGTCGCACGGAGAAAATCCAGGCCAAAGAAACGCACAAACAGGAACAGCAGAAAGCTGCCCGTTCCCGGCCCGAAGAAGCCATCGTAAAAACCAATACCCGCCCCCAGCAATAAGGCGCCCGCCAGATAGCAGCGCCCGTGCGTCAAACCCTTGTCTTGTGCTCCAAAATCCTTACGGAGAAACGTATAGATCGCAACGATGACCAACAAAACCAAGACCAGCGGCCGCGCCCATTCCTTGGGTAACAAGGCTACGGACATTGCCCCCAAGAAAGAAAACACAAACGCCGTCGACGCCGCCAGCAAAGCCACACGCCATGGCACTTTCACCTGCCGGAGATAACGCAGCGTGGCGGTGAACGTGCCGGAAATAGAAGCGACCTTGTTGGTGCCAAAGATGGTTGCCGGCACAGCAGCAGGCAAACCAGCAAACAAGGCCGGTATCTGGATCAATCCGCCACCGCCAACGACGGCATCAACCAACCCGGCCAGAAATGCAGCCGGTAATAGAAAAAACAGCTCCGTCATTTGCCAATACAAAAGCGCGAGAAGATTTCCCCAAGCAAATCATCCGGCGTAAATTCACCTGTAATTTCGGACAAAGCTTGTTGGGCCAAGCGCAACTCCTCAGCACAAAGCTCCAGCTGACGTAATTGGCGGGCCGCCTTGTCCAGCGCAGCCGACGCCGTAGCGATAGCGGACAAATGTCGCTCGCGGGCAAGGATTACATCCTCGCCATGACCAGCCCAACCGGCCAAACGCAGCAATTCGTCGTGCAACAAGGCCATACCCTGTCCTTGCTTGGCCGACAACCAGAGATGCGTATATCGCGGATCGGTTTCGCGTTTGGGGGCAATGCCGGCGAGATCACACTTGTTGTGAATAACGATGCGTGGCAGGCGCGCCGGCAGGCGAACGGCCACGGCGTGGTCGGCCGCCGTTTCGCCACTACGAGCGTCGATCAACTGAAGCACGATGTCGGCCTTCTCGATTTCGTGCCATGTTCGGGCGATGCCGATTTTTTCGACGGTATCTTCGGTATCGCGCAGGCCCGCGGTATCGATGATATGCAGAGGAATGCCTTCAATCTGGATCGTCTCACGCAAGGTATCGCGCGTCGTTCCGGCAACATCCGTGACAATGGCACGATCTTCGCCAGCCAGCCGATTGAGCAACGAGGACTTGCCCACATTCGGCAAACCCGCCAACACCACATGTAACCCCGTACGCAGCAAGCTGCCCTGCTTCGCGCGCGCGGCCAATGCAGCGATATCCGTGCGCAGTCTGTCCAGGCGTTGTTGTGCATCGGTGTCACGAACAACGTCGATTTCCTCATCGGGGAAATCCAGCGTTGCTTCAACCAGCATGCGTAACTCGATCAGTCGCGCTACGAGCTCATTCACTGATCGTGAAAACTCACCCGACAATGACCGTTGTGCCGAGCGCACCGCACCAGCCGTGCTGGCGTCGATCAGATCGGCAATCGCCTCGGCTTGCGCCAGATCAAGTTTGTCGTTGAGGAAGGCTCGCTGACTAAACTCACCGGGCTGGGCAATCCGTGCACCGAGCTCAAGGCAGCGCTGCAACAGCATTTGCATGACCACCGGCCCGCCGTGCCCCTGCAGCTCGATCACATCTTCACCGGTGAAAGAGCTCGGGCCGGGAAAATAGAGGATCAAGCCTTGGTCGATCACCAAGCCATCGGCAGCACGGAAACTCGCCAGCGTTGCCTGTCTTGGTTTCGGATAACGGCCGCAAAGCAAAAAGGCGAACTCTGCGAGTTCGCCTCCTGATACACGCACCACGCCGATGCCGCCCCGCCCAGGGGCCGTGGCGACAGCAGCGATGGTGTCTTTGTTACTTGGCAGCACCACGTTCGATTTGCTTGGTGATGTACCACTGCTGCGAAATCGACAACAGATTGTTCACCGTCCAGTACAGCACCAGCCCGGCCGGGAACCACAGGAACATGAAGGTGAACAACACCGGCATCCAGGTCATGACCTTGGCTTGCACTGGATCAGGCGGCGTCGGATTGAGACGGCTCTGGATGAACATTGATGCGCCCATCAGCAGCGGCAGGATGTAGTAGGGATCCTGTGCCGACAGATCGTGAATCCAGCCAAGCCATGGCGCATTGCGTAACTCAACGGTACCGAGCAACACCCAGTACAAGGCAATAAACACTGGAATCTGCACCACTACCGGCAAGCAGCCGCCGAGCGGATTGATCTTCTCGCGCTTGTACAACTCCATCATCTCGATGTTGAGCTTGGCGCGATCGTCCTTGTGAGTTTCCTTCAGACGTGTCATTTGCGGCATCACCTGACGCATCTTCGCCATGGACTTGTAGCTTGCAGCCGACAGCGGGAAGAACATCAGCTTGAGCAGCATCGTCAGCACGATGATGGTCCAGCCCCAGTTGCCGATCAATGCGTGAATCTTCTGCATCACCCAGAACAGCGGCGAAGCAATCACCGTCAACCAACCATAATCAACCACCAGATCAAGGCCCGGTGCGATAGCGTGGAGCTTATCCTGCTCCTGCGGACCCGCGTAGAGCGGCACCGTCACCGTCACCGTCTGGCCCGGCGCAACCGTGGCCAACGGGAGCTTCACACCGGCGCGATACAAGTCGTCGCCCATCTTGTCGATATAGAACTCGCGATCCGCATCGCCTTGCGGCAACCAGGCCGAAACAAAGTAATGCTGAACGATGGCAATCCAGCCGTTGTTGGCTTGATGCGCATATTTCGCATTGCCCTTGTCGAGATCGGCAAATGTCACCTTCTGATACTTGTCACCCTGCGTGTATTCCGCTGGACCTGTGAAAGTATGCGCACCACCACCAAAGAAGCTGTGCGTCGGCTGCGCATCCGGCTGCTTACCGTCACGCAGAATCTGGAAATAACCATACGGTGAAACCGGTGCATTGCCGACATTGGTCAGTTCATAGCTGACGTTGATCAGATAGCTGTCGCGCTTGAAGGTGTAAATCTTGGCGACCTTCATACCGCCTGCAATCGGTGCCGTCAGGCGTACCGATAGGCTGTCCTGACCCTCTTCCAAGGAATACTCGCTCTTGTCGAACGAGAACTGCGTCTTGTGATTCGGCAGGCCATCGCCGATCAAACCTGTCTGACCGACATAAATATGGCCCTTGGCATCATTGTCGAACAACACAAAATTCTTGTTCGCATCCAGCGTAGCGCGGTGTTTTTCCAGTTCAAGGAAAACCAGATCGCCACCCTGTGCGGAAATTTCGGCCTTGAAAAGATCGGTCTGCACCTTGGCCTTCGCGATGTTCGCTGCCGGCAACGTTGCTACAGGCGTGGCGCTTACCGTTGGCACGGCACCAGGTGCTGCCGGCGCACCTGGAACCGCGGGCGCCGCGGTAGTAGCAGTCGGTGCCGGAGCATGCGAGCGCTGCCATGCATCCCACAGCATGAACAGCGAAAACATGAATGTGATCAGGAGCAAGGCATTGAAGCGTTTCTTATCCATCGCGAGCGTCGATCTAAAAAGGGGAAAAATTCGGGGAAACGAATGTTATCAAGCGCCGGGCTAAGGTACAGGGTCGAAACCACCCGACGTGAAAGGATGACAGCGACCAAGCCGACGAACAGCCAGCCAGCCGCCCCGCCAAGGACCATGTTTTTGCAAGGCCTCGGCAGCATACTCGGAACAGCTGGGATGGAAACGACAACGACTCCCTAGCCATGGGCTGATGAAATAACGATATGCCTTCAACAATCCCAGCAAGAAATTGCGAACAGCTTGATCGAGAGTTTTCATCGCCACTTTCTGTTCTGCTATTGCTGGAATGGTGGCAGACGCAAAAAAAGCGCATCGATCTGCGTACGCCATTCCTTGCGCTGGCGATCAAGACTGATCGTCTGTGCATTCAGCGGACGACCGAGACGCAGTACAAGATCATAAGGAGGAAGCTGACCGCAGACGTGACGAAACGCCTCACGTACCAATCGCTTGATTAAATTGCGATGGACGGCACGTTTGGCGTTTCGTTTGGGCATCACCAAGCCAAGCCGGGGATGCACTGATGTTGTGTCTGCCTTAAGCGCTGACATTGCCGAAACTTCAGAAATGGGCCGGTAGTAAAGCTCAAACGGCCCGCCGCGCAAAACACGGCGATTGGCAAAGACGGCGGTGTATTCCTTTCCGTTCAGCAGCCGGCTGGCTGGGCGAAAACGGAAAGTGGCAGCGCTCAAACGGAAAGGCGATGACGACCCTTGGCACGGCGCGCGCGAATGACGGCACGACCACCGCGGGTGCGTGAGCGCACAAGGAAGCCATGGGTACGCTTGCGACGTACAACGGAGGGCTGGTAGGTGCGTTTCATGATGCTGATTCCTGCAAAAAGGGAAGAAAGGGGAAACCCGGAATTAGAGTCGAAAATACTCTCACTGTCAAGTCAGATATTTTTTGACAATGCTGTTGGGCCTGTGGATAACTCCACTGAAAGCAGGCTAGAATCCACCGCTCGTTTCATCGTTCGTGATGGTCTGCTTGTGGTCAACTTCTGCATCAGCCCTCGCTAAAATCGGTGCTTTCGCTTGTCACCGCTGCCTTTTAACGACACTTATCCTTGTCGTTTGGCGCTGCTTGCGACAGCAGAAAAAAGACCAAGAACCGAAAGATCAATAAAGAATTCATGGCCTTGCGAGATACCGTCAACCCCGCATTATCCGATCCAGATACCACCGGTACCAGCAATTTCTGGTCGGCTTGTCTGGATCAATTGGAGCGGGAAATGCCCGCTCAGCAGTTCAATACCTGGATCAAAGGCTTGCGCCTTGAGCCCAATGACAATTCCGACCAGCTCAATCTGCTCGCACCCAACAGTTTCGTCCTCAAACTGGTTCGTGAACGCTATCTGACGCAAATTCAGGCAGTTACGCAGCAATACTACCCCGTTCCAGTCACCATCCATCTGGGGTTAGCTGGCAGCACGGATCTGATTGCCGAGGCACCGGCCATGATCAATGCCGAAGACGTTGCACCCATCGAGGAAATTTCCAAGCAGAATGCCGCAGCCGCCATTCTTGGACGACGCGATGAGGCTTACGATAAAACTCGTCTCAATCCAACCTTCACCTTCGACACACTGGTGACTGGTCGCGCCAACGATCTTGCTCGTGCTGCTGCACAACAAGTTGCACTGAATCCAGGTATTTCGTACAACCCGTTGTTCGTCTACGGTGGCGTTGGCCTCGGCAAGACCCACCTGATCCACGCCATCGGCAACTCGGTTTATCAAGCCAATCCCAATGCGGTGATTCGCTATATCCATGCCGAAGATTTTGTTTCCGATGTCGTACGTGCATATCAGCAGAAAGCTTTCGACGTTTTCAAGCGTTACTACCGCTCGCTTGATCTTCTGCTCATCGACGACATCCAGTTTTTCGTTAAGAAAGATCGCACACAGGAAGAATTCTTCTACGCCTTCAACGCACTGGCCGAAGCGAAAAAACAAATCATCATCACCTGCGATACGTACCCGAAAGATATCGACGGACTGGAAGAACGCTTGATTTCACGCTTCGACTGGGGTTTGACCGTACAGATCGAACCGCCGGAAACCGAAATGCGCGTCGCCATTCTCAAAAAGAAGGCCGAAGCTTCACGCATTGATCTGGGTGACGATGTTGCCTTCCTGATTGCCAAGCATCTGCGCTCTAATGTGCGCGAGCTTGAAGGTGCCCTGAATCGTGTGGTGGCCTTTGCACGCTTCCACAACCGCTCCATCACACTGGATGTGGGCAAGGATGCACTCAAGGACATCATAGGCGCCACGAACCGGCAAATCAGCCTGGAACTCATCCAGAAGACTGTTGCCGACTACTACAAGATCAAGGTCGCCGACATGTACTCGCAAAAACGCACACGTGCCATTGCCCGTCCGCGTCAGGTAGCCATGTGGCTATGCCGCGAACTGACCAGCCACAGCCTGCCGGAAATCGGCGAAGCCTTTGGCGGCCGCGATCACACCACAGTGTTGCACGCCTGCCGTACCATCGTCGATTTACGGGGCAAGGACACTCATTTCAACAACGACCTGCACGTACTCGAGCAGACCATCAAGGGATGATGAGCTGTTGAAAACCTGTTCGCGACCCCCTGAAGAACTTCTGGATCAAATGTGGATAACTCGTCCTTATTACGCGCCGACGATTTCCACACACATTCATCAACACATGTCTTACGCATTTGCCACCAGCCTTTTCAACTGGCTAAAAGCATGATGCAATTGAAGTTTAAACACTTGTCCACAACCAAGGCAGTTCTCTAATCATCAGTTGGAGTTTAAATATATATGTTGTTATTTAAAGGCCCTCGCGATCAGATTCTCAGCCCGCTGCAATCCGTTAGCGGTATCGTCGAAAAGCGCCACACCCTACCCATCCTCTCCAACGTGCTGATGGAAAAAAACGGCGAAAACCTGATGCTTTTGGCCACTGATATCGAAATCCAGATTCGTACCACTGCGGCAACGAACGGTAGCGAAAGCGTTGCGCTCACCGTCGGTGCACGCAAGCTGCAGGACATTTTGCGTTCCCTGCCGGAAAGTGCAGAAGTCAGCCTTACGCTGGACGAAAAACGTCTGCAGCTGAAAGCCGGCAAGAGCCGTTTCAATCTGCAAACGCTGCCGCCGGAAGATTTTCCCCGTGTTGCCGAGGCTGAAGGCCAAGGCGCCAAGGTCAACATCAGCCAGAAGCAATTCAAGCGTTTGCTTGCCCTGGTGCAATACGCCATGGCTCAGCAGGACATTCGCTACTACCTGAACGGCCTGCTCGTCATCGTTGCCGATAACGAAATTCGTGTTGTTGCGACCGACGGTCACCGTCTCGCCTATGCCGCTGAAACGCTGAACGAAAAATTTCCGCGCACCGAAGTCATTCTGCCGCGCAAGACCGTACTCGAACTCTCGCGCCAACTGGGCGACAATGACGATCCGCTCGAAATCTCGCTTGCACCGACACAGGCAAAATTCAGCTTTGGCAACATCGAATTGGTCTCCAAGCTTATCGACGGCAAGTTCCCTGACTACGAGCGTGTGATTCCGCAAGGGCATGGCAAGGTGCTGAAGCTCGATCGTGCGCTGTTGCATCAATCGCTGCAACGTGCCGCGATTCTGACCAACGAAAAATTCCGCGGTGTACGCCTCGTGCTTGAGAACAATGCACTCAAGATCATGAGCACCAACGCCGAACAGGAAGATGCACAGGAAGAAATCGAAATCTCCTATGACGCCGAGTTGCTGGACGTTGGCTTCAACGTGACCTATCTGCTCGACGTGCTCAACAACATCAGTGCTGATGTCATCGAACTGCGCCTCACCGATGCAAACTCGAGCGCGCTTTTCGTTTTGCCGGACAACGAACGCTTCAAGTACGTTGTCATGCCGATGCGTATCTGAGTCGACCGGGTTCGACATTGACCGGCTGCCGCCAAGGTATGCCGGTCTTGCTGTTTTAATGATTCACTGAAAACGATTGAATACCATGAGTCAAGATCCGAACAAGCTGCCTGATGCTTCCGAGCTACGCGAAACTGTGTCCGACGTGACGACTGCCGCCGTCGTAGCTGCACAAGTGGGTGCAGAGGCGGTCGCAGCCACTTCAAGCGCTGAATACGACGAATCTTCGATTACTCAACTTGAAGGTCTTGAAGCCGTTCGCAAGCGCCCGGGTATGTACATCGGCGACACGTCCGATGGTTCGGGTTTGCACCACATGGTGTTTGAAGTTGTTGACAACGCGATTGATGAAGCACTTGCAGGTCATTGCGACGACATCGTCATCACCATCCATACCGACAACTCAATTTCGGTGACTGATAACGGTCGTGGTATTCCGACTGGTATCAAGTTCGACGATAAGCACGAACCGAAGCGCTCGGCTGCCGAAATGGTGATGTGCGAATTGCATGCCGGCGGCAAATTCAACCAGAACTCCTACAAAGTTTCCGGTGGTCTTCACGGCGTGGGTGTGTCATGCGTGAATGCCTTGTCGAAGTGGCTGCGCTTGGTCATTCGTCGCGATGGTAAAAAGTACGAAATGGAATTTCGTCAAGGCGTGGCTTTTGAGCGTCTGATTGAAGTACAGAATGGCGTCGAAGTTTCACCGCTACGTATAACTGGCGAAACCGAAAAGCGTGGTACCGAAGTTCACTTCCTTGCCGACGAAGAAATTTTCGGCACGGTCGAATTTCACTACGACATTCTTGCCAAGCGCCTGCGCGAACTCTCCTTTCTCAACAACGGCGTCAAGATCAGGCTCATCGATCAACGCAACAACAAGGAAGAAGATTTCGCCTTCTCTGGCGGCGTCAAAGGCTTCGTCGAATACATCAATCGCAGCAAAACCGTTCTGCATCCAAACGTGTTTTACGCGACTGGCGAATCTGGTCCGCTTACGGTTGAAGTTGCCATGCAGTGGAACGACAGCTACCAGGAACAAGTACTCTGCTTCACCAACAACATTCCACAAAGCGACGGCGGTACCCACTTGACCGGCCTGCGTGCCGCGATGACGCGTGTCATCAACAAATACATCGAAGAAAACGAGATCGCCAAAAAGGCCAAGGTCGACATCACCGGCGACGACATGCGCGAAGGTCTGGCCTGCGTTCTGTCGGTGAAAATGCCCGATCCCAAGTTCGCATCGCAAACCAAGATGAAGCTGGTTTCCGGTGAAGCACGTCAGCCGGTCGAAGACGTGGTTGCTGCCAAGCTCGCCGAATTCCTGCTCGAACGCCCGCTGGATGCCAAGACCATCTGCGGGAAAATTGTTGAAGCGGCTCGTGCGCGTGATGCCGCGCGCAAGGCTCGCGAAATGACGCGCCGCAAAGGCGTGCTCGACGGCATTGGCCTGCCAGGCAAGCTGGCTGACTGCCAAGAAAAAGATCCGGCGCTGTGCGAGCTCTACATCGTCGAGGGCGACTCCGCTGGCGGTTCCGCCAAGCAAGGCCGCGATCGCAAGTTCCAAGCAATCTTGCCGCTGCGCGGCAAAGTTCTCAACGTTGAGAAAGCGCGTTACGACAAGCTGATTTCCTCCGAGCAGATCGTCACGCTGATCACCGCACTCGGAACCAGCATCGGCCCCGAGTTCGACGCCGCCAAGATTCGCTATCACCGCATCATCATCATGACCGATGCGGACGTCGACGGCGCCCACATTCGCACCCTGCTGCTCACGCTGCTGTATCGCCAGATGCCGGAGATCATCGAGCGCGGCTACGTCTATATTGCCCAGCCGCCGCTGTACAAAATCAAGCACGGCAAGCAGGAGATGTACATCAAGGACGAACACGCCCTCGATCAGCACATGCTTACGCTGGCGCTCGAAGGTGCTTCGTTCACGCCCAAGGCCAACGCCGCGACGATTGAAGGCAACACCTTTGGCGAGCTTGCACGCGACTACCTGCTGTCGGAAGCTATCATTCGTCGCCTCATCGACTTCATCGAACCCGAAGTCCTGCACGCACTGCTCGCCAACGACATCGCACTCGACGTCAGCAGCGAAGCCGCCGCCAAAGAAAGTGTCGCTAAGTTGTCCGCCGTTGTACCGAAGGAAATCGCCATCAAGGCCTACTTCGATGACAAGGACGAACGCTGGGAAATTCTCATCGAGAAATTCCGCCACGGCAATCTGCGTGTCGGCAATATCGACGAAGATTTCCTACGCGGTGGTGACTGGCAACAGATCCGCAAGACATCGGCACTCATCGCCGGCCTCGTCGACGACAACGCAGTGGTCCGCCGCGGCGAGAAGTCATCCAAGGTCAAGAGCTTCGCCGATGCTATTACTTGGCTGCTTGCGGAAGTCGAACGTGGCCTCAGTAAGCAGCGCTATAAAGGTCTAGGCGAAATGAACCCCGAGCAACTTTGGGAAACCACCATGGACCCCAACGTCCGCCGCCTGCTCAAGGTTCAAATCGACGACGCGATTGCTGCCGACGAGATCTTCACTACGTTGATGGGCGATGACGTTGAACCGCGTAGAGCTTTCATTGAAAGCAATGCTTTGTACGCGAAGAACATCGACGTATAAAAATGTAGGTTCTCACTGAGATTGAGATATTTCTCACTATCTGAGATATGTGAGATCAGCTTTGAAGGCCACCGAGAGGTGGCCTTTTTACTTTCTCTAAGTAGTAACGTAGTGTGCCTTTACCGTGTTGCGAGAGATGCCGACACGCTTTGCGATCTTTCTCATCGAGACCTGGTCACGCAGATGCCAGCGTCGAATAATGCTCATTCGAGAGCAGGCAGTGCGTTCCATACGTAGGCTAGTTTTCGACACAATTCAACGTTCAAGGTTTCTGAGAGCCTACAAGTGCTCCAACTAGGTAGTCGATAAAGCTTCGAGCCGCTGGCTTGGCCGCGCGCCCAGCAGGGAAGACGGCACTTACCTCAACCTTACCCATCTGCCAATCAGACAGGACTTCCACCAGATCGCCCCGATCAAGTTCGGCCTGGCAGCCCCAGCGACTTGTTTGCACGATGCCCATACCAGCCACAGCCGCCGCAATGGCGCCTTCATTGATGGAAATGTTGAGGCGACTGCTGATGCGAACCGAGACGTTGCGGCCTTCCTTCTGGAAGCTCCAACCGCTGTTAGTGATGCCGAGAGGGCCGACGATAACGGCGTGGTCAGAGAGATCGGCAGGAATTTTTGGTGTACCGGCTTTGGCAAGATAGGCAGGTGCAGCAACCAGCACTCGCTGGCTGGTTGCGATCAGGCGCGAGGTGGCGCTTGAGTCTGGCAATGTGCCGAGTCTCAAGGCTACATCAGCGCCCTCGTTAATCAAATCCTGGCGTTGATCGCTCAGAAGCATCTCAATGCGCAGCGCTGGATGCGCTTCAGTAAATACCGGTAGACGTGGAACCACAACGCGCACGGCAAAGCTTGATGACAAAGCAACGCGCAGCAAGCCGCGTAATTCGCCAGTGCCACGTGCAGCGTGGTCGGCCTCTTCCAGCGCGGCGAGTATGGGTTCGATACGCGTCAGGTAATCCGCACCGGCTTCCGTCAATGTCACTGCGCGGGTTGTGCGCACCATCAACTTGGCTCCCACCTCCTGTTCCAGTTCCGCGGCGATTCGCGATACGGACGGTTGCGACAAGCCCAGCTCGCGTCCAGCTTTGGAAAAACTGCTGTTGTGGGCGATACGGCTGAACAGGCGCAGGGCAAAGAGGCGGTCAGTCATTCTTATTACAAATAAATGTTAGTTGTTTTTGCTAGCTTCTCAGTAATTATTGAATGAATGATAGTTCGTTCCAGCGCCGCGTGGCGTTTTTATTCGCGACACCTTGTCTTTCATTCACTTACTTATACGAAAGCCACATCATGACCAAACCTCTGGAAAACAAACTCGCACTCGTCACCGGTTCCTCCCGCGGCATCGGCGCTGCCATGGCCATCCGTCTTGCCCAAGAAGGGGCCTCCGTGATCGTGCACTACGCCGCCAGCCCGGCCCGCGCCGATGCTGTTGTTGATGAAATTCGTCGCAATGGTGGTAAAGCCGAAGCGGTCGGTGCGGACCTCAGCACTCTGATTGGGGTTGCGAAGCTTGCAAAGGCTGTCGATACGGTTTTCGATGGCGCATTCGGTGGCCGCCTTGATATCCTTATCAATAACGCAGGCACGGTGCAATTCGGACCTTTTCTTGAGTCAGCAGATGATGCCTACGACACCCATTTCAATCTCAACATCCGTGCGCCGATTGAGCTGACCAAGAAACTGGTGCCTCGTATGATCAAGGGCGGCTGGGGTCGTATCGTCAACGTCAGCTCGGCCTTCGGCGAGGCCGCACCGATGGCCGGTGTTACGTATTACGTTTCCACAAAGTTTGCGATCCACGGTTTCACTCGTGCGCTATCGAGAGAGCTGGGTTCGACGGGCGTTACTGTCAATGGCATTCAACCTGGTCCGATCGACACCGAACTGGCTCCGCCCCCCGGAACTCCTGGCTACGATGCAAATGTTGCGCTGACCAGTGTGGGTCGTTACGGCAAGGCCGAAGAAATCGCCGCAGCGGTAGCATTCCTGTGTAGCCCGGAAGCCAGTTTTGTGAATGGCGAAAACTTTACTGTTGATGGCGGCTGGAACGCCTAACTTGCGGGCAAATTCTCACTCAATTTACAGAAGGACGTGGTCGCAAGTCATGTCCTTTTTTTGTGCGCCTTCGCTTTAAAGTTGGACTATCAGGCGGTGATCAGTGAAGTCTCGGCTTCTCCATCAAGCGTAATACATCAACCGGAGCATCACCGTCGGCGGTATTGTTGAAATAACAAAACACATCGGCAAGCTGAAGCCCGGCATGAGCCTGAAGACCAACGCGGGCTAACGTAACGCTAAATCTGACTCAGCAAGCGGTCGAGCTGGTTTGCAAAATTCTGCCGATCCGATTGGCTGAATGCAGGCGGACCACCTGTTTCAACACCGCTGCTGCGCAATGTGTCCATGAAGTTGCGCATGTCCAGGAGCTGGCGAATATTTTCCTTGCTGTAACGTTCACCACGAGGATTGATGGCATGTACGCCTTTGTCGATGACCGCCGCAGCGAGCGGTATGTCAGCCGTAATGACGAGGTCGCCAGGTTCTGCTGATTCGACAATGCGCCCGTCAGCGACATCGAAACCCTGCGCTACCTGCACCGCGCGTATCCACGGCGACGCAGGATGACGAATCAATTGATTGGCGACCAGCGTGAGCATCACTTGCTTGCGCTCGGCAGCACGGAACAGAATTTCCTTGATCACGCCCGGGCAGGCGTCGGCATCGACCCAGATATGCATGTGATTGGCTGACCTCGTTCGCGACGGTGAATAAGATCGATACATTATGGCAGCCGAAAGTCAGCGATTTGCACTACATTGACCGGATCGAGTTTTCGTCTTTTTTGTGCAATGAACGATCTTCAGCAAAACCTTCAGACCTCGCTGCAAATGCTGGGCATTGCCATGCCGACGCCGGCGTTTTTGGTGATCAGCACGCTATTCGGTTTGATCGGCGTGTATGCATGGCTGCGCGGCCGGCGCGCCAAGCTGCTGGTGTTCAAATGGATCGGATTCGTGCTGATGCTGTATCCACTCTTTGTGTCGGACACCATCGCAATGACGGGTATCGGCCTCGTCCTGTGCGCGGCCTTGTACGTCTATCGCGATCGCTGAGTTTCCTCAATGCAGAAAAGCCAAGGCCCGGTCACCTTGAGGTGCCGGGCCTTGGCTGTTACGACCGTGTGATGAGTGCTGATTCAGTGCTTTTGATCCGGCAGCACGATGTTCACTTCCAGGACTTCGTAGTTGCCCTGCTTCTCGAGCTG
>DATJJR010000039.1:0-3772 GCA_035492055.1 Rhodocyclaceae bacterium | reverse complement strand
TCCGATGAATCGGGCCCCGTGCCAAACGTGAACCCTAGTGCATGCGGCGGCTCGCAACGCGTCAGCACGCTTTGCATGGTCTTGTTCTCGTATTTCTGAAAACGCGCCGGCGTCGGACCCGCCTTGCCCAGCGTCTGATTGTTGAACAGCAGCTCGAAGGTTTCGCCAACCGTTGCCGGTATCGCCCCACCCCAGGCAAACCACTTGGCACGCTTTTCCGGCTCGGTCAGATAAGCCCAGACGCGCTCGATCGAGCCCGGCAGGATGCGTTCGAGATGCAGTGAGTTCGGCGTCGGATAGATGCCGAAACTTTCGGTGTCGTCATCCGGCACAACGCCGGCTTGTTTGTTCAACGGCTGATTCATGATCGTTTTCCTTTCGGTTTTGGAGAGTGGTCGGTTTTTTCCTTCTTGTCGGAAGCTTTTCTTCCGGCTTTCGGCTTTGCTGCGGCTTCATCCTCTGCACGCAGCAAGGCTTCCAGTACATCGAGCCGCGCCGTCCACGCGTCGCGCTGCGCCTGCATCCACTGCAGCGCTTCGTCCACCGGCACGGGGTTCAGCGACAGCCAGTGATCCCGCCCGTTCTTTTCACGGCGAACCAGATCGGCGCGCTCCAGCAGGCGAATGTGCTTCGATACCGAGTTCAGCGAGATCGAGAACGGTTCGGCCAATTCGGTCACGCGTGCATCGCCCTGTGACAAACGTTGCAGGATTGCCCGCCGTGTCGGATCGGCCAAGGCAATCAGGGTGTCATCGAGATTCGTGGTCAGTCGCATATATTCATCCTTATGGGTGAATATTAGACAAAACCAGCGGCGTGTCAAGATTCAAGATCATTGAAAGACAAACAGGAACATGACAACGCCAGCCCAAACAGTGGCAAGACACACCATTGCGCCAAGCCTCGGGAGCGACTCCCTCTCCGCCTCACGCAATAAATTTGCAAAAAACCGGTCAAGCACTGTAATTTTCAGCTGCGGTTTACGTCTATTGACGTAACTCAACGAACCGGATGCCACCATGCCCACCGATCCCGCCGCACATAACGACACGCTTGCCCGTCACCTCGACCAAGGCATTCAGGCGCATATGGCTGGCGAACTGGAGACTGCACAAGCCCATTACGACAGCATCCTGGCCGCGCAGCCCGACATGCCGGACGCCCTTCGGTTTCTCGGCATCCTGCGCCACCAGCAAGGGCAAAGTGAAGCCGGCGTCGCCTTGCTGCAGCGCTCTATCGCACTCGCACCAAGCGCACCGGCGCATAACGATCTGGGCAATCTGCTCAGCCAACTGGGCGATCTGGACGGCGCCGCACTTGCCTTCCTGAGTGCCCTTGAACTTGAGCCCGGCGACCCGAACCACTGGAACAATCTCGGCGCCACACTGCAAAAGCTCGGCCGGCTCGATCAGGCGGCCGAAGCCTTGCACGGCGCCATTCAGGTCGATCCGAATTTCGCCGCAGCCCTGCACAATCTTGGTGACGTGTATACCGCGCGCAATCAGCCCGAAATCGCCGCGGAATATTACTGTCGCGCCTACGTGCAGCCGCCCTTTGAAGGGAAGCCCTGGAATTTGCTCGGCATTGCTCATGCCTGCCTGCACAACGCCGAGGCCGCTGCTGCGGCCTACCGTGAATGGATGAAGGCCGAACCCGACAACCCGCGCGCGCATCACATGTATGCCGCCTGTCAGGGCGGCCACGGCCCGGAACGTGCCTCCGATGCATTCATCGAACAGACCTTCGATGCCTATGCCAGCAAGTTCGAAAACCACATCGTCGGCGTACTCGATTACCGCGGCCCCGAGCAAATCGAAGCCATGCTGCGCAGCCTGCTGTTGCCTGAAAAACGCCATGCGGTGCTCGATGGCGGCTGCGGCACAGGCCTGTGTGGTCCGGTGCTTGCCCATTACGCCACACGCCTGACCGGCGTCGACCTTTCCAGCGGCATGCTTGCCGAGGCACAACAACGCGGCTGTTATGACGCGCTGGAAAAAACCGAACTCACCGCGCACCTCAACGCCAATCCGGGCAGTTACGACTTGATCAGCATGGCCGACACGGTCATCTATTTCGGTGACACGCGTGCCCTGTTTGCTGCAGCGCACGCTGCTTTGCGTCCCGGCGGCCTGATGGCCTTCACCGTCGAAGCCAGCGATACCGACGACTACCGCATCACTCCATCAGGGCGTTATCAACACGCATCTCAACAGCTAATCCGCATCCTCGAAGCGCAAGGCTTCGAAATCCTCGCGCAGCACGACCACACGCTGCGCCGCGAATTCGGCAAGCCGGTAGCTGGGCTTGCACTCGGCGTACGTCGCAGAGATTGAACACCCTGTAGCACGCCATAGCACTTGGATTTCAACGCGATCCTGCAATCCCTCTGCAGCAGGATTGCCAAGGCGCGCCTAGAAATCCGCATTGAATTATTTTCAATCGATGCCGATCCATCGGTGTTGATCTCTTTGGGCCAACACGCCACGCAATCATTCCTGCTTTAATGAACGTTCACCTTCAAGTGGAGAACGCCATGTCCCCGAAGAACACAATCTGTCTCTGGTATGACCATGACGCCCTGGACGCCGCGCAGTTTTATGCACAAACATTTCCAGACAGCAGCGTCGGCGCAGTTCACCGCGCACCCAGCGACTATCCGGCAGGCAAGGAAGGCGATGTCCTGGTGGTCGAATTCATCGTAGCCGGCATTCCCTGCATCGGCCTGAATGGCGGCCCGGGCGCCAAGCACAACATGGCTTTCTCATTCCAGATCGCGACGGATGACCAAGCCGAAACCGACCGCTTGTGGAACGCCATCGTCAGCAACAGCGGCCATGCAAACGCATGCGGCTGGTGCCAGGACAAATGGGGGGTGTCGTGGCAAATCACGCCGCGCGCATTGATTGACGCCTACACCGACTCCAATCGTGCAGCGGCGAAACGCGCTTTCGAAGCAATGATGAGCATGGGCAAGATTGATATTGCAGCGATTGAAGCAGCACGGCGCGGCTAACCGGTGCATTGCCGCTGCTGTGCGCGGTGTGTACCGGTCTCCGTTAAGGCGTAACAGCCCGCTGGCGAAGGCCGCGGGCGAGATGCCAAACCAGGAACAACGTGACCACAGAAGTGCCGGCCACAACGTAGCCAACCACGTCAAAGTTCTGCAGCTTGCCATCTGTGCCAATCGAGACAATGTGACCGGCAATCACCGACGCCAAGCCACCGGACAGCTGCTGGATCGATGCACTGATGGCGTTGTACGAACCACGCTGCGTCACATCCGGCACCGATGAAGACAAGGCCTGGAATGGAATCATGCGCGAGAAAATGCCGACGAACAGCACCACATTGACGACTACGACCAACGGCAACGGCGTCACGCCAAGATGCGTGTAGATCAAGACCATGATGATCGACAGCCCCGTACCAAACAGGAACACGCGAAACTTGCCAATCTTGTCGGCCGCCTTGCCGATCAACGGCCCGACAAAGATCGTAGCCAGGCCAGTAATGAGATAGACCGTCGGCAAGTGATGCAGATCAATGCCCAGGTTTGCCACCAAAAACGCACTGCTGAACGGCATCAGCATGAAGCCACCTGTCGCCAGCAACGTTACTGCCGCAAAGGCCACCAAATAGCGCGCATCGGTCACCGTGTGGAACAGGTGCAGAAAGGCGCTGTGCTCCTGCGGGGTTTTCAGGTGCTCGGCCACGGGTTGCATCTTCCACGCCACGAGGACTCCACCGACCAGACCGATCCCGGCCATCGCCA
>DATJJR010000038.1:0-34333 GCA_035492055.1 Rhodocyclaceae bacterium | reverse complement strand
TACGGTTTTGCAGTCACTCAACCCGCAGCAACGCGAAGCCGTTTGCCATCTCGACTCACCGCTATTGGTGCTGGCAGGCGCCGGTAGCGGCAAAACAGGCGTCATCACCAACAAGATTGCTTATCTCGTGCGCGAGTGCGGGATTCCTGCACACAGCATCGCGGCAATCACGTTCACGAACAAGGCCGCGCGCGAAATGCACGAGCGCGTCGAAAAGCTACTCGGCAGCGGCGGCGCCAAAGGCCTGACCGTCAGCACGTTCCACGCACTCGGCGCACGCATCCTGCGCCAGGAAGCAAAGCACTGCGGGCTCAAGCCGGGTTTTTCCATTCTTGATGCCACCGACACGACCGGTTTGTTTCAGGACATTCTGGGTGCCACCGCCGACAAGGGCCACGTGCGGGCAGTGCAAACACGCATTTCGTTATGGAAGAACGCACTGCTTGATCCCGAAGCAGCAAGCCAGGCCGCCGTCGATGAATTCGAGCGCGGCGCAGCATCATGCTACACCGAATACCAGCGCACGCTGCAGGCCTACCAGGCCGTGGATTTCGACGATCTCATCCGTGTGCCGACGGTGTTGTTCGAGCGCGATCAAGAAGCGCGCGGGCGTTGGCAAAACAAGCTGCGCCATCTGCTCGTCGATGAATACCAAGACACCAATACCTGCCAGTACCGGTTGATGAAATTGATCGCCGGGCCACGCGCTGCATTTACCGCCGTCGGCGACGATGACCAATCCATCTACGCATGGCGCGGTGCCGACATTGAGAATATTCGCGCACTGCAACAGGATTACCCGAACCTGAAAGTCATCAAGCTTGAGCAGAACTACCGCTCAACCACGCGTATTCTGCAGGCCGCCAACAATCTGATTGCGCACAACCCGAAAGTCTTCGACAAGCGCTTGTGGTCGGACAACGGGCATGGTGAAGTGATCAGCGTCAATGTCTGCCGTGATGGCGAGCAGGAAGCGGAATGGGTGTCGACGCGACTCGCCACGCACAAGTTCGAACATCGTGGCAAATGGAGCGACTACGCGATTCTTTATCGCGGCAATCACCAGGCAAGGGCGTTCGAGCAACAGCTGCGCAATCAGCGTATTCCTTATCAAATCTCCGGCGGCCAATCCTTTTTCGAGCGTACTGAAATCAAGGATTTGATCAGCTATTTGCGCCTGATCGCCAACAGCGACGAAGATCCCGCATTCATCCGTGCCGTCACCACGCCACGCCGCGGCATTGGCGGCACCACGCTGGAAGCGCTCGGTACGTACGCCGGCGAACGCCATATCAGTTTGTTCGCTGCGGCCTGCGAAGCGGGTGCCGAACAGCACGTGAAACCGGCCCAGCTTGCATCGGTACGCGAATTCTGCGACTTCATCAATCGCATGGAATGGCGCGCGCAGAAAGAGTCGGCAGCCGTCGTTCTGAATGACATTGTGCGTGCCATCGGCTACGAAACCTGGCTGTTCGAGAATCTGGAGCCGCGCGAAGCCGAAACGAAGTGGGCCAACGTGCAGGACTTTGTCGGCTGGCTCGGCCGCAAGGGCGAGGATGACGGCAAGACGCTGGTCGAACTCACGCAGACCATCGCGCTTATCACCATGCTCGACAAGCAGGATCAGGATGTCGACGCGGTCCAACTCGCCACTTTGCATGCCGCAAAGGGGCTGGAATTTCGCCACGTTTTCCTCGTCGGCATCGAGGAAGGGATGCTGCCGCACCGCGAATCGCTGACGCCCGACAAGCTCGAGGAAGAACGTCGCCTCATGTACGTCGGGATCACGCGAGCAAGGAACAGTCTCATCCTCACCCACTGCGAAAAACGCAAGCAGGGCAAGGAATGGCGCACATGTGAACCGTCACGTTTCATTGGCGAAATGGGTGCCGAGATCAAACTCAACAACCCACGCACGACCACCAGTGTGAGCGCCGAGGAGGGCCGTGCAAAACTCGCGCGTTTCCGTGAATTGCTCGCGTCCAAGACTTGAGCATTACGCTCACGGACAATAAAAAAGCCGACGCATACGTCGGCTTTTTTATTGTGGCAGAGGAACTCACTTCATCATGAATTCCACGGCCTTGGTGATTTCCTCTTCCGTCGCATCCGCCACACCACCCTTCGGCGGCATCGAACCCTTGCCCTTCATCGCCACGGCAACCAGTGCTTTCAAATTGCCGCCCAAGCGCGCCTGCCAGGCTGCCTTGTCATGCGCTTTCGGTGCGCCCATGACGCCAGCGGTATGACATGCCGTACAAGCCGAGTTGAACAGCTCTTCACCGCTGCGTTGACCGGCATTTGCCGCCACGTTCGAAACTTCGACCGAGGCCACCGGCGCGATGCGATCATCTGCCGACGAATCCTCGCCTGCGGGCGTGCTTTTGGAAAAACCTGCGCCCAAGGCCACCAGCAAAAGAAAACCGGCCAGGACGAGAAACACGATTTGCAAACTGCTCAGACCTTCCTTCGATTCATGCGGAGCTGACATTGGCGGCGTTCCTCAAAAGTCGACTTATAAAAATCTGAATGCATTGGTATTTGCAGATTATATCGACTCCGGCGCGAAAAACATCGTTGCCGGCAGCATCAACCTCGACACATGTTGGACGCAGCCCTACAAACCGGCTATTCTTCGCCCCTCTCCACGCGCCCGTAGCTCAGCTGGATAGAGTATTGCCCTCCGAAGGCAAGGGTCGGACGTTCGAATCGTCTCGGGCGCGCCAAATACGGCAAACGGGCACTCATGCAGCATGAGTGCCCGTTTTTTCGGCTGACACACAGGTCGCGAACTACTGGCAACTACTGCTGATATTGCACCTCAAGCTCACTGTCGAGGCCGCTGACACATTCAAGCACTTCCTCGACCAACTCAATATCGGTGTCCGACCACGTGGCATCGGGACTATTTGACGTTGTACACAAGGGTGCAATGTCGAAATCAACATAGCTGTCGCCGATTTTCAGTACCTGAATACCCGACGGATGCTCGACGAATTCCCAGTCATCGGGAATATCAAGTTCCGCACGGATATGGACAGTCAGTTTTTTCATGGTGCACTCCGGGCTGATCAAGGCGTCACTCTAGCCCTGTCGGCAAAAAAACAACAGCCCGAATACGCATCATTCATCTTCGTCGGCGTCTTCTTTCGCTAGCCAGGTGCCAACAATCTTCTCTGCTTCATCCATACCGGTCTTTTTCAGGCTGGAAAACAGCTGTACGGTGATCTGTCCATTGAAATCCTCAACCGCTTCTCGGGTTTCGCGCAACACCTTCGTCTGATCCTGGCGTGTGAGCTTGTCGGCTTTCGTCAGCAGGCAATGGATGGGGCGACCGCTCGGCGCGAACCAGTTGATCATTTGTACGTCGAGCTCGGTTAATGGGCGGCGAGAGTCCATAATCAGGACCAGACCCACGAGGTTCTCGCGTTTGGTCAGGTATTCCTCAAGCAGCCCCTGCCATTCGCGACGTACTTTTTCGGGCACTTCGGCATAGCCGTAACCCGGTAAATCGACCAGAACTGCACCGTTGGTCAGACGGAAAAAATTGATGAGCTGCGTGCGACCTGGTGTTTTGGATACGTAGGCCAAGCGCGTATGCGCTGCCAAAGTATTGATTGCACTGGATTTACCTGCATTTGACCGACCGGCAAATGCGATTTCGGCACCACGGGGTGCAGGTAGTTCGCGCGCCTTGGCGATGGATATCTCAAAGGCGGCATGGCGAAACAGGGACATAAACAAAAATAATGCAAAGAATAAGCGTGATATAGAATAACAGAGCTTGTACCGACCCCCTGCGACCAGGAGCCCTCAATGATGCGTTCAATGCTGTTGTGGATGTCGTTGTTCATCAGCTTTGGTACTACCGTTCAAGCAGCAGATTCCTCATCTCCCCCCCAAACGCCGGCGACTGCCGCGACCAGTGCAGCGGATCGCGGCAAAGCCATCGCCGCCAGCGTATGTGCGGCCTGCCACAACGCCGACGGCAACAGCACCATTAGTGCCAATCCGCGCCTCTCCGGCCAGCATTACGACTATCTGCTCAAGGAAATGAAGGACTTCAAGTCCTCCGCACGCGCCAATCCGGTCATGGCTGGCATGGTGGCGAACCTTTCCGAAGACCAGATGAAAGATTTATCCGCGTGGTTCGCCGCGCAAAAACCGGCCATCGATACCGCCAAGAACAAGGCCACCATCGCGCAAGGGCAAAAGATTTATCGCGCCGGCAACATGAATACCGGTCTGCCCGCCTGTGCCGCCTGCCATGGCCCGGCCGGGGCCGGCATTCCGTCGCAATATCCGCGCATTGCCGGCCAGCACAGTGAATACATCGAAACCCAGCTCAAGGCCTTCCGCGACGGCACGCGTGCAAACGATCCGAACAAGATGATGCGCACCATCGCCTTGAAGATGACCGACGCCGACATCAAGGCAGTCTCGGATTACATCGCGGGCTTGCGCTAAACTGCGCCGAAGAAACTCACCGTAAGGGCGGACAACTCGTCCGCCCTTTCTTTTTACGCATCACCATGTCTCGCACCCCAGCCGCCTTTTCACGCCGCCTCTACGAATTGCTCAGCTCGATGCGCTTCGCGGTCAGCTTGCTGACCGTATTGGCCATCGCCTCCGTCATCGGCACGGTGCTCAAGCAGAACGAGCCCTACAACAATTACCTCGCGCAATTCGGCCAGTTCTGGTTTCCCGTCTTCAAGGCGCTTGGCCTCTACGCCGTTTATCACAGCGCCTGGTTCCTGCTCATCCTCGCCTTCCTCGTAACTTCGACGAGCCTGTGCATCATGCGGCAAGCGCCGGGTATGTTGAAGGAAATGCGGAGTTTTCGTGTCAATGCACGCGAGGCGTCATTGCGGCAATTCGCCCACCATCACATCGCACACACGGCATTGACCACTGTCGATGCGGCCGCGCGCGCGCGCGACTATCTGGCAACACAAGGCTACGCCTTTCGCATTCGTGCCCGTGACGACGCTCAAGGTCGCAGTCTGCTGATCGCCGGCAGGGCAGGCACCGGAAATCGGCTCGGCTATCTCTTCGCTCATAGTGCCATCGTGCTCATCTGCATTGGCGGCTTGCTTGATGGCGATTTGCCGCTAAAAGCGGAAATGCTGCTCGGCGCAAAAAAAGCCGCTGATATCAATCTGCCATTCAATCAGATCGGTGCGGAAAGTCGCCTCGATACGGATCATTGGAGTTATCGCGGCAATCTGTTTCTCCCGGAAGGCAAGCGCGGCAATATCGCCGTCATCAATGTCGACGACGGTGGGCTGTTGCAGCCGCTGCCCTTCACTGTCGAACTCAAGCGATTCAACGTCGATTTCTATTCGACGGGCATGCCCAAGCGTTTTGCCAGCGACATTGTCATCATTGACGGCGACAAGCGCATTGAGCGCACGGTTGAAGTCAACAAACCCGTTGAATATCGCGGCGTGACGCTCTATCAGGCGAGCTTCGATGATGGCGGCAGTAAGCTCAAATTGCAGCCCTGGTACTTCTCGGCGAATCCGGCAGCCAAGCCCATTGATACTGAAGTCGGTGCAGCGACATCGATGGATGGCAACAAATTGCGGGCCGAAATCACTGGCTTCCGTGCATTCAATGTCGAAGACATGACCTCTCCGGACGTGTCGAAAAACACGGCAGATAAAAACTCGCTCGCCATCCTGAATCGTCAACTCGGCAACGCTTCGCCGGCACAGCGCACGCTCAAGAATGTTGGACCGAGTTTCAGTTACAAGTTACGCAACGACACCGGGCAGGCGCGTGAATACAACAACTACATGCTGCCAATCACGCAGGATGGCCGCCAGTTTTTCATGAGCGGCATGCGCGAATCGCCCGCTGATGATTTTCGCTATCTGCGCATTCCTGCCGACACCGATGGCAAACCGGATACCTGGTTTGCGCTCCGCGCTGAAATGCTGTCAGACAAGGATCGCGCGTTGATCGCGCGGCGCTTTGCTATCGCGGCCATGCACGGTCCGGATATTTCCGAAACGATGCGCACACGCCTGTCCCTGACCGCCGAACGCACGCTGCAAATGTTCGCCGCAGGTGGCTTCGACAGCATTGGCACATTCATCAACGGCACCGTCCCGGCAGAGGAGCGCGAAAAAGCCGCCGATGTTTTTGTGCGTGTATTGCAAGGTTGCGCCTGGGAAGCCTTGCAACTGACGCGACAAAATCAGCATCAAAAGCCGCTCGACATGGACAGCGCGCACGCAGATTTCGTACGCGACTCGATCAATGCCATCAGCGACAGCTTTCGCTACGGGGCACCCGTGTGGCTGGCACTCGACAGCTTTGATCAGGTACAAGCCAGCGTGTTGCAAGTCACGCGATCACCCGGTCGCAACATCGTCTATCTCGGCTGCGCCCTGCTCGTTGCCGGCGTATGCTTCATGCTTTACGTTCGCGAACGCCGCCTGTTCGTTCTGCTCAAGGATTCCGGCGAGGTCTTGATTGCCTACGCCAGCAATCGCAGAACGCTCGACGACGAGCGCGAATTCAGTCGCCACCGCGACGCACTCACTCGGTTATTCGAAGATGACGCTTAGTGACGCCAAGCATCACCCCGTGCTTAATCGTCCCTTGGACTGTTTTGCCATTATGCTGCTCGCCGCGGGCGCATTGTTCGCCTTCACGCGTTACGCAAGCTTCATGGACAGCTATGAACAAGTGATTCTGCTTGCGGTAACGCTCATATTCGCTACCTTGGCATGGAAGTGGCGCGGGCTGCGTAATCTGTTCGTTGGTGTCGCCGTGCTCGCGCTATCCGGCATATCGCTGTATCACGCCGATCTCGCGCGTGCCGAGCAAAACTTCTTCCTCAAATATTTTCTCGCCAGCCAAACCGCCATCGGCTGGATGTGCGCCCTCTTCGTATTCGCCACATTTGCCTATTGGCTCGGCCTGTTGGCCAAGAGTGAGTTTGCCGAGAAAACCGGCAGCGCATTGACATGGGCCGCCGTACTAATGGGCGCAACCGGCATGTGTGTGCGCTGGTACGAAAGCTATCTGATCGGCGCCGATATCGGCCACATTCCGATCAGCAACCTCTACGAAGTGTTCGTCCTGTTCTGTCTCATCACGGCACTGTTGTACCTGCATTACGAAAAGCGTTATGCAACACGCAAACTCGGCGCATTCGTGCTGCTCGTCATTGCCGCCGCAGTCGGCTTCACGCTCTGGTATTCATTCACTCGCGAAGCGCAGGAAATCCAGCCACTGGTACCCGCGCTGCAAAGCTACTGGATGAAGATTCACGTACCAGCCAACTTCATCGGCTATGGGGCTTTCTCACTCGCCGCCATGGTTGGCGTGGCCTGGCTGCTCGCAGCGCGCGGCACGCTTGCCTCTCGCCTGCCGCCACTCGTGGTGATGGAAGACCTGATGTACAAGGCCATCGCCATCGGCTTTGCCTTCTTCACGCTCGCCACCATTCTCGGCGCACTGTGGGCTGCTGAAGCCTGGGGAACCTATTGGCAATGGGATCCCAAGGAGACCTGGGCGTTGATCGTCTGGCTCAACTATGCCGCGTGGTTGCATCTACGTCTGACCAAGGGATTGCGTGGTGCAGTACTCGCCTGGTGGGCCGTCATCGGCTTGCTCGTGACGACCTTCGCCTTCCTTGGCGTGAACATGTTCCTCAGCGGGCTGCATTCGTACGGAACGTTGTAATGCAACGTCTGCAAGTGCGCGCGACACGCTTGCAGACATTCGCTAACGCGGAAGTACCAACGCCTTCATTTCCGCATCTGAAAACCCCGCCGCACGCCGTGCGACTTCATTCAGCGGCGGTTGCGGCCAGGGCGCTGCATATTCCTCGATCAGGCGACGATAGGTCGCTTCGGGTTCCAGGCCGTGTTCTGCACACAACACACGGAACCAGCGATCACCAATCGCCACATGCCGCACTTCGTCGCGCAGGATGATGTCGAGGATAGCAACGGCCTGCATGTCGCCGATGCCGCGCAATTTTCGCTGGATAGGCGGCGTCGCATCAAGGCCACGCGCTTCAAGCAGTCGCGGCACAAGCGCCATGCGTGCCAACGGATCATGTGCCGTCTTGACCGTCATCTGCCACAAGCCGTCGTGCGCCACAAAGTCGCCATAATCGTAGCCGAGCGTACGCAAATGATCACGAACAAGGCAAAAGTGATACGCCTCTTCGGCAGCCACACTGATCCAGTCGTCGATGTATTCACGCGGGAAATTTTGAAACCGCACGATGTGATCAAGCGCAAGATTGATGGCATTGAATTCGATATGCGCAATGGCATGCACCATCGCTGCATGCCCTTCCGGCACATGCACACCGCGTGCTGGCAGTGCTGCGGGCGGTACCAATGCAGGTTGCGCCGGCCGGCCAGCTTCGTCAGACAAGGTTAGTTCAAGCGGTGAGATATCCAGACGACCGGCCACCCAATCATCTGCCAATGCAGCCATCACTGCCAGCTTGCGATCGATATCGCAAGCTGCGAGCGCTTCATGGCAGCGGGAGAAAACATGGGCAGCGGACATTGCGATCAACCAGAAAAAGGAGCACGAATTTTACCGCGCCGCGATTTTCGATCCACGCGAGACTCACACCAGTGCGAGATTCCCCTGCATCTTCGCGCCGGGGAAAACCTGCGCCAATTGATTGGGCGACAGGCCATACAGCGTGCCGAACATTTGTCCCAGCACGCTACGGTATTCATTCAACACCGGGTAGTCGCGATTCTGGAACAAGGTATTTTGTGTCACCGCAATACGCTCGCCGACAATCGGTTTTGCCTTCACGCTGGCATTCAAGCCACCGGACAAGACCCAGTACACCGTGCCGTGTCCGTGATCGGTACCGCGATTGCCGTTCTCTCGGAAAGTCCGCCCGAATTCGGAAATGACGACCACCGTGGTGTTGCGCCACTGCGGGCCCATTTCATCGGCAAATGCAGCCAGACCGCCGCCGAGATTGGACAGGTTGTTCGCCAACGGGCCTTGAGCCGCGCCTTCGCCGACGTGCGTATCCCAGCCGCCGACATCGACGAATCCGAGCTGGTAATCGTCGCGCATCAATCTCGCCATGCGCCGCGCTTCGGCTTCAAAACCCTTGGCGCTGTTGGCATTTCGACTGGCGGCCTTCATTTCATCACGTAGTTCTTGCGACACTTTGCTGCGCAGTTCCATGCCTTCATCGACCATCGGCGACAAATCCCGCTGGGCATACAAGCTGCTCAACAACTGGCGTTGCCGCTCATCGAAACCGCCGCCACCATTCTTGAGCGACACATTCGGTACATTGGGGCCGCCCTTGAACGACATCGGCAGATTGTCGGTAAACGCAATCGGCCTGGCGGTATCGGCACCAAGAACGTCGGCCAGCCGCCCAAGAAAACCGCCGGAGCCATTGTGCAAATGATCCAGCGGCAGGCCCACCTCGATGCTGTCCTGCGTTTCAAAATGGCTGCGCGTCAAATCGTCGGTGCCGGCAAAAGGAATAAACGCCACCTCGCCTCGCTGCAGCATCGGCCAGAGCGATGCGCGCAAGGCAGGATGCAGCGCCCAGTCGCTGTCGATGGCCAGCGCCGCATTGGGGTTATTTGCGTCGGGGCGTGCAATCGCTAGCGTCGGGCGCGCCTCGTAGTAGAACGAGGATGAATATGGCACCAGTAGATTGGTCGCGTCGTAGCCACCCCGCATGAAGACGAGCAAAAACCGCGACGGCACATTCGGCGCGGCAAACACGCGGCTGTGCCAAGTCAACGTCGGGACGGCGGCAAGACCGTACAGCAAGCGCAAGGAGGTACGTCTATCCATTTTCGACTCCTTGTGAACTATTGGTACATGAACTCGGGCGACGATAGCAGCAGCATGTTCCACTCCTGTTGTGATGCCGCCTTGTTCAGCGTATCGCGCGTGGTCTGCGTTAATTGCGGCTCAATCAAATCGAAATACAGCTTGCTCGACAACATGGGGAAACCGGCATTTGCATCAGGCATCACCATCACTGCAGCGGCATTTGCACCATCGTCAGGCGCATTGAACAGACCGTCATTGCCGCTACCGATCGTGCGGGCGATCTCAAATCGCTTGGCAAGCTGACCGGAACTGGCCCAATCCTTCTGTAGCAAACCATAGCCTTCCGGCGTCAAGTGATCGAAAGGCAATTCGCCGAGCTGTGCAAGCCAGTTCATCACGGGTCGTAAATTGGTGATGCGCTTGCCGTCATAAGCGAAGCGCAAGGCCGACACGACGAAATGCTGTGGATCCTTGAATTTGCGCGGCGCACTGCCGGGTGTGGCAAGCACGCTGTCGCTGAATGTTTTTGAGTTCAACAGCGTCCGCAAGGTCGCTGCAATATCGCCATCCGTATGCAGGAAAGTCTCGCTCATCCGCTGTACCAGCGCCGGTGGCGGCACTTCCCCGAGAAAATATTCCGCCATGCGTTCGCTCACATGCCGCGCTGTCGCGGGTTGTCGCGCAAGCATGTCCAGCGTGCTGGCCACTTCGTCCCAACCGCCGCCGCCGATGGTTGTGCCAAGAATCTGTTTGTCGCCGCGATCATGGCGTATCGGATTGAATTCGAAACCGGTATCCGCGTCGTACTGGTATTGCGATTGCAAATCCGGCGGCAAACGCATCACGCCAGGCCGCGACTCATGTTTGAGATTGACACCAACACCCGTGAGCACGCGCGCCAGCTCCTGAACGTCCTGCTGCGTGTAACCGCCATCGATGCCGAGCGTGTGCAATTCCATCAACTCGCGCGCATAGTTTTCGTTGATCTTGCCGGCGGCATTCTGGAAATTGTCGAGATACAGCAGCATGGCCGGATGGCGCGCCGTAGCAAGCAAAAGATCGCGGAACTTGCCCAAGGCATGCGGTCGGATGGCGCGTTCCTGATAATCGGCGACCAGTACGCGAATGTTGTCCTTCTGCCGATAGACGCTGAACCAATTGAGCCAGAACGCCGTCATCTGTTCACGCAACTGATCGGGCGAATACAGATCACGCACCAGTTGTGCAGACACGGCATTGCGCCATGCGCTTTCGGCACGATCATTCAGCGCCTTGCGGGCCGTCTGTTTGTCATCACCGTCGGGCAAGGCGTTGACGCGCCGCTTTTCCGTTTCAAGATCAGTCACGACATCCGGCAAGGGTTGCGGCGCTCCCAGATAAGCATCGACCTGTGCCTGCGCGAAATCCGGTAGTGGCATATCGCCGTGCAGTTGCTCGTCCAACCATGCCTTGCGACCAATCTTGCGTAAATGCATCCAATCCGTCGTATTAATGCCATAGGCAAGACGTGCCAACCAACGCGCATCGTCACTCGCGTTTTCAGCCGTGCTCTTTTGCACGGCTTTTTGTACTGCTTTGACCTTGGTCGCTGCGAGTGTCGCCGCCGGCGTGACAGCCACAAGACTGGCACTCGCACAGCAAGCCAGACCGATACGGCGCCACGCCATTTTCAGTGTGAACATGAGACTCCGACCTCAGCAAAAACACTTCGCGAACCGGGAAGACTTCCGGTTTCTCGTAGGCCGCATTAAACCGCGATCTCACCCGTCAAAGCTGTCGACATGCTGTCTCAACAGGCCTGTGTCACAAGCTCTTGCAGCACATCAACAAACGCAGATTGCCGGTGGAATGTTTACGCCATTTACAATTCGAGAAATGTTTCGAATGCACTACGGGCGATGCTTGTGGAATTGCACGATGCTGCGCCCGTCATCGGTCCTCTTCGGTTCCGCTCGCCACGCACTGCCGTAGATGATCTCGAATGTCAGCGGCAGACCGATGCCGTCACGCATGGTTTCCCATTGACGCAGCACGCGGCGCCAATCCGAGAAACCGAGCTGCCCGAGCAATGCATTGCGCACGCCGAGATGGCGTTGATCGGCAAGGAAAGTACGCGCACTGCGGTAGGTGAAGGTGATGTATTCGACATCCATGACCGGATCGCCAAAACCTGCGCCGACGAGTTGATCGCCGATGTCATGCATGTCGTAAAAACGGCGCACGGGTACGTTGATGCCGATGGCGGTACCGGCCTCGCGCAATTCTCGCGCAGTATCCGGACCGAGCATGGAGAACGTGAGGAGTCCGCCGGTTTCCAGTACGCGGGCAAACTCTTTCCACACCGGCGCAGTGTCCTGCAGCCAATGAAAAACAAGATTCGACCAGATCAGTTGCAACGCGGTGTGCGGCAACGGTAGCGCTGAAGCATCAGCCTGCAGCGGCTGCGGGCTATGGTTGCGCTTGATGATCTTGTCCAGCCAGGAACGGCTATGGCCGCTGGCTTGCACTACACGCAACATTTCGTGCGCGTAATCGATCGCCAGTGTTTGTGCTTCGGGATAACGGCGTTGCAGTTCGCGTGCGCCGCCGCCCGTGGCGCAGCCGATATCGGCCACACGCTGCGGGTTCAGTTTGACGTAGTCGAGTCGTTCGGCGAGGCGCGCCTGAACTTCACGCGCCAAAACCGCCGCTTCGTCATAGGTCGAAGCGGCTTGGTCGAAAGCTTCCTTGCCGAACTCAGATTGCGGCAATGCCAAGGCGCTCAAACAAGGCCGCGTCGCGGTCTTGCTCGTTGTTGCCGGTGGTCAGCAGGCGATCACCATAGAAAATCGAGTTCGCGCCAGCGAGGAAACACAGCGCCTGCAGCTGGTCGTTCATCTGTTCACGACCGGCCGACAAACGGACAAAGCTCGAAGGCATGGTGATGCGTGCCACGGCAATGGTGCGCACGAAATCGAAGGGATCGATCGGCTCGGCGTTTTCCAGCGGCGTGCCGGGAATCGGAACAAGGTTGTTGATCGGCACTGACTCCGGTGCCGGATTCATGTTGGCAAGTTCGGCAATCAGCGAGGCACGACCCTTCTGCGATTCGCCCATGCCGAGAATGCCGCCGCAGCATACCTTGATGCCGGCATCGCGCACCTTGCTGAGCGTGTCGAAGCGATCGGCTTGCGAGTGCGTGGAAATGATCTGGCCGTAGAACTCTGGTGCCGTATCAAGATTGTGGTTGTAGTAATCGAGACCCGCGTCCTTTAAACGCTCCGCCTGGCCTTCGCGCAACATACCCAGCGTGACGCAGGTTTCCAGGCCAAGTGCCTTGACCTGCTTCACCATCTCGGTGACCTTGTCCAGATCGCGTTCCTTCGGGCCGCGCCAGGCAGCGCCCATGCAGAAACGCGAGGCGCCCTTGTCCTTGGCGGCTTGCGCGGCTTTCACGACTTCAGTGATCTCAAGCAGCTCTTCACGCTCAAGGCCCGTGTCGTTACGAGCAGCCTGCGAACAGTAGCCACAGTCTTCGGAACAACCGCCGGTCTTGATCGACAGCAGCGTGGAGCGCTGTACTTCATTGGCGGAGAAGTGTTCGCGATGTACTTGCTGGGCGCGGAACATCAGGTCGTTGAAAGGCAATGCGAACAAAGCCTCGATTGCCTGACGCGTCCATTTGGGCGCTGCGTCATCGGAAGCGCAAGCGCCGCCGCATTGATGGTGGGCATGGTGTTCTGCAGGTGCATTCATGATGAGGCCGTTACAATCCAAAATCATCCAAAGACCGAATGGTGGCGGAAGGGGTAAGTGGTGTCAAATTGGCACAAACTGGGTAAAGCCGTATTGGCTACGCTGTTTCCGCAAAGCTGCCTGCTGTGCGGGGCCGGCGTTGATGCCGCATCGGCCGATGCGGTATGCCAAAACTGCCGCGATGCCTTGCCACGAATCGACGTCAGGCATTGCCCCGTCTGTGCCTTGCCGACAGCAGACGCACATATTTGCGGCAGTTGCCTGAAAACGCCGCCGCATTTTGATGCCACGCATGCGCGCTATCGCTACGCCTTTCCGCTCAATCACCTGCTCCAGCATTACAAATACGGGCAGGCCTTATCGGTTTCTGCATTGTTCAATCACGTCGTGACAGCCAAAATCGATGCCGTCCTGGCTGTGCCATCGACGCCGTCGCATCTGAAGGAACGCGGCTTTAATCCGGCGCTTGAATTGGCACGCCCGCTAGCGAAGCGCATGCAGGTGCCGCTGTTGCTGCATGCCGTTACTCGCCCCAAGGATGCTCCCGCGCAAGCCGGTCTACCGTGGAAAGCGCGGCGCAAGAACATTCGCAATGCCTTCGAATGCCACGCCGATTTATCGGGCCGCAGCATTCTTGTTGTTGACGACGTGATGACCACAGGTGCCACGCTGGATGAACTTGCGCGCACGCTCAAGCGTCACGGCGCGACGCGCGTGGAGAATTGCGTCGTGGCACGCGCCTTGAAAGACGATTGATCGCTGCGCGCATTGGCGCGCTGAAAATCCGTCATGAACTCAACCAGATCTGCGACCGCCTGCACCGTCAGCCCGTTATAGAGCGACGCACGTAAACCGCCGATGGCGCGATGCCCGCCCAAGCCTGTAAAGCCGGCCTCGGCAGCCTGGGCAATAAATTTCGTCTCCAGCTCCGGCGTCGGCAGGTTGAATACGACATTCATCATCGAACGATCAGCCACATTGGCGCGACCACGATAAAACGCATCGCTGCTATCCAGCGCGGTGTAGAGCAGTTCGGCCTTTTGGCGATTGATGCGTGCCATGTTCTCCAGTCCGCCGATGTCGTTGAGCAACCAGCGCGTGGCGAGCAGCACGACATAAATAGCGAAGACCGGCGGCGTGTTGTAGTTGGAGTGCGTGCGGACGTGGCTACGATAGTCGAGGAAACCCGGCAACCCTTCCGGTGCCCTCTTGAGCACGTCATCGCGTACGAGCACGACAGTAACGCCAGCCGGACCGAGATTCTTTTGTGCGTGTGCATAGATCAACGAGAAGCGATCCGCTTCGCATGGGCGCGACAGGAAATCGGAAGACATGTCGCATACGCGCGGCACGCTGTCGTGACCAATGACGCGATGAAATTGCAACCCCTCGACCGTTTCGTTCGAGGCGTAGTGCAGATAGGCCGCTTCGGGAGAGAGCTGCAATTCACGCGCCTCTGGCAAGCTGCGGAAACCGTGAGCCTCTCCGTCCCAGACGACACGCACATCGCCTTCGAGTCCGGCCTCCGGCAGCGCCTTGCCACTCCAGTAGCCCGTACGCAAGTACTCAGCAAAACGATTGCCGCCTCGCAGCATCGTCATCGGCACCATCGAGAACTGCTGCGTCGCGCCACCCTGCAGAAAAAGTATGTGGAAATCCGGCGGCAAACCCAGCAACGTACGAACATTGCGTTCCAGTTCATCGACAACACCAACAAACCAATCGGAACGATGACTGATCCCCAACACCGAGAGTCCGACTTCCGGCACCGAGATGATGGCTTGCTGCGCCGCCTGCAATACCTGCTCCGGTAATGCACCGGGGCCGCCGGAAAAGTTCCTGTCGTTGCGCGCCAAGCCATTCATGCCTTACCCCCCGTTGATTGCGCACAGCGCGTCAGATGCGTATCGAACGCATTCACGATATCCGCACATGCGCACTCTTGTAATCCGGAATGCCTGTCGTCTCGCGATGCACTATCCAGCAGGACGAGCATATTCATCGACACAAAGCCGGTAGTTCACCTTACGGTCGATGTCTGTCGCCAAGCTGTCGCTCTGGAAATGTCTTTGTGTCCGAATGTATGCATTGCACATTTCTTTAGAATGCACGCATGTTCCACATCATTCTCTTTCAGCCGGAAATTCCTCCGAATACCGGCAATAGCATCCGCCTCGCCGCCAACACCGGCTGCACACTGCATCTGGTAAAGCCGCTCGGCTTCGATCTCAGCGACGCGCAACTGCGGCGTGCCGGCATGGATTACAGCGAAATCGCCGATCTGCGCATTCATGAGGATTGGGAAGCCTGTCGCGCCACACTTGGTAACGCACGCCTCTTTGCGCTCTCCACACGCGGGACAACACGACACGACAAGGTCGGCTATCAGGCAGGTGACGCTTTTTTGTTCGGCCCGGAAACGCGGGGCCTGCCTCAGGAAATGCTCGATGCGTTACCGGCCGAGCAACGCATACGCGTGCCGCTGGTACCCGGCAACCGCAGCCTGAATCTGTCGAACACCGTTGCGCTCGTCGTGTACGAGGCGTGGCGACACCTCGATTTCGCTGGCGGTAGTTAGTCAGATAAAAATGGGCGCCATGCCGAGACAGGGCGAACCACTTCTATGCCCGTTCCCGGAAAGGGGGTTGGGGAGATAGCTCGGGTTTGGGCTCGCGGCTCATCAAGACGGTCACCGCATCGACGGGGCTGAGCGTGCCATCGAGTACGGCACACACAGCTTGCGTAATCGGCATGTCGATACCCAGCGTCGCAGCACGTTTGGCGACTTCGCGCGCAGCAGGAACGCCTTCGGCGACATGGCCAAGCGCATCGATGACTTGGGTCAGCGTCTTCCCTGCAGCAAGCCCCAAGCCGACCTGGCGGTTACGCGAAAGATCACCGGTACAGGTGAGAATCAGGTCGCCAACGCCCGTCAGTCCCATCAACGTGTCACGCTTGGCGCCCAGGGCTTCGCCGAAACGTGTAATTTCGGCAAGGCCCCGTGTAATCAAGGCCGCGCGGGCGTTATTGCCAAGATCGAGACCATCGCAAATACCAGTGGCGATAGCCAATACGTTCTTGACTGCACCACCAACCTCGGCCCCGATCACATCATCGCTGGCATAAATCCGCAGATGCTGGCCATGCAAGGCATGGGCGGTACGCGCCGCAAAATCGGCGTCGTGGGAAGCCAGTGTCACGGCGGTCGGCCTGCCTGCCGCCACTTCGGCGGCAAAGCTCGGGCCGGTCAAAGCGCCACAAGTGGCGCTGCTGACTTCGGCAACCACTTGATGCGGCAACAGGCCGGTCCCCGCCTCGAGCCCCTTGCACACCCAAAGAAAAGGCAATGTGGGTGCATGTCGTGCCAAGGCTTGTGCTGTACCACGCAAGCCCACCAGTGGCGTCGCGATCAACACAAGTTCAGCACCGTGCAGCGCGGCGGAAAAATCGCCTTCAATCTGCAACGCGGCGGGAAAGGGGAAGCCTCGAAGATAGCGACGATTTTCGCGATCGGCTGTAAGTGCCTCGACCTCACTCGCATCGCGGCTCCACAGCGTAACAGCATGCCGGCCGGAGAATGCCAACGCAAGCGCACTTCCCCAAGCGCCGGCGCCCAGCACCGCGATCCGCATCAAAGGCCCCAGACCTGGAGGATTTTCACGTAACCGATTTGCCCATCGCGATGATGCACCTTGACCCAACCGTCGCCGGTCACTTCAAGCAAATCGAGCACAACGTTGCGAGCAGCCTCGAAGACGAGCGGCGCCTTGTCATTCGGCTGCGCCATGATTTGCGCACGATCGACGCGAACCTGCACGGTACGCTTACTGTCAAGCTGCTTGGCATCAACCCAAGCCAGCGTGCCCTGGTTGTCGCGCACCTTGACCCAGCCATCGGTTACAACAACGGCCTCAACCGGCGTGCCGGCGTTGATGATGTAGAGCGGCTTAGCCTTGTTCGACGGCGCATCGTACAGAATCGACGGAGTAGTAATCGACCGATAGTCGAGTGCGTATGCGCCGCTGGAGAACAACATGAGCATGCTCACCAGCACACCGCCACAAGCAAGCCGCGCCCGCATGCTTACTGCACCATGGCCGGTTGTTCGATGCCTGCGGTTGCGCCTTGCGCCTCGGCAACACGCTGCTGATAGAGTGCCTCGAAATTGACCGGTGCCAGCAAGACCGGCGGGAAACCGGCGCGGCCAACGGCATCGGACACCACTTCACGCAGGAAGGGAAACAGGATATTCGGGCAGGCAACGCCGAGAATGGCTTCGAGATCTTGTGCCGGCACATTTTCAATGCGGAACACACCGGCCTGCTTTACCTCGACGAGGAAGATGGTCTTCTCGCCGGCAGTGGCGGTCACAGTGACGCCCACCACACTCTCAAAAAGGCCTTCGCCAACCTGTTGTGCGCTGTTATGCAACTGAATGGCGACCTCGGGGGCTTCAGCCTCCATGAAGACGTGTGGCGCATTCGGTACCTCCAGCGACAGATCGCGGACGTAGGTTTTTTCGATGGTGAAGACGGGTTGCGGCACAGTGCTCATTGTCTGGAAATTCCGGGAGATTAGAAACGGTCAGGCTCGATGGGTACGAAGCCTGCGAAGATTGAAGGCTACAGGTTACCGCCCGATGAAAGGCGCTGCAATATGCCTCAGGCGGCAAGCGCCGGAAGGAAAGGCTAAGGATTCACGCCGCCAGTAGCGAATCCAGCCCGCCGGCGCGATCCAGCGCATACAGTTCGTCGCACCCACCTACATAAGTATCGCCAATGAAAATCTGCGGCACGGTGCGAGCACCGCTGGTGCGTTCCTGCATCTCAGCGCGACGCTCGGGATCAAGATCGACACGAACCTTGTCGATGTCGGTCACCCCTTTGCGGCGCAAGAGTTGTTCGGCACGAATGCAGTAAGGGCACACGCCGGTGGCATACATCAGGATCTTGGGCACGATATTTCCTTCAACTTCCCGTCAATTTTGAGTTGGCATACCGGCGTCGGCCCACGCCGTATAGCCGCCTGCCAAGCTGTCGGCCTTGGCGTAGCCTTGCTGGCGCAGCAGCTTCACGGCACGCGAGGCATCGCCGCCATTGCCATAGACAACAATGGGGCGGTTCTTGAATTTTTCAAGCTCGGCAGCACGTTCAGCAAACTGTGCCGAAGGAATGTGGCGTGCACCAGCGAGGTGGCCAGCGCTGAAATCAGCGGCCTTGCGTACATCAACGACGATACCGCCTTCGCGATTGATCAGTGTCACGGCCTCCTGCGGCGACATGCCATCGCCGTTATCGCCGCGAATCGCCCCCCAGGCGAGCAATACACCACTACTGACGAAAAGCGCAACCCAGAGGATGTTTTGCCAAACGAATTCGATAAGTTGCGCGTGTTCCATGTGTATGCGGAATTAGAAGTTGAGAATGACGACACTGTATGAACTGCCACCGTATTATAAAATACGGCCGGTGCGCAAAGACGCCACGCCGACACTTGATTGTTCATGAAAAAAATCGTTCTGCTACGCCACGGCCAATCCACCTGGAATGCCGAAAACCGTTTTGCGGGCTGGTGTGATGTCGACCTGACCGAACAAGGCGTGCGCGAAGCGCGCAATGCCGGCCGTTTGCTGAAGAGTGCGGGATTCACTTTCGACGTCGCGTATTCTTCGTTGTTGCGCCGAGCCCTGCGCACCATGTATTCGGCGCTCGACGAAATGGACCTGCTCTGGATCCCGACCGAACACTCCTGGCGCCTGAACGAACGCCATTACGGTTCGCTGCAGGGGCTGAACAAGGCTGAGACCGCTGCCAAGTTCGGTGACGAGCAGGTCAAGATCTGGCGCCGCAGCTACGATGTTCCGCCGCCGCCCCTCTCGATGGGCGAAGCACTGCAATTGGTCAAGGACCCACGCTATGCCGGCGTCAATCCGAGCGACTATCCGCGTGGCGAATGCCTCAAAGACACTGTTTCGCGCTTTCTGCCCTACTGGCACGAAGTGATTGCACCGGCTGTGAAGTCGGGCAAGCGCGTGCTTATCGTCGCACACGGCAACAGTCTGCGCGCGCTGGTGAAGTACCTGGATGACATTTCGGACGAAGACATCATCGATCTCAACATTCCGACCGGCCAACCGCTTGTGTACGAACTCGATGACGAGATGCGTCCGACCAAACATTACTATCTTGGCGACGAAGCGGCCATCCAGGCCGCCATCGACGAGGTCGCCAATCAGGCCAAGGTCAAGTAGGCCGCCGTGCATGGCCGCCTGAAAAACTCAGCGCTACTGATCGTATTGATCTGCGCCCTGCCGCTTGCAACGCAAGCGGATGAACGGACGCAGAAGAACGCCGAGTTGCAGAACATTCACGGCCGCATCGAGAGTTTGCGCAAGGACATTGCCAAGAACGAGGCCAACCGTGCCGATGTCGTCGACAGCCTGCGCGAAACTGAGCAAGCCATTTCTGCGAGCAATAAGCGTCTGCGTGAGCTGGCCGACAGTCGCAATGAGCTCAAGCGTCAACTCGCCGACATTCAGGCGCAATCGAATCAAATCACAGGCCAGATCGGCAGTCAGCAAAAACAGATCGGTACACTGCTCTATCGCCAATATCTAAGCGGTCGCGGCAATGATGACGCATTGAAACTGTTGCTATCCGGTGAAGACCCGAATCAGATCGCACGCGACTATCACTATCTGACGCTGCTCTCGCACGCCAAGACAACAATGGTGGACAAGTTGCACGACACCCTGGCAGAGAAGCAGCGGCTGGCATCCGCCACCCAAGATCGCACGGACAAGCTTGCCGACAACCAGAAACAACAGCAACAGGCACAGCAAACATTGCTGGCGCAGCAAAAACAGCGCCAAACCGTATTGGATGGCATCTCCGACAAAATCAAGCATCAGCAACGTGATCTGGACACGCTGAAACAGAATGAAAAACGACTGACAAGCCTGATTGCCGGGCTCTCCAAACGCTCACCAAAACCGGCACGGCCGACCGAGAAGTCGAAATCCGCTTCATCCAGCAGCAGTAGCTCACCAGGGATCAAGAATGATCGTGAACCTGATGCCAATCTGAGCGGCGCATTCGCCAGCCTGCGCGGCAAACTGCGCCTGCCGGTGCGCGGTGAAGTGGTCAATCGTTTCGGCGCACCTCGCGTCGAGGGCACAACCTGGCGTGGCCTGTTCATCCGTGCCAGTGAGGGCACCGATGTCAAAAGCGTTGCTGCAGGTCAAGTGGTCTTTGCAGATTGGCTGCGCGGTTTCGGCAATCTGATCATCATCGATCACGGCGATGGCTGGCTTACCGTCTACGGCAATAACCAAGCATTACTGCGCAAGGAAGGCGATCGCGTCAAGGCTGGCGACGTCGTCGCCAGCGTCGGCAACAGCGGGGGCAATCCTGAATCAGGTTTATACTTTGAGCTACGTCATCAGGGGCAGGCGCTTGATCCCATGCAGTGGGTGAGTTTGCGTTGATGACGCACTGAAACATCCGGCAATATCTTCGCCACGCTTTTTCACCATACTTCTTCCTTCCTCGATTCCCCGATTCGGAGCCCTCATGCGCAGCAAGCTGCAGAAACTCGGTCTGATCATGTTCGGCCTCGTCGCCGGTGTCCTGCTCAGCCTCAATTTTTCCGCCAATGCCGAAAAGCAGGCCAATGCGCTGCCAATCGAGGATTTGCGTGCGCTGGCCGACGTTTTCGGTGCCATCAAGGCTGGTTACGTCGAGCCGATCGACGACAAGACACTGATCACCTACGCCATCAGCGGCATGCTCTCCAACCTCGACCCGCATTCGGCTTACCTCGATGCCGAAGCCTTCAAGGATCTGCAGATCAGCACGCAGGGCGAATTCGGTGGCCTCGGCATTGAGGTCGGCATGGAAGATGGTTTCGTCAAGGTCGTCTCGCCGATCGAAGATACGCCGGCTTATCGCGCCGGCATCAAGCCGGGCGATCTGATCGTCAAGCTCGACGACACGCCAGTCAAGGGCCTGGCCCTCAATGACGCCGTGAAGAAGATGCGTGGCAAGCCGAATACCAAGATCACGTTGACTATCGTGCGCAAGGGCGAGCCCAAGCCTATCGTCGTAACGCTGGTGCGCGAAAAGATCAAGGTCCAGAGTGTCAAGTCCAAGCTACTCGATGGTGGCATCGGTTACCTGCGCATCACCCAATTCCAGGAGGAAACTGTTTCCGATCTGGCCAAGCACATCGACAAGCTTTACAAGCAAAACAACGGCGTACTCAAGGGCTTCGTGCTTGATCTGCGCAACGATCCGGGTGGCCTGTTGAACAGCGCCATCGGTGTTTCAGCAGCTTTCCTGCCGGATAAGGCGCTGGTCGTTTCGACCGATGGCCGCGCCGAGGATTCGAAGCATCGCTACCTTGCCACGCCGTCCGATTACATCCGCGGCGGCAAGGATGATCCGCTCAAGGCGTTGCCGGCAGAATTGAAGACCGTGCCGCTGGTTGTAATCGTCAACGGTGGTTCGGCATCGGCTTCGGAAATTGTCTCTGGTGCGCTGCAGGATCAGAAACGTGCGCTGATCGTCGGTACGCAGACATTTGGCAAGGGTTCGGTACAAACCATCCTGCCACTCTCCGCCACCACGGCAATCAAGCTCACGACGGCACGCTATTACACCCCGAGCGGCCGTTCGATCCAGCTCAAGGGCATCACGCCTGATGTCGTGATCGACGAAACCGCAAATGGCACCCCGGTTTCGCGCTTCAATTTGCGCGAGGCCGATCTTGAGCACCATCTCAACAACGACAAGGATGCATCGGCTAATCAACCGATTGTCCCGGCAGACAAGAGCAGCAAGGCCGCCCCGAAGAAGGATGGGGCAGAGACTGAAGACATCCCGCCGCCGCGCTATGAGTTCGGCAGCAAGGATGACTACCAGTTGAACCAGGCGCTCACACTGCTCAAAGCCTGGCAGGTGATGAAGCGTTAAACTTTACGCATCGCCATCGACGGGCACGTCCGCAAGGGCGTGCCCGTTTTGTTTAGGAATGCATCAATGAACGACGATCAACTCATTCGCTACAGCCGCCACATTCTGTTGCCGGAAATTGATGTTGAAGGTCAGGAAAAACTGCTCGCCGCACGGGTGTTGATCATCGGCGCCGGCGGTCTCGGCTCGCCTGCAGCGCTCTACCTTGCCGCCGCAGGTGTCGGCACTATTGCATTGGCCGACGGCGATACGGTGGACATGACCAATCTGCAGCGCCAGATCCTGCATCGTGCCGAGACTGTCGGTACGCCCAAGGTGCTTTCCGGGCAAAAGGCACTTGCGGCAATCAACCCCGAGTGCATTGTCGTGCCCTTGAATGAGCGTCTCGATGAAACGCACCTCGAAACGGAAATCGCCAAGGCCGATGTCGTGCTCGATTGCTGCGACAACTTTGCCACTCGCCATGCTGTCAATCGCGCCTGCGTGAAACTTGGTAAGCCACTGGTGTCGGGCGCAGCGATCCGTTTCGACGGCCAGATTTCCGTGTTCGATCCACGCCGAATCAACGCGCCCTGCTATCACTGCCTCTTTCCAGAAGGCGAAGATGTCGAAGAAGTCCGCTGTGCAGTAATGGGGGTATTCGCACCGCTGACCGGCATCATCGGTACGATGCAGGCAGCCGAGGCGCTGAAACTCATTGTGGGTTGCGGAGAACCGCTGGTAGGCCGCCTGTTGCTACTGGATGGCATGGCCATGAAATGGCGCGAAATCAAGGTTCCACGTGATCCGCATTGTGTGGTTTGTGGCGTAAGCGCTACCAAGATCGCCTGACTGAAACGCACAAAATTCAGGCAATAAAAAAGCCCGACCTGAGTCGGGCTTTTTTATTGAGCAAAGCTCGATTATTCGGCAGCGCGAATGTTCGAAGCTTGCTGACCCTTCGGACCGGTGACGGTATCGAAGGTAACGCGTTGACCTTCCTTCAGGCTCTTGAAGCCTTGGGATTGGATCGCGGAAAAGTGAGCGAAGAGATCGTCACCACCACCATCCGGGGTGATGAAACCGAAACCCTTGGCGTCGTTGAACCACTTGACGGTACCATTTGCCATGTCTTGAACTTCCTTAAAAATAAAAATAAAACGAGAGTCAGACTCTCAGGCGAAACTCAAGACGGCGATGCAGGGGACATAGCAGAGGAACCGCGGACCAACCAGACAACCAAAACTTGAAAATCGCAGTCGGCACTATGCACCGGTTTCAAAACTTTGGCAAATGAATCTTGCATAGAAATTTATGCAGTGGCGGTATAAACACAAACGGCTCCGGAAACCGGAGCCGTTTGTGTTGTGTCAATACTGGACAAGTCTTACCAATCGCTGCTACCGCTGGTGTCATCATCCCAGGACGATACGTCGTTGACGCCAAAATCGTTGCCGCCCATGTCGTAGTTCGAGGCCGTGTTGTCGCGCAGCAACGCGTCATCGGAAATAATGCCGTTCGTCGCTGCGGTCGAATTGCTGCCGTCCATCATGCGGTGCATCAGCGCCTCACCAGCGACCATGCCTGCGCCGACAGCGGCACCTGTAGCTAAACCGCCAATGATGCTGGAACCCATGCCGCCGGAAGATGCCGGCCCTACAGGGCCATAAGGCTGCCCGTAGGGTTGACCATATGGTTGCGGCTGTTGTCCATAGCCATTGTAATTTGCAGACCCCGCGGGAACATACTGCGGTGCGGCGTACTGCGCACGGCTACGCGAGCGCATGAAGAAAACAATCGCGGCAACCAATGCCATCACCACAAGGATCAGCCCCCAGGAGGGGCCGGTGTGTGCTGACGCTGTTGCGGCTGCGATGGCCGTGGCAGGTACGGCAACGCTACTTGCATGTTCGCCCGAGAGCCTGGAGCGCAGGCTTTGCACAGCTTCCGGCTTTTCTGAAGACAAGCCCGGATCAATGCGCTCGGCCGTCGTGAACTCGCTCCGTGCCTTGGCAATCTGGCCTTGTTTTGCCAACAGCTCGGCCTCGACAAAATGCGCCTTGGCACTGTTTGGGTGCGCGGCAAGCACTTGGTCCATCATTGCCTGAGCCCCCTTGAAATCGCCGGCATTGGCTGCGGAATACACTTGGGGCAAGGTTGGCTCAGCTGCATGCGCAACGGAACCATACAGCCCGAACGCAAGCGCGCAAACAAACAACGTGGCCGCAAGAACGTGCGCACGCAGGTCGGCAGCACGAGCCTTAACGAGTGAATTGGTCATATTGATGCTCCATAGTCGCCACCCATGCCGGGTGACAATGTCGAGTTTGGGGAAGACTGACAAAATTTCAAGGGGCAGTAACGACGCGTTACAAACCATTCCGGGGTGTCGATTCGCCGATGGGGGCAATAACAGGCGCCACGGCACCTGAGAAAAACTGTTCGAATTCATCGCGCGGGATCGGCTTGCCAAACAGATAACCCTGCCCGTAACGGCAACCTTCGCTGGTGAAGAAGCGCCACTGCTCGACGGTTTCAATGCCTTCGGCCAGTACATCCAGGCCCAGTGTGCGGCCAAGCAGGATGATGGAACGGCAGATCGCAGCATCGTTCGCATCATCAAGCGCACCATGTGCAAAGGACTGGTCGATCTTGACTTGATCGAGCGGCAGGCGGCGCAGGTAACTCAATGATGAATAGCCGGTACCGAAATCATCAAGCGAGAAACGTACGCCGATGGCACGCAGCGCATTGATCTTGGCCACGGTTTCGTCGATGTGGTCCATCAGCATCGATTCGGTGATTTCAAGCTTTAAGCGGGCCGGCTCGATATCGTAGAACGAAAGCAACTCCTGGACTTCCTCGACGAAAGTCGGCAAACCCAGCTGGCGGGCGCTGACATTGACGGATACTGAAATGTCCTTGAAGCAATCGTGATGACTCCATTCTTCCAGGCAACGACAGGTTTCACGCATGACCCAATGACCGATCGGAAGAATGAGGCCGGTTTCTTCGGCTAACGGAATGAAATCGGCGGGTGAAACAAGGCCACGCTTGGGGCAACTCCAGCGAATCAGTGCTTCTGCGCCGACCAGCGTGCCATCTTCATCGACCTGTGGCTGGAAGCAAAGAAAGAATTCCTGATGGATGATGGCCTGCTTGAGATCAATCTCCAGCTCCAGACGCGCCGCAATATTGGCCTGCATTTGCGGATCGAAGAAACACACAGCGTTGTGACTGCCGCTCTTTGCCTCATACATGGCGAAATCGGCGCGCCGCAGCAGCTCGTCGCTGACGACCTCCTGCCCACGAAACATGGCAATGCCGATGCTGCTGCTGCCGAGATACTTATGCCCATCGAGGTCATATTCACGACGTAGGTGCGTCGACACTTTTTCCGCCACTTGACGCGCCTGTGCGGCCGCGCTTTCTTCCTGCGTGCCGAGCTGCTCCAGTAACACGACGAACTCGTCGCCGCCAAGGCGCGCGACCGTGTCGTATTCACGCACGGCACGGCGCAGGCGTTCGGCAATCTGCGCCAACAGGACGTCGCCGATCTGGTGGCCAAGCGTGTCGTTGAGCGCCTTGAATTTATCGATATCGAGGAACAGCAACGCACACCAGTTACGATTGCGTTCGCTCACAGCCATGCTCTGGCGTAGGCGGTCCAGGAACAAACGCCGATTCGGCAGGCCCGTCAATGTGTCGGAAAAGGCCAGTTGCTCAATCCGCAATTGCGCCTGGTTACGCTCGGTCACGTCACGGGCAAGCACAATAAAGCTTTTGTCCTTCAAACGACCGGCTTCGCGACGTGCCACGGAAAGCTCGTAGCAAACCTCACCGTCGAGGGTATCCAGGTGCATTTGCACACCGTAGGAGTGCCCTTCCGTATCGGCCTCAGCTACGGCCATCATGAGCGCATCGGCAGCAGGAACCGGCAGAACCTCATCGACCGTGCGGCCAATCAGATCCGCGGATGCGACACCCGGTAAATCAATGCTGGCCGCGTGATGATCAAGATACCGGCCTTCACGATCGACCTCGAACAACAGATCGGGAATCGCACGAATCAGGGCGCTCATGCGGTCATGTGCCGATCTGGTTTCTTCCAGTGTCTGCAGCTGCAGGCGGGCCATCATGTAGCGCCGCACGCCGATGCCGAGGAATGTTCCGCCGATCGCAAATACAACCAGGAAACTCAGGCCCAGCAGACATTCGCGGCGCCATGGCGCCAGAAAATCCTTCTCGGCAAGTCCTACCAGTACATGAACGGGATAAACGCCGACACGCCTGCTCGCCACTACACGCCAATAACCATCAAAGGTGCTTTGCACGCGGGCGATCGATTCGCTCGTGTGTACTCCCAGTGCCTGCAAAGTCTCAGGCGCCTGGGCCTGACTTTGCATTGCTTTGCCGTTGACGGCCAATTCATGTGGCAAGGGCGGATAGCGCACGATCAATGTCTTGTCATCGCCGACCAAGGCAATGGCCCCGTGCTCTCCGACATTGAGCTGGGAAAAGAATTCCTCGATACTTTGAGTCGACGTATTCACATAGGCAACACCGGCGAACTCGCCGTCATGCTGGTAGATCGGCCGGATGATGGGAAACAGCCAATCTCCCGTCAGCATCGATTTCAGTGGTGCCCCGACCACCAGACGCCCTTCATTTTGCGCAATGCGGAACGGCTGCCCGACAGTGCCTTTGATGCTGACATGTCCACGCCCGACGTCATCGCCATAGATGGTGTTGCCGTCAGAATCCGTACCCCGGATAGACAAGGCATTCGGCAAGCGCTGCTTCAGGGAAATGAGATAGTCGGTGAAACGCTGCGGCGTGAATCTACCGCTCGCATCGAGTTGTTCAAATTCGGCGGCGGCACTTTGCAGGGCCAAGTCGCTCGACTCGAAATGTGCATTCAGGAAATATTCAAGATTGACGGCCGCATTCTGCGCTGTCTGGGCGGCGGCATCCTGATAACGGCGATAGCTCTGCAGCAGCAGCCAGCCCACCAGCATTGTGGCGAGACACAGCAAGCCAATGGCTGACGCCACCAGCACGCGATTGGTTTTCCTTAGTGTTTCGTGACCGTCGTCTGCCAACGCCGCACCCCTTCCTCCGTCGTTCGCCTCTGCGGGCGCATGCGACATACCCTATGTGAGGATTGTCTTATTTATCGGGCGTGAACACAAACACCTGATCGTCGTCTAATTGCGCCAGCGTTCGCTTAGCCACGCACCGACAAGCTGCACTTCTTCCAGACACAAAGTGTGCGGCATCGGCCAGCTATGCCATTCAAGCGCGTCATTGAGTGTCTTTGCCAGATCACGGGCGGCTTCTCCAAGACCGATCTGCAACACATCATCCTGCGTGCCGTGTGCGGCAAAAATCGGAGTGTGGCGGTTCGCAGCCGTCGCGTTTTCCGTCACCCATTGCGGCGTGGGGATATAGCCCGACAACACCAGCATGCCGGCCAGACGTTCATGGTGCGTGAGTCCAGTCGTATAGGCCATGACGCCACCCTGAGAAAAACCGGCGAGGACGATGCGCTCGCTTGGAATGCCGCGCTCGTTTTCTCGACGAATCAAGCTGCGTACGGAATCAACCGCCGCCAGTACCGTCTCTTGATCCACGGCACGCCGATCAGACGCCATGGACAGAATGTCGAACCAGGCGCGCATGACGTAACCGTTATTGCACGTCACTGGACGCATGGGCGCATGCGGGAATATGAAACGGATCGCGGCCTCCCGCGGCAGATTCAACTCCGGAATGATGGGCGGGAAATCGCTGCCGTCCGCACCCAGACCATGCATCCAGATCACCGACATCGTCGGATTTAGTGCGGTTTCGATTTCAATCGGGGGCTCAAGCATCGTGCTCATGGCGGCTTCGAAAAACAAGGGTCGGCAGAGCATACACCGCACCGTCCCTCATGATGCTTACCCTCGTATCAGCACATTGTCATTTTTTCCACAACGCTTCCCAGCCATCATGGCCAAGCCGTTCCAGCGTGGACACGTTGCGTTCGTAAATATCGGCGGCATCGGGAAAGGCTGCCACAGCACGATCCAGACTGGCTTCACGCAGCAGGTGCAGCGTCGGGTACGGCGAACGATTGGTGTAGTTCGCAATGTCCTCCGCTTCGCTGCCGGCGAATTCGTAACGTGGATGGAAGCTGGCGATCTGGATCGTGCCCTGGAGTTTCATGCGCTTCAGCAAGGCCTCTGCGCCGGCCAGGAAGAAAAAGAAATCGAGAAAATCGCCAAACATCTCGGGCACGATCAGCAAGGTGGTATCGATCTGCGCCGGATCGGCCGCGACAAGAAAAGACAGCTCTTTTTCCAGCGTCTCAAGCAGGGCATCGGTAGTCTGCGCAAGATCAACAACGTAACGGATCTGCCGTTTGACATGCACGGCCTTGGCAAACGGACACAAGTTGAGGCCGATCACCGCCCGCTCCAACCAATCGCGCGTCGCATCGATAACCAGATCGGCTGATTTACTCGGCATCTGCTTTCGCCACGTTATTGCGGCCGTGTTGCTTGTCCGCATGGCGTGCGCGACCGGCCAGGGTGTCGAAGATGCCATCGCGGCAAAGTACGCTCAGACGCAGCGCTTCATTTTCTGGCAATAGTGCTTTCATCGCATTCCTTGTCATGCACGACACGCCGCATCGATCATATCGCCGGCGATTCTCGGCATCGTTTCCAATAGGGGCTTGGCCGGATTGTATGTTTGGCTTGCAGCATAGGCACCTTCGATCAGCAGCGCCATGCCGTTTGTCAGTAGTCGTGAATCCTTGGCGCCACAAGCCACAGCGAGTGCATGCAGACGATCCCACAATTGCCGCTTGTTGCTTGCGACCATCTGTCGCGCCGGGTGCGCCCGGTCAGGAAACTCGATCGCGACATTGATGAAAGGACAGCCGCGATAGTCAGGACTGCCCGCGCGCTCGGCCCAGTCAATGAAAAACTGCTGCAACTGCATCCGCGGATTACCTGGATGCTTGGCCATGCTCGCGTCGAAATTTCCCCAAAAACGTTGGTCGCGACGGACCAGGTACTCCTGCAGCAATGCGTCCTTGGATTCGAACTGGCGATACAAGCTCATCTTGTTGACACCGGCACGTTTGACCACGGCATCAATACCTACAGCCCGAGCTCCCTCGCTGTAAAACAGCGCATCGACTGCATCAAGGATTTGCTGCTGCGCGTCGCTGCCCGTTGTCACCTTGCGCACAGAGGCGCGCTGCGGAACAACCACACCTCTTCCTGCGGCGACCTTACCCGCTTTTGGCTTGACTACCTTTGGTTTGACTGTCGCTGCCTTACTGGTGTCTTTCTCTTTTCGCCCGATTGCCATGATGTTTCCCGCCACAGTTTGCATTCTCGCTTGACATGTTACCGATCGGTACATACCATGGCAAGCAATGTTACCGATCGGTAACATGAATAAAGAAAGATGCACATGCAAGCACTTGTCAAAACCATACGTGGCCGCTTCCATTACGCTTGGCTGGCACTCGGCCTCGCATTCTTCGTCATGCTCGTCACCGCCGGCACGCGCGGAACACCAAGCGTCATGATCGTGCCGCTGGAAAAGAATTTTGGTTGGAGTCGTACCGAAATCTCGGCGGCCCTGTCGATCAATCTTGCCCTGTTCGGCCTCATGGGCCCGTTCGCTGCGGCGGCGATGGAACGTTATGGCATCCGCCGCGCCGTGCTCACCGCACTGTTCGTGCTCGCAGGTGCAGTCGGCCTGTCGAGCCTGATGACGGAACCCTGGCAACTCTGGTTGATCTGGGGCGTCATCGTCGGCAGTGCCACCGGCGTCACCGCCACTACATTCGGCGCCACGGTCGTGAGTCGCTGGTTCGTGCAACGCCGCGGCCTGGCCATGGGCCTGCTCGCAGCCAGCAGTGCCACCGGCCAGCTTGTGTTTTTGCCTGTGCTGGCAGCTATTACCGAGCATTGGGGCTGGCGCCCTGTGGTACTCGTCATTGCTGCGGCAATTGCCCTGGTGCTGCCGCTGATCTTTCTTTTCCTGCCAGAACGTCCAGCGACACTGCGCATGACGCGCTACGGCGAGCCGGCCGACGCACCTTTGATTGAAAGCGAAGCCCATCGCAACCCGATTGAACTTGCTTTTTCTGCATTGGGTCGCGCCGTCAAGCAACGCGATTTCTGGCTACTGTTCATGAGTTTCTTCATCTGCGGCGCCAGTACCAACGGTTATATCGGCACGCATTTCATTGCGATGTGCGGCGACTACGGTATGGGACCGGTGGAGGGTGCAGGCATTCTTGCTGCCATGGGTCTGCTCGATTTGATCGGTACCACGTCCTCAGGCTGGCTTTCGGACCGCTACAACAATCGCGTACTGTTGTTCTGGTATTACGGCCTTCGCGGCCTGGCGCTGATCTATCTGCCATTCGCTTTCGGTATCAACTACTTTGGCCTCCCAGTCTTCGCCCTGTTCTATGGTCTCGACTGGATCGCCACTGTGCCGCCGACGTTGCGCCTGACCAATGACGCATTCGGCAGCAAGGATGCGCCCATCGTGTTCGGCTGGATATTCAGCGGTCACCAGCTCGGTGCTGCCAGCGCCGCACTGATCGGTGGCATGCTCAGGAACAGCCTCGGCACCTACACCGTGGCAACCATGATTTCCGGCAGCCTGTGCCTGATTGCCGCCATCCTGGTGCTCAACATCCGACGCAAACAACCGTCACTCACGCCAGCCTGACTGCCTCGATTATCCACATACATCACAATGTGATATAAATTGGCGGAACCACCATGCAGGGTTCCGCCAATGAAAAAGTCTGATCTGGAAGCGCTTGCTGAGTTTCGCTATCAGCTGCGTCGCTTCCTTCGATTTAGCGAAGATGCCGCCCAGTCCGAAGGATTGACGCCGCAGCAGTATCAACTACTGCTGCAGATCGGGGGGTTTCCCGGCCGCGACTGGGCCTCGATCAGCGAGCTTGCCGAACGCCTGCAAGCCAAGCACCACGGTACCGTCGCGCTGATTTCCCGCTGCGAAAGCGCCGGACTGGTTTGCCGCGAAGCCGATCCTGATGACGGCCGGCAAGTACGCGTGCATCTCACCGCCGACGGCAAACGTTTCCTCACGCGCCTCGCACAACGCCATCAGGATGAGTTGCACTCGCTCTCCGATGTGTTCCGTGTTGCGCGTATCACCGCTTTCAATGACAAGGCTTGATCATGTCCGTACATCACTCTCGGCAGCGTGATTTCACGGCTGATCGTCGCCTGCCCATGCTGTGCGCCGTTGCCGCCGGGATCGGCGTCTGCAGTACGTTCGCAGCCTGGCTGCTGCTCGCCCTGATTCACTTCTTTACCAATCTGTTCTTCTTCCAGACACTGTCACTGGCTGATCGTTCACCGGCGCAGCACGTTCTGGGCGCCATCGTCATTCTGATTCCCATCGTCGGTGGCCTCATTGTCGGACTGATCGCACGCTTCGGTTCCGACAAGATTCGCGGCCACGGCATTCCTGAAGCCATTGAGGCAATCCTTTACCGCAAGAGCATGCTCTCACCCAAGGTCGCCCTGCTGAAGCCGCTCGCCTCGGGCATCGCCATCGGCAGCGGTGGCCCGTTCGGCGCCGAAGGTCCGATCATCATGACCGGCGGTGCGGTCGGTTCCCTGATCGCACAATATCTGTCGCTGTCGGCTGGCGAGCGTAAATCGCTACTGGTAGCCGGTGCCGTCGCCGGCATGACGGCGGTGTTCGGCACACCGCTTGCCGCCGTCCTGCTGGCCGTTGAATTGCTGCTGTTCGAATGGCGTCCACGCAGTCTGTTGCCGGCCATCGTTGCATGTACCGTCGCCGGATTCGTGCGCCCACTACTGATTGCTTCAGGACCGATGTTTCCATTGCAAACGGCGGCAATCACATTGTCGATGCTGCCGATCTGCGTATTGTGCGGGCTGCTCGCCGGACTGGCGGCAGCGCTGATGTCTTCACTGCTGTATCGCACGGAAGACTTGTTCGCGCAGTTGCCCGTGCATTGGATGTGGTGGCCGGCCATCGGCGGTCTGATTGTCGGTCTCGGCGGCTGGCTTGAGCCGCGTGCATTGGGTGTTGGCTACAGTGTCATCGACGCATTTCTCAATAATCGCTTTGTACTCGATTCGGTGATTTCCATTGTCATCGCCAAGGCGATCATCTGGGTATTTGCACTCGCTTCCGGCACTTCCGGTGGAGTGCTTGCGCCCCTGTTGATGATGGGTGCCGGCCTTGGGGCAATCGTTGCGCACTTTGTGCCCGAAGTTGCCGGGCTACCGCCCATGTGGCCGCTGATCTGCATGGCGGCGATGCTCGCCGCCGCACTCGGTGTCCCGCTTACAGCAACCGTCTTTGCCATCGAGCTGACCGGTAATTTCAATGCCTTGCTGCCCTTGCTGCTTGCCTGCGGCCTGGCACACGGCCTCACTGTGCTGTTGATGCGGCGCTCGATCATGACTGAACGCATTGCACGGCGCGGTCTCCACGTGCATCGCGAATACAGCATCGATCCGCACGAACAAACTCCGGTTGCGGATGTCATGAATGTGCCGATCTGCATTCCAGGACAACTGACGTTATCGGCAGTGACGGCAGAATTCTTTGGGCGTGAACAGCATCATCGACGCTATCCGGTCGTGAATGACGACGGCAGATTGCTGGGCATTATTGATGAAGCGTTCTTGCAGCAGGCAAAGGGTCACGAAACCATCGCCCGATCCGCCGAGCAATCACTCAGCGACTTGTTCTCCGCTGCCGACGCGGATGTTTTCGCACTGCCGCATGAAACCTGTCAGTCGGCGATACGCCGAATGGCAGTACAAGACCGAAAATGCTTGCCCGTTGTTCGTGCGGCAAATGATCGCACCGTGATCGGGTTTCTCAGTGCAGCGGACCTGATCAAGCCCGCACATGCGGGCTTTCACGAAGAGCATGTGCGCGAACGCGTCTGGGGGCTGGGAAAGATGGCCCTCAAGAGATCGGAATGATCAGATCAGCCGCTTGCCTTCGCGTAGATATTGCGCACAGACATCAGCCGGTACAGGCCGGCTGAACAGGTAACCCTGCATTTCGTCACAGGCTTCACTCGCCAGGATTTGTCGCTGTGCTTCCGTCTCGACGCCTTCGGCAATGACCTTGAGGCGCAGCGCATGGCCCATGGCGATCACAGCGCGTGCAATCGATTGGTCTTCGGTGCTCACTGCCAGATCACGCACGAAGGATTGGTCGAGCTTGAGCTTGTCTACCGGGAAGCGTTTTAGGTAGCTGAGATTGGAATAGCCGGTACCGAAGTCGTCGATCGACAGGCAAATACCCATGTGCTTCAAGGCATGCAGAATCTCGATGGTACGTTCCGGCTTGTCCATCGACAATGATTCAGTCAATTCGAGTTCAAGACGCGCACCGTCAATACCGGTTTCGGCAAGGATTGCACTCACCCGGTCCGCAATATCGGACGCAAACTGCTTGGCAGACAGATTCACTGCCACAGGCATCATCGGCAACCCGGCATCCGTCCATGCACGGCTCTGACGACAGGCTTCACGGAGGACCCATTCGCCCATGGGCACGATCAGGCCGGTTTCCTCGGCCAGTCCAATGAACTTGCCTGGCATGACGAGGCCCAGTTCAGGATGCTGCCAACGCAGCAAGGCTTCGAAGCCGATGATGTTGCCGCTCTTGAGATCGGCCTGCGGCTGGTAATGCAGTACCAGTTCATCTTGCTCGATGGCGCGGCGCAGCGCGCTTTCGAGCTTGAGACGCTCGTTAGTGCTGCGGTTCATTTCCGGCATGTAGAACTGATAGCGCGAATC